>CANGNA010000001.1 GCA_947455215.1 Chitinophagaceae bacterium
TGCGTTCAACATATCAAAGCCCAGCATATCTCATCACCTGGAGATATTAAAAAATGCGGAACTGGTGAGTAGCGAAAAGAAAGGGCAGTTTGTTGTGTACACCATCAATACCACCATACTCGATGATATTTTAAGCTTTATACTCAACCTCAAAAAATAGAATATGAAATCATTCGATCTTAAGAAGGAAATAGGGCTGTGGCTGGTCATGCTTGTTCCTATGGGCTACCTGGCATATGCATGGTCCACATTGCCGGAGATCATACCTACCCATTTCGGTTTTGACGGTAAGCCGGACGACTGGAGCCATAAAACGATGTATGCTTTTTTGATACCCGGTTTGAACGTTGGCATATATTTACTGATGACATTCATACCGAAGATAGATCCTAAGAAGAAACTTGAGATAATGGGTAATAAGTACTTTATGCTCAAGCTGTTCACTACCTTGTTTGTTGCTATTATTAGCCTGTTCATTGTGCGTTCATCTATCACCGGTGTGGTGGCCGATTCCAGTGGCTTGTTCTGTGTTTTAGGTGGTTTCTTTATGTTCCTGGGTAACTACCTGCAGCGTGCTGCACCCAACTATTTTGTTGGTTTCCGTACACCATGGTCGCTGGAAAATGAGGTGGTATGGAAGAAAACACATGTATTAGGTGGGCGCCTTTATTTTATTGCCGGCCTGCTTACCATAGTACTATCGCTGGCGATGAAGGAGCGTTTTGCACCCTGGTTTGTGGGTATTATCCTTACAGCCTCACTGATACCTGCAGTATACTCTTATTTTGTATACAGGCAGGAAACGCGCAAAACGGGCGACAATTAGTATCGTGAGCTTGACCAACGCATGGTAAAGAATTTGATAGTGACGTCGTCATTGTCTCCAAAAATATGTTTGGAATTAATGCATTGGTACATCTGTAATGCGTCGTTTTCGTTCAGCGAATTGTAGGTGTCTTCGTCCACCTCGTAGAGTTTTTCATAGTTATGCTCCAGTCTGAAGAAGTACTGGCGGGTTACCGGGTAATATTCTTTGGCCATTATTTTTTGTGATATGCGTAGTTTTTGGCCGCATAGCGCATCTTTTTGATAAGGGATGATCATATAGGTATTGATAAACCAGCATACTATCGTGGTGATCACGAAAGACAAACCTACCGACACAACAATGAATGTCTGCATCGATCTTATAACTGTAGACTTATTGTTCCAAAATTCGCCGGAAAGAAATCCCCAGGCAAAGACCAAAGTAAAGGCGAGCGGCATGCAGCGTGCAAAGCAGCGAAACGCGCCTGCATAAAACAGGTCTTTTTTACGCAGGGTATATATTTTCATCAGCCATGCGGCCTCGTCATCGGAAAGCGGTTCGCGGGTGGCAACTGCTGTTATCATAGGCAGGTTTTCATCAAATATACATTAATTGATGATGTGCAGATATATTAATTAAGATTTATCTGTGATTCGTCTATCTGGTCAGTGCCAAATAGCACCTTACGCAATTCCAGGTTCATTTGCTCCAGCAGTTCCGGTTGGCCGTGCAGGGCCGCCGGCGTATTTTGGAACAGTGAAATCTGCCAGCCGTCCTCATTTTTCAGTGCAATTACCGTTTGCAGGGCATTAAGCGCAGGGTTGATGTCGTTCTTTCCGGCGGGCACCATACCTACTTCTGCCTTCAGCCAGGCCACGCCGGGTGATAGCAGGCGTATCTCGCGGATGATGGCCACGTAAGCGGCCGTCTGGTGATGTTTGAAAATATTGTCAAGTGTTACATGCAATTCGTCGCGGCCATTCAGCTGGCTGCCATCAAAACCTATCAGGTTGCCATCTTCTGCAAAAAGAGTGGCCATCCCGGCAGCATTGCGGGCATTCCATGCGTCGAGCCAGGCCTGGTAAAGGGCTATTATCTGTTCTGTTTCCTGCTGTAACATGGGCGCAAAGTAACTTCGGTTGAGTGAAAAGAAAAAATAGTTTTATTTTTACTGTAATAGCCATCGATTGTCAGATATTTATATTCGAGTAGGGCAAACGCATTTTAAAATAAAAAATTGATATTGATTTTGTTAGCATTTTGCAAAAAAAAATGGCGTTTCAAGAAAAGTGGAATATTTTTTGATTAATTAAAGCGCGCTTAGTATCTTTGCTATCCTTTTTCCGGGGAAACGTACGTGCATAAACCAGTTTTAAGTAATTTTTGTAAGTAATATAATGACCTGTAAGGCTTGCCTGGCTTGCTTTACGGGATTTTGTTGTTTTAAAGGACTTTTTATATTTATTATGGCTATACCGCAAAAAAAGACCGCAGCCGGAAGGCACAATTTTGCCAAGCTACACGATGTAGCGGCATCTCCCGACCTGCTGGCCATCCAACTTCAGTCGTTCCAGGACTTTTTCCAGCTCGAAACAACGCCGGACAAGCGTGATAACGAAGGCTTGTTCCGTGTGTTCAAGGAGAACTTCCCGATCACTGATACGCGAAACATTTTCGTGCTGGAATTCCTCGACTATTTCATCGATCCGCCGCGTTATACCATCGAAGAGTGTATGGAACGTGGCCTTACGTATTCAGTTCCGCTGAAGGCCAAGCTGAAGCTGAGCTGTAACGATGAAGAGCACGTAGACTTCGAAACTATCGTACAGGATGTGTTTTTAGGTAATATCCCATATATGACACCGCGCGGTACCTTTGTGATCAATGGTGCTGAACGTGTTGTGGTTTCCCAGTTGCATCGTTCTCCGGGTGTATTCTTCGGCCAGAGCGTTCACCCTAACGGAACCAAGATATACAGTGCGCGCGTTATCCCGTTCAAGGGTGCGTGGATGGAGTTCGCTACAGACATCAACAATGTGATGTATGCGTACATCGACCGTAAGAAGAAATTCCCTGTAACTACATTGCTGCGTGCAATTGGTTATGAAACAGATAAGGATATCCTGGAACTGTTCGGTATGGCCGATGAGGTGAAGACCGACAAGAAGACACTGGAGGCTAACCTGAACCGCCGCCTGGCTGCACGCGTACTGCGCAGCTGGACTGAAGACTTCGTTGATGAGGACACCGGTGAGGTGGTTACCATCGAGCGTAACGAAGTGGTACTGGACCGCGACAGCGTGCTGGATGAAGATAACGCTGCTATGATACAGGAAATGGGCATTAAGACCGTGTTCCTGCAGAAAGAAGAAGTAAGCGGCGATTACTCTATAATATATAATACATTAAATAAGGATACTTCTAACTCGGAGCTGGAAGCCGTTCAGCACATCTACCGCCAGTTGCGTGGTTCTGATGCGCCGGATGATGAAACAGCACGTGGCATCATTGAGAAACTGTTCTTCAGTGATAAGCGTTATGACCTGGGCGAAGTAGGCCGTTATAAGATCAACCGCAAGCTGGGCATCGATATCAACCTGAATACTAAGGTATTGAGCAAGGAAGATATCATCTCCATCATCAAGTACCTGGTTCGTTTGACCAATGGTAAAGCGGAAATTGACGATATCGATCACCTGAGCAACCGTCGTGTACGTACAGTAGGCGAGCAGCTGTTTGCCCAGTTTGGTGTAGGTCTGGCACGTATGGCACGTACCATCCGCGAGCGTATGAACGTTCGTGATAATGAAGTATTCACGCCGATCGACCTGATCAACGCACGTACACTGTCTTCAGTAATTAACTCATTCTTCGGTACCAGCCAGCTGTCTCAGTTCCTTGATCAGACCAACCCGCTGTCAGAGATCACGCACAAGCGTCGTATCTCAGCGCTCGGTCCCGGCGGTCTTAGCCGTGAGCGCGCAGGCTTCGAAGTTCGTGACGTACACTATAGCCACTATGGCCGTCTGTGTACCATTGAAACTCCGGAAGGACCGAACATCGGTCTGATATCTACACTTTGTGTACATGCACAGATCAACCCAATGGGCTTTATCGAAACACCTTACCGTAAAGTAAAAGACGGCAGGGTAGATATGAAGAGCTATCGTTACCTGAGCGCAGAAGAAGAAGATCTGGCCAAGATCGCACAGGCGAATATTCCTGTTGACGAAAAGGGCAACTTTACAGAAGACAAGATCAAATCGCGCCAGACAGGTGACTTCCCGATCCTTGAGCCGAACGAAGTAGAGTTCATGGACGTGGCACCAAACCAGATCGTGGGTCTGTCGGCATCACTCATCCCGTTCCTGGAGCATGATGACGCCAACCGTGCGCTGATGGGATCGAACATGCAACGTCAGGCTGTACCGCTTATCCGTCCGCAGGTGCCTATCGTAGGTACTGGTCTGGAAGCTAAGGCTGCACGTGATGCACGTATCCAGATACATGCAGAAGGCGATGGTGTGGTAGAGTATGTAGATGCTATGAATATCTATGTGCGTTACGACCGCAGCGAAAAAGACCGCCTGGTATCGTTTGAAGACGATCTTAAGATATATACACTTACCAAGTATAAGAAAACCAACCAGAGCACCAGCATCACGCTGCGCCCTGCGGTACGCAAAGGCCAGAAGGTAAAGAAGGGCGACTTCCTTACTGAAGGTTATGCAACACAGGATGGAGAGCTGGCACTGGGCCGTAACCTGAAAGTGGCGTTCATGCCATGGAAGGGTTACAACTTCGAGGATGCCATCGTGATCAACGAAAAGGTAGCCCGCGACGACTGGTTCACTTCAGTACACATTGATGAGTATGAACTGGAAGTGCGTGATACCAAGCTGGGTGAAGAAGAGCTGACACCAGATATCCCTAACGTATCTGAAGAAGCTACCAAAGACCTCGACGAAAACGGTATCATCCGTGTAGGGGCACATGTTAAGGAGGGCGACATCCTGATCGGTAAGATCACTCCTAAGGGTGAAACTGACCCTACACCGGAAGAAAAGCTCCTCCGTGCTATCTTCGGCGATAAGGCCGGTGATGCTAAGGATGCTTCTCTGAAGGCACCAAGTGGTACTGAAGGTATTGTTGTGAGCAAGCAGTTGTTCCAGCGCGCCAAGAAGGATAAGAACTCTAAGGTTCGCGAAAAAGCATCTCTCGAAAAGATCGAAAAGGTACACGAGAAGAATCGCGATGAACTGAAGGAATTCTTGCTGGAAAAGCTGATGATATTGTTGAAAGACAAGACATCACAGGGTGTTACCAATAACTTCGGCGAGACTATCCTGAGCAAGGGTGGTAAGTTCAACACCAAGACGCTCGGCGTTATCGACTATGCCAACGTTAATCCGCTGGGCTGGACAGGTGATGCAGAGACCGATGGTCTGATCAACCAGCTGTTGCACAACTACAACATCAAGTTCAACGAAGAAATAGGCCGTTACAAGCGCGAGAAATTCAACCTGAGCATAGGTGACGAATTACCTGCAGGCGTACTGAAACTGGCGAAAGTTTACCTGGCCAGCAAGCGTAAGCTGAAGGTGGGTGATAAGATGGCGGGTCGCCATGGTAACAAGGGTATCGTAGCACGTATCGTTCGTGCAGAAGATATGCCTTTCCTGGAAGATGGTACTCCGGTAGACGTTGTACTGAATCCGCTGGGTGTACCTTCCCGTATGAACCTTGGCCAGATCTACGAAACCATCCTCGGATGGGCAGGGGAGAAACTGGGCCTCAAGTTCGCCACGCCGATATTCGATGGTGCTTCTGTAGCGGAGATCGAAAATCTGATCAGCCAGGCAGGTCTGCCAGACTTCGGTCACACATACCTGTTCGATGGTGAAACAGGTGAGCGTTTCCACCAGAAGGCAACTGTTGGTATCATCTACATGATCAAGCTGCACCACATGGTCGACGATAAGATGCACGCGCGTTCTATCGGCCCATACAGTCTTATTACACAGCAGCCGCTGGGTGGTAAAGCACAGTTCGGTGGCCAGCGTTTCGGTGAAATGGAAGTTTGGGCACTTGAAGCATACGGTGCATCTAACATCCTGCAGGAGTTGCTGACACTGAAATCGGATGACATCATCGGTCGTGCGAAGACTTATGAAGCGATAGTGAAGGGCGATAACGTGCCTAAGGCCGGTATCCCTGAATCATTCAACGTATTGGTGAATGAACTTCGCGGCCTGGGTCTTGAATTGAAATTCGAGGAGTAGTAGAAGGACGATCCTTCAGCGGTCCCCGGTTTAAATTCTCAACAATAACAAATAGTAATTGAGTGGCAGCCGCAAGCTGCTGCTCAATACCAATAAAGAAAATACTAATAAAATGGCTATAAAGAAAGATAACAGGCCAAGGCCTGGGTTTAATAAAATAACGATCAGCCTTGCATCGCCGGATGTGATCCTTGACCGTTCTTATGGCGAAGTATTAAAGCCCGAGACAATCAACTATCGTACCTACAAGCCTGAGCGTGATGGCCTGTTTTGCGAAAAGATATTTGGCCCGGTAAAAGATTATGAGTGCTTCTGCGGTAAGTACAAGCGTATCCGTTACAAGGGCATCGTGTGCGATCGCTGCGGTGTTGAAGTAACTGAGAAGAAAGTACGTCGTGAGCGTCTTGGCCATATCAAGCTGGTTGTACCTATCGTACACATCTGGTATTTCAAGAGCTTACCTAATAAAATTGGTTACCTGCTGGGTGTATCTTCAAAGAAAATGGAGAGCATCGTTTATTACGAGCGCTATGTTGTAGTGGCTCCGGGCGTTGCTGATGAGCTCATCCGCACCAAGCTGAACCTGAAAGATTCTGAGAAAACTGAACAGCAACTGCTGACAGAAGACGAATACCTGGAGATACTGGATGCCCTGCCAAAGGAAAACCAGATGCTTCCTGATGAAGATCCCAACAAGTTCATCGCCAAGATGGGTGCCGAAGCAGTGCATATGCTGCTGGCACGCATAGAGCTGGATACGCTTTCTTACGAACTGCGTAATGCAGCGGCTAATGAAACATCTCAGCAGCGTAAGCAGGAGGCCCTGAAGCGCCTGAGCGTTGTTGAAGCTTTCCGCGATGCGAATACACGTATAGAGAATCGCCTGGAGTGGATGGTAATGCAGTATATACCTGTAATACCACCAGAACTGCGTCCATTGGTGCCGCTGGATGGTGGCCGTTTCGCGTCTTCTGACCTGAACGACCTTTACCGCCGCGTTATCATTCGTAACAATCGTCTTAAGCGCCTGATAGAGATCAAGGCGCCGGAAGTGATCCTGCGTAATGAAAAGCGTATGCTGCAGGAGGCTGTGGATTCCCTGTTCGATAACAGCCGTAAGTCTAATGCCGTGAAGGCTGAAGGTGGCCGTGCGCTGAAATCACTCTCTGACGTACTGAAGGGTAAGCAGGGTCGTTTCCGCCAGAACCTCCTCGGTAAGCGTGTCGACTACTCTGGCCGTTCGGTTATCGTGGTTGGTCCGGAAATGAAACTGCACGAGTGCGGTCTGCCTAAGGACATGGGTGCTGAATTGTTCAAACCATTCATCATCCGTAAGCTGATCGAGCGCGGTATCGTGAAGACCGTTAAGAGTGCTAAGAAACTGGTAGAGCGTAAGGAAGCTGTGGTTTGGGATATCCTTGAGAACATCCTGAAAGGCCATCCGATACTGCTTAACCGTGCCCCTACGCTGCACCGTTTGTCTATACAGGCCTTCCAGCCTAAGCTGATCGAAGGTAAGGCGATACAGTTGCACCCGCTGGTGTGTTCTGCGTTCAACGCCGACTTTGACGGTGACCAGATGGCGGTACACGTACCATTGAGCAATGCTGCAATAATAGAGGCCCAGCTGTTGATGCTGGCTTCTCACAATATCCTTAACCCGCAGAACGGTACGCCGATCACCCTGCCTTCACAGGACATGGTACTTGGCCTGTATTATCTTTCTAAGGGTAAAAAATCGACCGAAACTGAAAAGGTGAAGGGCGAAGGAAAGGCTTACTATAGCCCTGAAGAAGTTGTTATCGCTCATAACGAAGGCCGTGCCGACCTGCATGCCTGGATCAAGATCAAGGCGAACATCCGTAACGCTGAAGGCGTATTGGAGCACAAGTTCATCGATACTACTGTAGGCCGCGTTATCTTTAACCAGTTCGTACCTAAGGAAAGCGGTTATGTGAATGCGTTGCTTACCAAGAAATCTCTTCGTGAGATCATCGGTGAGATCCTGAAAAATACCAACATACCTAAGACAGTTCAGTTCCTCGACGATATCAAGACCCTTGGTTTCCGTACAGCGTTCCGTGGTGGTTTGTCGTTTAACATTAACGACCTTACCGTTCCTGATGCTAAGGAAGAACTCATCACTAATGCGCAGACAGAAGTTGATGAAGTGTGGGATAACTATAACATGGGTCTGATCACAAATAACGAACGTTATAACCAGATCATCGATATCTGGTCTCGTGTGGATACCCGCGTTACAGAAACACTTATCCGCGAGATGGCAGCAGACAAGCAGGGCTTCAACTCTGTGTACATGATGCTTGATTCCGGTGCACGTGGTTCTAAACAGCAGGTTAAGCAGCTGGCAGGCCTCAGGGGTCTGATGGCCAAGCCTCGCCGTAGTGGTTCTTCAGGTTCGGAGATCATCGAAAACCCGATCCTGTCTAACTTCAAGGTAGGTCTGAACGTATTGGAGTACTTCATCTCTACGCACGGTGCGCGTAAAGGTCTTGCGGATACCGCCCTTAAAACAGCGGATGCCGGTTACCTGACCCGCCGCCTGGTAGACGTGGCACAGGACGTGGTTATTACAACTGAAGACTGTGGCACACTGCGTGGTAATGCAACATCGGCACTGAAGGATAACGAGGATATAGTAGAACCACTGTATGATCGTATCCTGGGCCGTACATCACTGCACAACGTGTACGATCCTATCTCTGAAAAGCTGATAGTAAGCGCAGGTGAAGAAATAACAGAAGAAATTGGTAAGAAGATAGAAGAGGCAGGCATAGAAACAGTAGAGATACGCTCTGTGCTTACCTGCGAAAGCCGCCGCGGTGTGTGCTCTAAGTGTTACGGTAAGAACCTGGCAACGGGTTACATGACGCAGAAGGGTGACGCAGTAGGTATCATCGCAGCACAGTCTATCGGTGAGCCTGGTACACAGCTTACCCTCCGTACCTTCCACGTAGGTGGTGTGGCCAACTCATCTTCTACAGAGTCTCAGCTGGTTGCCCGTTTCGACGGTACCATCCAGTTCGATGGTCTGCGTACTACCAAGTATAAGGACAGCGAAGGCGAAGAGCAGATAGTAGTAATAGGCCGTACCGGTGAAGTGCGTATAGTGGATATGGCTAACGACCGCCTGCTGATCACCAACAACGTACCTTATGGTTCTATACTGAAGGTGAGCAACGGCAAGAAGATAGCTAAGGGCGATGTGATCTGCACATGGGATCCGTTCAACGCCGTTATCATATCTGAAGTGAGTGGTAGCGTAAGGTTCGAAAGCATCATAGACGGTGTAACTTACCGCGATGAGAGCGACGAACAGACAGGCCACCGCGAGAAGGTTGTAATTGAAACAAAAGACAAGACCAAAATACCTGCCATCATAGTAGATGGCAAGGAAAGCAAGCTGTACAACTTACCTGTTGGCTCACACATCATAGTATCCGAGGGTGACGAAGTACACAATGGCCAGGTACTGGTGAAGATACCACGTGTTATGGGCCGCAGCCGAGATATCACGGGTGGTCTGCCACGTGTAACTGAGTTGTTCGAAGCACGTAATCCAAGTAACCCTGCTATCGTTGCAGAAATAGATGGTGTTGTTGCATTTGGTAGCGTGAAGCGTGGTAACCGCGAGATCATCGTAGAAAGCCGCGAAGGACTGGTTAAGAAATACCTGGTGCCGCTTACACGCCACATCATGGTTCAGGACGGTGACTTTGTGAAGGCAGGTACATCACTGTCTGATGGTGCTACTACTCCGGGCGACATCCTCGCTATCAAGGGCCCATTCGCTGTTCAGGAATACCTGGTAAATGAGATACAGGAAGTATATCGTTTGCAGGGTGTGAAGATCAACGATAAGCACGTAGAAGTGATCGTTCGCCAGATGATGCGTAAAGTATCGATAGTGGATCCGGGAGATACCAAGTTCCTGGAAGAAGATATCGTTGATAAGTTCGACTTCATGGACGAGAACGACTGGATCTTCGACAAGAAAGTAGTAACAGAAGCAGGCGATAGCGACAAGCTGCACCCTGGCCAGATAGTTACCCTGCGCGAACTGCGCGAAGAGAACAGCGGCCTGCGCCGTGCAGACAAGAAGCTGGTGGAATACCGCGATGCTAACCCTGCTACATCATCTCCGATGCTGTTGGGTATCACTAAGGCGTCACTGGGTACACAAAGCTGGATATCTGCTGCTTCGTTCCAGGAAACGACCAAGGTACTGTCTCAGGCAGCCATCAACGGTAAGTCTGACAGCCTGATAGGCCTGAAAGAGAACGTTATCACCGGTAACCTCATCCCTGCAGGTACAGGTATGCGCGACTTCGATGATATGGTAGTAGGTTCTAAGGAAGAATTCGACCTCCTGATGACCAACCGCGATGTCCTCCAGTTCGACGACGAAGAGTAATTTTAATTGCAGTACTTTATACAACAGCCGCTTCATCTTGGAGCGGCTGTTTTTTTGTTTATAGTATAACATTTCGTCATGGGCATAGTATTGGCTGAATTTTGTAAATTTGATATAATATTGATGTAGAAAATGACAGTTGTTGTAAATAGTAATTCAACTCCCGAAGAAATTAATACGGCATTGGAGGCGTTGCAGAATGCAAATGATAAAGAGCCTAAGAAGCATTTTAATGCATTCAAATATTGCGGTGTTGTAGATTTGAAAGAAGATCCGCTCCTTATACAAAAAGCAATGAGGGATGAGTGGGAGTAGCAGCTATGTGCTTGATACGAACATAATTCTGCAATTGCTAAAAGGCGATCGGGTTCTTGCTGATATAATTAACAACAAAGCACTGTATGTTTCCTTTATTACTGAAATGGAATTGCTCAGTTATCACAAGTTGTTACCTGAGGAGGAAATACAAATTAGATCGCTGTTGAATGATTGTTACGTGATCGAAATGAATCACCCTCTAAAACTATCTGCAATCAGCATCAGGAAAAATAACAAAATGAAGTTGCCGGACAGCATTATAGCTGCCACAAGTGAGCATCTTAATATCCCACTATTGACTTCTGATGTTGAGTTTAATAAACTTAACTCGCTGCAAATTCTCCTTTATAATAAAAGCTGAATTTATCGTCCTGAAACTTGGAGCGGCTGTTTTTTTGTATTTAGTTTATCGCAGAAAGCCAATGGGCCTCTCCAGCCAATAACGTATGCCACAATTATGAAGAAGCCTGTTTTTTCAACCTATGAAATATTAAAAACTTGGGCCCTCAATGAGGATATCGATCGAAGATGGATAGATTGGGCTCAGGAAATGATGGAGGCTGGTTTTGAATCAGATGATCTATATATTTTAGCAGGTATTACGCCCCCTTACAATCAATTTGAATTGCTGGAGCTTACAAATTCAGTGCTGCAAGATTTAGGACTTGTATTTGCTGATAGTGAAAAGGTGATAAAGAATTACGCGTACTCTATAGTAAAAACAGCTCTTGTAAAACCTGGTGATCATTTTTCCATATTGGAGGAGTTAAACAGGATTTATTATGCATTGGATAGGGATCGAAATTACCAGGATTTCTCTATGTTGTATTACGCAAAAGACGATCTTAATAGTTCGCCTGATCAATGGTATTGGAAAAGTGCAACCCGAGAAAATATTGATGATATAATCAAAACTGAATTTCAAAAGTATACTGATGCGTTTGAAGCAGATAAGTCCAATCTGCTATTTTAAGATCGTGTAACAAGAGTTATGCTACTAAAAATATAGGCCGCTCTAATCAAGAGCGGCCTATATTCTACATATCTTTCAATTACATCCCCGCAATCACCTCCAGCGACTTCCTGATCATATTGTCTACCGCGGCATTACCATCGCTGCAAAAGGTTTTACTTACGCGGTTGGCCACTGCTGTGCTTATAGAAAGGCTCTTATGACCCAACACTTTTCCGAGGCCATAAATGGCTGAGGTCTCCATCTCGAAATTGGTGATACGGATATCCTGGTAGCGGAATGTGGTCAGCGCATCTATCAGGTGCGGGAACGCGAGGGGAGCACGCAATACACGCCCCTGCGGACCATAGAAGCCCGGGCAGGTAACGGTGATGCCATGCACAAAGCCGGCGCCAAAATGCTTGCGCAGGCTTATAGCACCCTCGGCTATATAAGGAACAACGCTCTTATTGTCTAATCCTGTATGTTTAATGAACTCGTTGATGATATACGTTTCGTCGGGGTTATTGCTCATGCGGTAGTAGTGCATCAGGTTGTCCATGCCTATGGCGTGCGATGATACGATGATGCTTTCCACCGGTACATCGCCCTGCAGGCAGCCACAGGTGCCCATGCGGATGAGGTTGAGCTGTGTATGCTGGTCTTTGATGGTACGTGTAGCAAAATCTATATTCACCAGTGCGTCCAGCTCGTTGTATACGATGTCTATATTATCGGGACCGATGCCGGTGCTTACGCAACTGATGTGCTTATCGCCAATATAACCGGTGTGCGTTACAAACTCGCGGTGTTGCGCCCTATGCGTTATCCTGTCAAAGTATTTCGATACCTCTTTTACACGGTCCGGGTCGCCTACGGTGATGACAGTAGGGGCAATATGTTCAGGTGCAAGGTCCAGGTGATAAATGGTGCCACGGGGAGTTATGATGAGCTCTGAGCTCGCAATCGGGTTAATGCTATTAGTCATTATTTTATACTTGAAATGTTTTGTAAAGAAACGAAATAGTTCTTAGATTTGCACTCCCAAGGTCGGATGGCCGAGTGGCTAGGCACAGCTCTGCAAAAGCTGCTACAGCGGTTCGAATCCGCTTTCGACCTCGATAAAGCGCTGCAAGAAATTGCGGCGCTTTTTTCGTTGTTTTGCATCATGCCCAAACAACCATCAGATAAGCTTCTATTGTTTGCTATAGTGCTCAGCATGTTCTTGTGGGGCCTTAGCTGGCCCAGTGGTAAGGTGCTCACGCATTATTGCTCGGCTATCAATTTTTCCGTATATCGGTATATACTGGTGGTGGCCACACTATTGGTTTTACTGATCGTTTCGCGTACACAAATAACTATTCAGAAGAAGGGTATACCTGTGGTAGTGGCAGCGGGGCTGTTGCTTTGTGGATACAGCTACCTGTTCTTTATGGGGCTGAAGAATGGAGCGCCCGGGGCAGGTGGTATATTGGTCACCATCCTGAATCCTATAATGGCCTATACACTGGGCATTATCATAGATCGTAAACTGCCATCGCGCAATGAGGCTGTGGGCCTGTTGTTGGGGATTGTTGCCGGGTGTGTATTGCTTAAAGTGTGGGACAATGCTCATGCTATAGTAGAGAGTGGCAATATTTACTTTTTGCTGGCAGCCATTACCTGGGCGGTCATGAGCAAGTTCACCTCTAAAGGTAGCCGCTATGGTACTTCGGCAGGCTTTAGCCTGTGGCAGTATATCATTACTCTGTTGTGTTTCCTGCCCATGATGGATGTGCAGGAGTTTTCCCGTGCATTCAGCATCACCGATCCTGTATTCTGGGGCAACCTGGTGTTCAGCTCTGCTATAGTTACTGCGCTGGCCACTACCATGTACTTCTATGCTACAACAAGGCTGGGTGCAGAAAAGGCCAGCAGCTTCATCTTCCTGGTGCCTATGGCTGCGGGTGCATCATCGTGGCTATTGCTTGGCGAGCATATAGCAGCACATACCATCATTGGTGGTGTAATAGGCATTGCAGCGGTGTATATGATCAATATCCGGAAGAAGAGGGCTTAATTGCCGGCAGCCTTCATAAACGCCTCAGCCACTACCATGTCTTCCGGCGTGGTCACCTTGATGTTCTGCTTCTCTCCCAGGCATAAATGTACGGTTATGCCGTACGCTTCGGCTACAGTGGCTTCGTCGGTAAAGGCTGGAGTATATTCTTGTTGAAAGGCCGGTAAGATCAATTCAGTTTTAAACGTTTGCGGGGTCTGTATCACACGCATGTGGTCGCGGTTCACAGGTTTAGAATGGTCGCCATCCACTATGCGCATGCTCTCAGCTACAGGTATGGCGGGTATCGCGCTGCCGTAAGTCACCGCATCATTGTAGCAGCGGTGTAATAAGTCTGTAGTTATCAGCGGCCGGGCCCCATCATGAACAAAAACAATACCTTCTTCTTCTATGGCACTAAGCCCGTTTTTTACGCTGTGGAAGCGTGTCTCTCCGCCCGATACCAGTGTTACATCTATAGGCTCGGGTAGGGCGGTGAGCACCATTTGAGCGTAGCTGTAATATGCCGGCGGCAATACCAGTATGATGTTGATATCCGGGAAAGCCTGGGTAAATGCCATGATAGACCATGCCAGTATAGGCTTGCCATTGAGCGGCAGAAATTGCTTGGGCAGAGCCATGCCCATACGTGTGCCTTGTCCACCAGCCACCAATACAGCAAATTTCTTTATATCGCTCATACTTAGTACTTTAACGCTTCGATTTTTTGATCGCGCAAAAAAACGTTTTTATTATGTCAATTCAAAGGTATGTAAAGGCATCAGTTATTTGTGTGGCAGGGCTTATCTCTTCAAAAGCCGGTGCGCAGATAGTAATGACCACACCTTACGTAAAGCAGGCCAATGTAAAGGTATACGTAACCGAGTATAAAAGAGATGCAGATGTAGTGGTGTTCCGCACACCATTCATGGATAATGCTTACGGCAATAAAGGTATATGGTACTATACCCGCAATGTGGGTGAGGCCAATAAGAAGATATACTACATGAAGCATAAAGAAGAGGCGGATCTGAAAGTATATTTTACCCATAATGCCAAAGAGGCAGGATGGCAGAATAAAAAGAAGGTTTACCTGTTCAGGTAGCCGGATAACAGCTAACCATCAGCCATGTTTGCATACAATACCAGGGGAAACATCACCAACATATTCGAGTTCCGTAAGGGAGACACCATCAGGAGGCTGCTGCCCTATATTGTGTTGGTATGTGCCTATACTGCATTGGTAGACTTTGTGATGATAGGGCTGCTGGGCCTGCACGAGGAGCCGCCATTCAAAGGTATGATCACGTTGCATACCTTGCTGGGGGCGGTCATCAGCCTGTTGCTGGTATTCCGGACCAATACTGCTTACGACCGCTGGTGGGAAGGCCGCAAATTATGGGGATCCCTGGTGAACAACAGCCGCAACCTGGCCGTAAAAATGAATGCCATGCTGCCGGCAGATGATGCTAAGAATCGAAGCTTTTTTAAAAAGATCATCCCGCTGTTTGCCCATGCATTGCATCGGCACCTGGCGGCAGAGACCACCCGCCTGGAGTTGGATGAATATCCACACCCGGAGATGCCCGACTTCGATCATACCAAACATGTACCTAACCAGGTAGCAGCTGTTATGGCCACTAAGCTGAACTTGTTGTATAAAGAAGGGGTACTTACCGGGGAACAGTCGATCATCCTGAACTCAGAGTTCCAGTCTTTCCTGGATGTGTGCGGTGCGTGCGAGCGCATTAAGAATACCCCCATACCATATTCCTACAGCACATTCATCAAAAAGTTCATCTTCCTGTATATCGTAACCCTGCCATTTGGGCTGGTGTTTACGCTTACTTATCTAAGCATACCTATTGTTGGCATCGTATTTTACGTACTGGCCAGTTTAGAGTTGATAGCCGAGGAGATAGAAGATCCGTTCGGCACAGATCATAACGATCTGCCTTTAGAAAAGATCGCTGCCAACATTAAAAAGAATGTGGAACATATTTTATAGGTAAGCACGAAGGACCAGGATCCAAATTCCAACATATCCTCATAACGAAGAAGGAAGGTATTTGCCCATGCCCGATTGCGGGGTGATTTTTCACTTTTAAGTTGTGACTTTTGACTTAGCTTGCTACCTTATTCCGGTAAGCTCCCGGGGTCATGCCCTCGGTACGCTTGAATAACTTGATGAAATTATTGGTGTCTTCAAAGCCACTCTCCAGGCATACTTGCTGCACGCTCATACGGGTGCCTGTCATCAGGGCTTTGGCCAGTTTCAGTCGCTCTGCAATAATGAACTGTACCGGTGTTATCCCATACTCTTTCTTAAACGTGCGGAAGAAGTGCGACCTGCTCATGTACACCTTACGGCAAAGCTGGTCTATATCTATATGGTTGTGCAGGTTCTCTTTAATGAACTGTATCAGCTGAGAAAAACCGTTATCATGCTTCTGTTGATTTTCGCGTACATCATACAGGTTCTGTAATTGCAGCAGTCGGATGATGAGCTCCTTCATGGTCAGGTCGGCCAGTATATCCTTGGTCACTGTTTGCTCGCGGCATACGGCCACCATTTTGTTGATGACGTCGGCCAGTACCCGGTTATTGTCCAGGTGGGTGAATTTGAAGCTGACATCCCACGATGCATTGGTATTGCCACGCGGATGATATTCATTCAGGTAGTTGACCGTCCTGTTTACTGCATCCCTGTCTATCGTTAGTGCTATGCATTGTGTAGGGTTGGTATTCTGCGCCTCGGGGAAGTCTATCAGCATATTGGTGCCCGCAGGGGCCAGTACCGTTTCCCCGGGCAGATATTCGAACGATGGTGCCCCCGGCAGGTGCATGATCTTCTTGCCCCTTACCATGCTAGTGATCACCAGTTCGTGAAAGGTAAGTGCCACAGCTTCCGACCGCCTGTAGGTTTCAAACACATTCAGTTCGCATTTGTTCAGCGTGTAAATACTCCTGTTCTCCACATCGGTCAGTAGGTTCTTCTCGGGTGTTAGCTGTAGTGGTTGCAAATGATAGTTCATACGAGGCAGCATTTTTTTTTGGTCAATTTAAAAATACCAAATACAAAGCATACAAAAGTGACGGATATCAGTAATTGGTACGATTGTACGATTATCCGGTACTTTTTACCACTATTTTGGCATAGGGTGGGGCATAGCTTTGAACTGACTAAAAAAATTAAGCATTATGTCAACTACTGCAACCATGCCAAAAGGGTCTATATTACACGATAGCCTGGCAAAGAATAACTGGCCTGCATTTAAGGCTATGTACGATAACTATATTGGCGGCCAGTGGGTAGCTCCCGCAGGTGGCGAGTACTTCGATAACATTTCCCCTGTCACGGGTCAGGTGTTCACACAGGCGGCCCGTTCGCATAAGGTAGACGTGGAGCTGGCAATAGATGCTGCCCTTGCTGCATTCCCATCGTGGAGCAAAACATCGGTAGCTACGCGCAGCAACACATTACTGAAGATAGCACAGGTGATAGAAGACAACCTGAACTACCTGGCAACAGTGGAAACGATAGATAACGGTAAGCCTATCCGCGAGACCATGGCTGCCGACCTGCCACTGGTGGTTGATCACTTCCGCTACTTTGCCGGCGTACTGCGTGCCGAAGAAGGTTCTATATCAGAGCACGACGAACATACCGTTAGTATCAACCTGCATGAGCCTATAGGCGTTGTGGGCCAGATCATACCATGGAACTTCCCATTGTTGATGGGTGCATGGAAAATAGCCCCGGCCCTGGCTGCAGGATGCTGCGTGGTGGTAAAGCCTGCTGAACAAACACCTACCAGCATCATGGTGCTGATGGAATTGATAGGCCACCTGCTGCCTGCCGGTGTACTCAACGTGGTTACGGGTTTCGGGCTGGAAGCCGGTAAGCCGCTGGCCACATCTTCACGCATATCAAAGGTTGCCTTTACGGGCGAGACCACAACAGGCCGCCTGATCATGCAATACGCATCAGAGAACCTGATACCGGTGACCATGGAGCTGGGTGGTAAGTCGCCAAACATTTTCTTCCCTTCAGTTGCCGATGCTGATGATGATTTCTTCGATAAGGCAGTAGAAGGAGCTGTACTGTTCGCGCTCAACCAGGGCGAAGTATGTACCTGCCCATCGCGCATACTGGTGCACGAGAGCATTTATGACAAATTCATGGAGCGCGTAGTAGCCCGTACCAAGGCCATCATTACCGGTAACCCGCTCGATCCGGCTACAATGATCGGCGCACAGGCATCCAACGATCAGTACGAGAAGATACTTTCCTACATTGACATAGGCAGGCAGGAAGGCGCAGAAGTGCTTACCGGCGGTAGCGCACTGAAACAGAACAGTGGGCTGGAAAATGGTTACTACATACAGCCAACCATACTGAAGGGTACTAACAAGATGCGCGTGTTCCAGGAAGAAATATTCGGCCCTGTGGTATGCGTTACCACTTTCAAAACAACTGAAGAGGCGATAGCCATAGCCAACGATACGCTCTACGGATTAGGTGCCGGTGTATGGACCCGCGATGCGCATGAGCTGTACCAGGTGCCACGCGCTATACAGGCCGGCCGTGTATGGGTAAACTGCTACCACGCATACCCTGCACATGCACCATTTGGTGGTTACAAAAAATCGGGTTTTGGCCGCGAGACCCACAAGATGATGTTGAACCACTACAGGCAAACCAAGAACATGCTGATATCATACAGCAAGCAGAAACTCGGATTCTTCTAGTAGCAATATCT
Source organism: Chitinophagaceae bacterium (assembly GCA_947455215.1). GTDB lineage: Bacteria > Bacteroidota > Bacteroidia > Chitinophagales > Chitinophagaceae > Flavipsychrobacter. Next base: position 18,597 of record CANGNA010000001.1, read on the forward strand.
TTTTTTGATTTTCCACTTCACCGGGAGCCGCCTGACCCGCGGCTCCCTTTTATTATTTGCATCCAAGAAATTTGCAAACGACACGGGTCACTGCGAGGAACCAAGCAGCCTCGCATCGGGATGTGTTCGTTTTGTATTCTTACGTAGTGTCACACTGAGCCTGTCGAAGTGCGACACGGACATGAGCCAAATCAAAAAACACAATGCCAGTAAAACGAATACAAGCCACAGATGCCGCAAAGGCATTGATAGCACAGCTGAAAGCCAAATACGGGCCACTGATGTTCCACCAGAGCGGCGGCTGTTGCGATGGCTCCCAACCCATGTGTTACGAGCAAGGGGAGTTCCGCACCGGCAGCAGCGACGTATGCCTCGGCATAATAGAAGACTGCAACTTCTGGATGGCGCGCGACCAGTTCGAGTACTGGCAATACACAGAACTAACACTTGATGTAGTACAAGGCCGCGGCAGCAGTTTTTCGTTGGAGATACCTTTGGGGTATAGATTCATCACCAGGTCAAGAGTGTTCACAGATGAGGAATTAATGATGTTGGAGGAGGTAAGGATAGGCGAGTAGAGGACAAAATATCCCCGCAAAGCACTGCTATGCGGGGATATTCACACACGCTTGACCTTTTTAATACAATGGGTTAGCCACCAGGTTGAACACTGATTTGATGTCCATCTCAGCTCGTGGATCTGGCACGGCATTGATGTGCATACCCACGCGAAAATTCATGGTTTCTTCCAGGAAATAATCTTTCAGGTTCACATCGGGGTTAGTCGTCAGGGCTATAACCTGCATACCCTTTTCTACACCATATTTATAAGCTACCAGTTGCTCCAGGTGACCGGGTGCAGAGATGTACAACCTCACCGTATCCAGGAAGTCGAAGTTCTGATTTTGTGGTGCGGTTAGCTGTAGCGTCAGCCCATTCAGTCCTACCTTTATTACTTTATCACCATTGGTGTGGTATTGGTCCAGGTAGGCCTTCGAATTGGTTGGCACAGCTACCGAAGGTATAGAGATATCCACCCCTCCCGCGGGCAGCGGGAAGCCATACGCGTAGCCGCTGTTGTTTGGTATAGACACATGCTGCGTATACGGGATGTTTACGCTGATGGTCGCCAGGTCTTTTACTTTCTTACAACTGCTTACGATGGCTATTGCCAGCACTACACAGATCCATATGCTCTTTTTCATAACGCACTCTTTTTACCAATGCATGAGAAATTTTCGTGCCAGTATATGCGTTTTACTTGAATTTTATGATTTACAGTTACCGCTACCGTTTCACAAACATGCCGCGTATCGGTTGTACGGTTGGTCCTTCGCACTCATACAAATATATACCGTCGGGCAGCGCATGGGTGTCAATGGCCATGTTTCGCCCGGCTGGTAGCTGCAGCACCTGCCTGCCTGTAGCGGCGTATATCGCCAGTTGATCGTAGCCGCCGGGTATATTGGCCATATGCAGCTGGTCGCCTGCAGGATTGGGATATAGGTGAATGGTATTACTATTCAATTGTTCGCCAACCGCTCCGGGAGCGCACAACCGGCAATTGCCGGTGTAGGTGATGGCGGTATCTGTGGTGGTCAAAACATCAAAATGAGCTCCGGCAGCGCAGATACCTTTCAGAGTATGGTCGAGCCAGGGCAACAGGAAGGTGTCTATGATGTTATGTTGTGTAGCCCTGTTTATGGTAGGCGCAGGTGTACAGGTGGCCTCGCCAAAGCTGCATGTTACGCTGCTCTCTGCCATCTGGCAATGGCTACCACCTTTTATGCCTATATATTGTTTACAGGCCGATGCCAGTGCATTATACATCAGTTGCTGGTTGGCAGCCGGTGGCGATATGCAGTCGTTAAGCCCAGCAAATACCAGTGCGGGTGCGTTAATACCTGCCGCTGCACTTACAGCCGATGGTGTGGTCTCTGCAGCAGCGTAAGTAGCAATAGCCTTGATAGACGTGTTGGCACTCATAGCCAGGAATGCTGCACCGCCACCCATACTATGGCCCATTACGCAGGTCATGGTATCTACCTTATTGAATAGCACCGAGGTGCTGGTATTGCCTATCCTAGTTACGGCCTGTAGCACAAAAGCCAGATCCTGACCGAAAGCGCCGTGGTCGGGCGACAGTGAGCCTTCGGTAGTAGGGAAGGCCATGATATAGCCCTGCGGCACCAGCGCATCCCGGAAATTGAAATAGGCATCATAGGTCATCACAAAGCCATGCCCGAAGCTAATGACAGGCACTTTGCCGCTGATAGCCGAACTGAAGGCTACATTGTCGCCGGCCACATCAGCAGGGTAGTATATTTCTACCGGCACTGCTCTGTTGCTACGTGCGCTATCGGTAAAGGTGGCAGATATATGACCTACCTGGTACGGCTGTGCAGTGGCCTGTACTGCAATTATCAGTATGACCAGTATGTAGATGATCCTATTGCTCATTTTTGTTTGTTTAATAAATTCTGTATAATATTAAACAATTTTTATGAAAGTTTGCTATCACAGGTACTAATACCTCATCGTCCGACAGCACGTTAGCCTGACATTTACACGGTTAATTGTCGTAATTTTGCGTTCTTTTTCTGTATATAATAATGAGTAAAACGGTAGCATTTCATACACTGGGTTGCAAGCTCAACTTTTCAGAGACCTCCACACTAAGCAGGAGCCTGGAAGCAGAAGGGTTTGTAAAGAAGGGTTTTGACGAGCAGGCAGATGTGTATGTCATCAATACCTGTTCTGTAACAGACAATGCCGATAAGGAGTGTCGCTACATAGTACGTGGCATACAGCGCAGGGCACCAGAGGCTTTTGTGGTCATCACCGGTTGTTATGCACAGCTGAAGCCGCAGGAGATAGCCCAGATAGAGGGCGTAGACCTGGTGCTGGGCGCTGCCGAGAAATTCAACCTGGCGCGCCACCTGGCAGAGCTGGCCAAAGATCATGCGGCTGCTAATGGCGGGGCCAAAATATGCTCGTGCGATATTGAAGATGTAGCCGGTTTTAATAGCTCTTATTCACAATCCGATCGTACACGTGCCTTTCTGAAGGTGCAGGATGGTTGTGATTATAATTGCAGTTTTTGTACTATCCCACTGGCACGTGGCCATAGCCGCAGCGATAGTATTGAAGGCGTGCTGAACAATATGCGCGAACTGGCTGCCGGCGGCACCAAAGAGATAGTGCTCACGGGCATCAACCTGGGCGACTTTGGTAAGGGCTACGATGGTGGCAAGACCAAAGAGACCACCTTCTTCGACCTGGTGCAAGCCATGGATGCGGAAGAGGGGATAGAGCGCATACGCATATCCAGTATCGAACCTAACCTGCTGAGTAACGAGATCATTGAGTTTGTTGCCAACTCGCGCAAGTTCATGCCGCATTTTCATATACCGTTGCAAAGCGGCAGTAACGAGATACTGGGCCTCATGCGTCGTCGCTACAAGCGGGAGTTGTATGCTGAGCGGGTAGCGACCATCAAAAAGCTGATGCCGCATTGTTGCATAGGTGTTGATGTGATCGTAGGCTTCCCGGGAGAGACGGACGCACACTTTAAAGAGACCTTTGATTTCCTGCATGATATAGATATCTCTTATCTGCACGTATTCACCTACTCTGAGCGAGACAATACCCTGGCTGCAGATATGAAGCCGGTAGTGCCGGTGCATGTGCGCAACGAGCGCAACAAGGCGCTGCGCAACCTGTCTTACCAGAAGATGAGCTACTTTACGGAGCAGCAGCACGGCGCTACACGCAAGGTACTGTTTGAGATAGTGCCTAAGAACGGCATCATGGAAGGCTACAGCGATAACTATGTAAAAGTGCAAACGCCTTACCGTGCCGACTGGGCCAATGCAATTGTGGATTGGACGTTATAATAATCAATACGTTAGTAGCGTTATAGTCGTCAATATGCAGAAATTGCTATTACTTTGCGCATCTATTTTTTGTTGGCATTATTCTTTATATAGCCAACGGAACAAATAACCTGTTTGAACACTTTATGAGTACTGTAAAAGAAAAATTATACTTTCTCTGTCACGACTATATAGCTACCCGTGTTGCCACTATTAAGCAAAATGCTGCTGAGGCACAGGAGGCCGCCAACGACGATACCAAGAGCAGTGCAGGCGATAAATTCGAGACAGGCCGAGAGATGATGCAGCAGGAGGTAGAGCTGAACCTGGCCCGCCTGGGTGATATGTACAAGCTGAAAGTGGCCCTGGAAAATGTGAACCCCGCCATTAAAAGCGACACAATAACGCTTGGTTCGCTGGTAGTTACAGCGGGTGCCAGCTATTATATATCCATAGGTGCAGGTAAGTTGCTGTTAGATGGCTCAACCTACTACGCTATATCTCCCGAAGCTCCCGTAGCCACCCAGATAATGGGCAAGTCCGCGGGCGATACCTTTGAGTTGAATGGGAAGAAAATAAAAATAGAAAAGGTACTGTAGCACAGTGCTTTACATTTTTTAGCAGCCGGCTTTGCATAAAAGTCCGGCTATTATTTATTTGACTATTTTCACCTGTAAATAACCTTTATTATGAAAAGACTCCTGTTATTGCTGTTGGTCATCATATCTATGTTGCCTGTTGCCAGGGCATTTGACGGGACCAGGGCCTTTGTATTTATATATGGCGAAGGCAACGATCATTACGGCTATTTTATAAAAATGCATGATAAAGATTGGGGCGAGTTTGACTGGAAGGGTAACAGGAAGAAACAGGTATATACTTGTATTAAAGATACCTACGATGAAGTAATACTACACGACCTGGTACGTAAATTATATGTCCGGCTCACACAAACTCAGTGCTTTTTAGGCAAATCGCTCAACAGTATCAATGATAAAACGTATGATGGGGAATGGAGAGCACATCTTGTGAATATGACGGTGCCTGAGTTTAAAAAGCTTGCTGCCAGCTATTTTGTCTACGATAAATATGGTATCAAATTCATCATTGCCCGCCAGGCCAGGCTTAGGGGCCAGAGTATTGGCTGGTCTATGTTCGACTTCAGTAATTGGATAGAGATACATGAGCTCTATACTGCCTACCAGACCCCGGATGCAATTAAATTACGTGTGAGAAATTCAAACATCACCTATAAGATAACAACAGATAAAATTTACCAGGCTACTACCGATGCCGATGCACAATGGAGGGAATGGGCCAACGGCGTATGGAGCAATGGTATAGAATATGATGCCGGACCAGCATTGGTCAATAGCGTACAGGATAGCTTTTATTTACTTATGGACCGGAAAATAATGACACGTTCTGTAATAAAAGAAAAAGGCCTGGACAGTAATAAATTAAAGCTTGTAGCCCGCGATATAGCCCGGTATTATTTAGCAAGAATAAAAAAGGACCAGCTCAGGTATCTTGATTCTGCAAAGCTTGCATTGTCGGCGTATGACAAGGGTAAGCGTGAGGCAATAGTTGTGTATGCCGGTGAACTGTACAATGTGCCCATGTCGGCAGCCGATTATGAAAAGCTAAAAGTGGATGAACCGATCATAGACTATAATAACAAGGACTACTATTTTAATGGTAAGACTTTTAGGATGATCACTTTTTCCATGACCGACCCTGTGACCAAAAAGACATTTAAATATGCCGGTAAAACAAAGACGATGGTGGATAAGGCGCTGCCTTTGGGCTTCACATCCAGCGATTGTCTTTCTATCCCGATGCCTTCTGAATAGTTTAGTACCGGAATACAAAGCAGTGGGTGCTTTATATTCCGGCTTGCTTACTTCACAGATCGTTACTTACTGTTGAACACCTCGTTGAAATGTTCCTGGTAGTTCATGCCTACAGGGATCTCGTTAGTGCCTATATATACTATCTTATTCTTTACCGCGGTTATCTTGTTTACCGGTACTATGTAGGAACGGTGTACACGCACAAAGGCGGGCTCCGGTAGTTTCTCAGCAATGGCTTTCATGCTCATGCGTACCAGCAGCGGGCGCTTATCATCAAAATGCAGCTTGATGTAGTTGTCCATGCCTTCTATGAACAGGATATCGTTGATGAATATCTTTTGTGTGCTATAGTCGGCGCGTATATACAGGTATTGGGCTGAAGGGTCTGCGATGTTCATATAGTTCATCTGTTCTTTGGCCTTTTCTACCGCCTGCTCAAAACGGCTGAATTTAAATGGCTTCAGCAGGTAGTCCAGTGCCTTTACATTAAACCCTTCCACAGCATATTCGCTGTATGCGGTGGTGAATATCACCATGGCGTTGCTACCGGCCGCCTTCAGAAAGTCGAGGCCGTTCATGCCGGGCATGTTAATGTCCAGGAACAGCAGGTCTACCTGGTTATCTTTCAGGTAGTTCATTGCTTCAGTGGGTGTAGTGAAGCAATGTTTCAGATCCAGGTAATCTATCCTGGAACAAAAGGTCTTGATCACCTCCAGCGCGAGCGGTTCGTCATCAAGGGCAATAGCTCTTATGGTCATTTAAGGCTAATTTTAAGTGTTACTTTAAAATCTTTTTCGTCGTCTGTGATGTTAAGAGCATGTTTTCCGGGATATATCAATTGCAGGCGTTTACGGGTATTAGCAATACCCAGGCCCATACTTTTGTCTATGTTGCGAATGTTTACTTTCCTGTTGTCCACCTGCATTTCCAGTTCACTACCTGCTACCTTTATATTGACGTTGATCTCCGAGCTTTCCTCTGAATTGACGCCATATTTGAACGCATTCTCAATAAACGGTATCAGCAGTAGCGGTGCTATCTGCATACCTGTACACGTTCCTGTAAAGTTATAATGCATTTTAACGCCTGCCGTCAACCGCAACTTCTGAAGTTCGATGAAATCTGTTATATAATCTATTTCTTTTTCCAGAGGCACATACTGATGTGTGGTCTCGCTAACGGCATAACGCATCATGCCAGATAGTTTGAGGATGGCCTCAGGAGCCTCGTCGGAATGCGACAAGGACAGGGAATAAATACTGTTGAGTGTATTAAATAAAAAATGCGGGTTGATCTGTGCTTTGAGGAAGGCGATCTCTGTGTTCAGTTTCTCCTCGTATATAGTACGCCACTTAGTGTATATGCATATGGAAAACGATATGCACCAAACAGTTATGAACATAAATAGGTGAAAAGACGGACCAAAGAAGGTGTACATCCAGTGTTGCTCGTGGTGTTGGTGGTGTTCTTCATGGTGGTGGTGTTCAACAGGCACGGGTCTTACCAGCATGTTGAGCAGCGAGAATAAAAGGATGCTTGCCAATATGTACGCCGCCAGTATATAATACCGCCTGGTAAAATATAGTGCAGGTATGGTTACAAAATAGTTGAGGTAAAAAATGATGATGAAGAAAATGCTGTTGGCCAGCCTGAACGGTTCGGTCATCTCTTCTATGATCTCAAGCGGGTTCGGGTTGTCGAGATGGGGGCTGTATAAGGTGGGTAGTGAGAGAAATACCAGCCAGCAGACCACATGCAGGGCAATAGTACGCCACCTTGCCGATGGGCTTTGGTTATTCAAGTCTGCCTTTGGTACACTCGATATCTGGTTCAAGTATGGAGTTTAGCTTTATTGAAAGTAAGCTGGTCTTATCGCAACAGTGCGGCATGGGATAAATAGCTCCCCATGCCACACCGCTACAGTTCACAAGTTTACCTTATCCGTTGGCGTTGGTCAACATAAATACGTGTATGTACCGATTTGTGGGGTGAACCGCAAGAAATTAGGTGCTAACTTCGCGGCATGTTTTGCCGTGTTGTTGTCTTTGTTGGTTTTTTTATGGCCCCTGTATGGGGGTATGCCCAGCAACACGCAGACTCTGCGGGTAGCAAAGTGCTGAAAGACGCTGTGATAAAAGGTAAGCATCGGAATAATACAAAAGACCCGGCAATAGACTTTGCCCCGGGGCAAAAAGTGACACGTATCGACAGTATTACCTTGCAGCAGTACCAGGCACAAAGTGTGGCTACGTTGCTGAGTCAGCAGGTGCCAGTGTTTGTAAAGTCTTATGGTTTTAATGGTTTGGCCACGCTCAACTTCAGGGGCAGCTCGGCGGCACAATCGCAGGTATATTGGAATGGCGTGCCGTTGCAGAATGCTGCACTGGGGATGACGGATGTATCGACACTGCCGGTGATGTTCATGAACAATGTCAGTATTGTTTATGGTGGATCGGGTGCGTTGCTGGGGAGTGGTAATGTAGGAGGAGCTGTGCTGATAGAGCCGGAAGATGTGAGTTACACCAATCATAAATACCTGGCATTGAGCGGCGGGCTGGGCAGTTTCGGACAATATTCCGCGGGGATAGACGCGTCTGTAACATCGCGCCGCTGGCACTTGTCGTTTAAGGGGCTTTACCAGTATGCTGACAATAATTTTCTGTACAAAGACCATTATGGCAATTCTCTGCAGATGCCTAATAGCAAGCTGCAGGGGGCGGGAGGTCTGGCCTATATAGCGCGGGTAATACGACATGGCAACGGACGCATAGACGGCAGGGTGTGGGTACAGCAATACGACAGGCAGATACCGCCAGCTTTGTTTGAAACAGTATCGGTGAAATGGCAGCACGATGGGGCGCTGCGCGCGCAACTTACCTTGGTGCCGGGTGCAAACGATAAGTATATGGTGGGTGCTACAGCGTCCATCATTAAAGATGAGATAGTTTACGCAGATGATGCGCTTTTACTGAATACAAGGAATGCTGTTTACCAGTATTACCAACAAGTAAGTGTGGAGCGGCGTTACGGTAAATGGGGTAAACATCGGTTTAAGGCGTTCAGCCCACTACAAATTGCCTGGATGCGGATGCCTTTAACGGAACTACTGAAAGCGCAAAACAAAGCAGCCATTGCAGCAGCGTACGAAGGAAAGTACCTGGACAGCCGGCTTGATGTGGCGGCAAGTGCCCGACTGGAGGCGTTTGATTCTGCAAGTATCATTGCGAAAGGGCAATGGTTTTTACTGCCCGGCGCCAATGCCGCATATAAGCTATTACCATGGCTCGCTGTACGGGTTAATGTACAGCGCTCGTATCGTGTTCCGACCCTTAATGAGTTGTACTATTACCCTGGTGGTAATACCGCTCTTAAGCCAGAACAGGGCTGGAGCCAGGATGCAGGATATAATGTACAATTTGCTAAAGGGGCTTGTAGTGTGTATCATGACGTATCGGTATTTAACCGGAACATCAACGACTGGATCATATGGCTGGGTGGGGCTGTGTGGACGCCGCACAATATAGCGGCAGTGCATAGCAGGGGAGTGGAGACGGAGAACAAGCTGACCTACACCACAGGTAAATGGAAGCTACACCTGGGTGTGAACACAGCGTATGTGCTGGCCACCACTACAAAAAGCTATTTGTATAACGATGGTAGCGTAGGTAAGCAAATACCGTATTCGCCACGGTATAACGGGCAACTGAATGCCGGCTTTACCTATAAGAGGCTATACGTGAACTATAATCATACTTATACCGGCTACCGCTTTACTACGGCCGATGAAAGTGCGTGGTTGTCGCCGTATACTACGGGTAATGTACAGGCTATGTATACGGCATATGTAAAGAAACACGCGCTGCAACTGACGGCACAATGCAATAATATATGGAACGAGCGGTATACGGTGGTATTGGGCAGGCCTATGCCGGGCATCAACTTCCTGGCAGGGTTTAAAGCTGAGATATTGTAATTAGTACTTCACAAATTTCGTGACGTATTGTGTGGTATTAGTGGAGGCCTTGATGATATACATACCAGCCGGCAGGTTACTGATGTTGTAGGTTGCCGTGTTGTTGACACCTTTGTTGAAGATATCTGAGAAGCCACCAACATACCTTCCGGCCATATCCATTACACGGAAATTCACGGTGCCGGCTTCCTTTAGCGTTACTGTAATGCCCAGGTCGTTATGCGTAGGGTTGGGGGTGATCTCTACTAAAGGATTGCCTGAAGGCGTTGGGGTATCTTTGATATTGAGCGCTGCTGCGGCACATTGGAAGTTGGCAATACCATACCCTATATGGTTGCCGGGCGAAGTGTATTGACTGGCGCACACCCTGATGGCCTGTTTGATCATCGCCGGGGTAGCGTGTGGCTTACCCTGCCACAGGCACGCGGCGAAGCCGGCTATCTCTGGTGTAGATAATGATGTGCCGCTGTTGGAGCCGTAACCTGCTGAGGCGAATATGGCAGCGTTCTGGCCCATGCCACATACATCAGGTTTTATTTGTCCTGCTGCATTGGGGCCGTAGCCGCTGGCTGCTGCCACCACACCGCCTACATCTACATTACCTATAGTCAGTGCGCTGTCGGCATCGCCGGGGGTAAGCATATAGTGCCAGCCACCCTGTCCTTCATTACCGGCCGAGGCTACGAACAGGATACCTTTCTTAGTGGCAATGTTGGCCGCTTTGGCAGCCACGGTTGTCTTGCCATCTACCTGGGCATAAGTGAGGTCGAACTGAGAGTCGTCGAAAAAGTTGTAGCCAAGTGAGCACGATACTATGTCTGCGCCTACACTGTCGGCACGTTCCGTACCACAAAGCAGGTTCAGTAGTTCTATTGGTCGTTCTCCCGCAGCTTCTGTAACGTAGAGTGCGTACGATGCCAGCGGGGCAGCGCCCACAAATGTATCGGGCACATAGCCTGCCATGGTAGAGAGTACCTCTGTGCCATGATTGTCGTAATCGAATACCCAGGTGGTATCTAACACAAAATTATGCACATCTACCAGCCTGCCGGAGTTGCGCATGCTGTCGAAGCCGGGATGATAATCTGTCGCAATGAAACCCTGGTCCAGCACTGCTATCAGCATGCCGGTGCCTCTATAACCAATATCGTGCAGGTAGTTGCCGTTTACCAGCGCGGTCTGTGGCCACGTATTGCCATAATATGCGGCATCCGATGTGGTTTTGGCGGCAACAGTGCCGGTGACGCTTTGCTTATGCAGCGTACCTGAATAATACCCAACGAACCTGGTGCTACTAACGAAAGCTATACCATCGAGTGCATGTATCTGGGTAGAATCGGAAAGGAGGATGACGCAGAGATTGAGCCAGCGGGATGTTTCGTGCAGTTTACCACCTGTAAGCAGGAGTACACTATCTACATATGCCCGTGTTACCGGCAAGTCGGTACTATCAACTACCAGTCCCTGGTTCTGGCGGCGGGCCAATGCACGAGCAGAAAGAAAAGAGGCGGAATCGGCGAGGGTAAAGGTATTATGCTGCTTGTCGGTAAAGTTTACCTGGTAGGCATACTGTACTGCTTTTGCCGGAATATGAGAAAGGCAAAATACAATAAGGATAAATAGGGTGAACCGCCTTGTCATGATCGTACTTAGTTATGGTCAACCGCACGCATGATCACCGTGTAACCGGAAACACATGTTTCGTGGTTAGGGTGATATATGTAGTGCGTAAATTCTTTATACACCATACCAATGTTGTAGCCATACACAGCCTTTGAATAAGTGCGGTAAGCATACTGGGTGGTATCGAGTGCAGGGTTGAAAACAGTTTCGTTGTTTTCCAGTACCGTTACGGTATTGTCAACATTCATGTAACCGGTATTGAACGACTGGTACAGGTTCTGGTATGTGTAATTCCAGTTGTTGTAGAAAGCATAATCAGCATCTGCAACGGGTACAAACTGGTTGCCTTTCCAGGTGTTGCCTTCAACAATAGGGAACTCCATTTTTATGAACTGTGCACCGCCCTGTGTCCATAAAATGCAATCTGTAGGCGTGTTTGGTGGCGGCGTGGTAGTTAATGGCGGAACGATAGTAGGGGTAAGCAGTATGGTGTTGGAAGCGCGCCATGTAGCACCATCGTGTGGTCGGCTGGATACGCTCATGATATAAGACAGCCTGTTCTTGCTATCACGGAAAGTATCTGTGATGGCGTATTTCAGCTGGCTCCTTGATTCGTATTGCGTGCAGTTGGCAGTGTCAAAGGTAACAGAATCAACGTTGTAGGTAACGTATTTGCCCAGTTGGATAGGGAAATAATTGAGGGTCTTATCACCGGTACCAGAGCTTGTTTTTTTGCAAGAGTACATGGTTGTGAAGCAAACTGCCAATGCCAGAATACTGAGTATGCTCTTTTTTGTCATAGATGCCGTGTGATATTATTTAGCGTAAATTTAGTTAAAGAAGCGAAAATAACGATAATAAACGCAAAAAAAGAAGGATAGTAATTCAGATTGGTGTGGATAATGTTGATTGAATGGCTCAATTGCGCAATTTTTGTCGGAATCAGAATTGGCCAGAATTAGAGAATTTTCAGAATGGCTCTTATAGACAAGCTTAGGTTAGATTAAGCTTACCGTGACAGTGTGTGACTGCTCTAAAATGAAAAGTAGTCGGTTTGGGCCGACTACTTTTTAAGTGTATAGTTGATGTTTATAAACTAAACGGTGCTTTTTGCAGGATACCGCCGCCCATTACGTCGTCGCCTTCATAGAAAACGGCGCTCTGGCCGGGGGCAATACTGGTAACTGCGTGGTCGAACGCCACGTGCACGCCGCCATCTACCGGGGTAAGGATGCTCTGGCTGCCGGGTGTTTTGTAGCGTATTTTTGTTGTTGCTTCTGTTGGGCCGGTAATGCCATCGTACTTTATCCAGTTGATGCCCTTTACCACTGCCTCGCTTGCTTCCAGTTCATGCAGCTCGCCCAATACTACAGTGTTGGTCTCCGGGAGTATGTTGGTAACAAACATAGGCTTACCTAAAGCTATATCCAGCCCCTTACGCTGACCTATGGTGTAGAAAGGGTAGCCTTTGTGCTTGCCAACTTTTTGTCCGTTGGTCAGTACAAAGTCGCCGCCATCCACGCGGGCTTCCAGCCCTGCAACGTTGCGCTTCAGGAAGCCGCGGTAGTCGTTATCTGGTACAAAGCATATCTCGTAGCTTTCTGCTTTCTTAGATAATTCGGTGTAGCCCATATCAGCGGCCAGCTGGCGTACTTCGGTCTTCAGCATATCGCCCAGCGGGTAGATGCTGCGGCTCAGGCAATCCTGGCCCAGGCCCCACAGCACGTAGCTCTGGTCTTTGGTCAGATCTCGGGCTTTAGAAAGGATATGGCGGTTGTTCTCTTCGCGCACCTTTACATAGTGGCCTGTGGCTATGAAGTCGCAACCCAATGCATTGGCACGCTTCAGCAGGGCGCTCCATTTTATATGTGTGTTGCACAGCACGCACGGATTGGGTGTGCGGCCGGCAATGTATTCGTCGACAAAATTATTGATGACATGATCGCCGAACTCCTCGCGTATATCGAGGATGTAATGCGGGAAGCCGTGATCTACAGCGGCTTGGCGGGCATCGTTAAAAGAATCGAGGTTGCAACACCCTGTTTCTTTCTTGCCACCGCCCGATGAGGCGTAATCCCATGTCTTCATGGTAATGCCCACTACTTCATACCCCTGCTCGTGCAGCATCAGTGCGCTCACGGTGCTGTCTATGCCGCCGCTCATTGCCACCAATACTTTACCCATTTTACTCATAAGGGTGCAAAGGTACGTATTAGTCGTAAGTCATAAGTCGATAGTCGTAAGTGTGGGGATTGTTTGAATTAATGGGGGTATTGATGGGGGAGTCGTAGGTCGTAAGAGGTTGCTTATCGAAGTTCCACGCAAAGCACGCTAAGGGGGCGCAAAGTACGCAAAGGGTAGTTTTAAGCAGGCAGAGGGCGCAAAGGGGTGCTTAAGGTTCACGCAGAGAGCCGCGAAGATATTTCGCAAAGGGCCGCAAAGGTATTTGAGTGGGCAGAAGGCGCAAAGGTCCCGTTGTTGAGGGTTTTGTTCTGAATAGTCCCGGCCGGGAACTTAGGGTTTGCTATTCAGAACAAAAGAGATCGAACGTTGGCCTTTGGGTTTTGGTGTTTGGTATTTGGTGCCTGGTTCCTTGAGTTTCAGCATTAAGGTTTAATCACCACTTCCGCCATGTAGCCGAATACTTTTACTTTCAGACCTATCTTAAGGGCAAACAGGTGGTTGCCTTTGGGCAGGTCGGCGATGTTTACTTTGTTGTCTTTGCGGTTTACTACGCCGCTTTGTTCTACTATACCCTGGTCGTCCATAATGTATAGTTCGGTGGCCTGTTTGGGCAGGTTTTTAAACTGTACATGGTCGCCGGTTATTTCCATGCGGGCGTTCTCGAGTATGGTGCGGGTTTTTGCAGCAAGAGTATTGCTTTTTGAGGAGCTGCTGCGTGCTGAGGCTGCGAATACTGATACTACAAGCAAGCCGGTGGTCATTAACTGTTTCATGTGTGTACGTTTTTAACTGTTACGTATATATGTCGCGGCACATGCAGTTTTTGTTACAGGGATTTGGGATATTTTTTTGTGGTATTTGTTTTAAGCTGTGGCACACTTAATGTGTGCCACAGCTGTTTACATGGTCATCTAATCACCCTCTTCCAGTTCAAATATCTCGTTCACGGGTTTGCCGAAGACGCGGGATATTTTAAGGGCCAGTACTGTTGACGGTACGTACTTGCCGGCTTCTATGGTGTTGATGGTCTGTCGGGATACAGCTATCAGGTCGGCCAGTTGCGCCTGTGTCATATCTTTTATGGCGCGTTCTACTCTTATGGTGTTTTTCATGCTTCAGCGGTTTGGGCAAATTTTGGTTTGATATACAGGTTGTAATTGAACACAAGGATAAAGAGCACAAGGGTTACGAATACATTGTAGAAAATGACGCTCAGATAGCTGCCGCCATAAACTGCGAAGGTGAGCAATAGGAAACTGGCATAGTTGGCATACACACCTATCTGTAAAGAGCGCAGCCTGATGAATGCGATGTATTCATCTTCATGCTTCTGGCGGGCAAAGGCGATCATGAATAATGAGATGATTGTGGCACCTATAGCTATCTCATCGGTAAGGTTGTTGTTGCCGCCTGTAAAATTGTCGGCCAGTTTACCTGTCAGGTTGTTTTGCCAGTTGGTGTCTAAGCATGTAAATACGAAGTCGTAATGGAAGTTGGCGATAAGCAGAGCAATTGAAGGCAACAATAAAATGAGGCCTGCGGTCCGGAAGCTGCGTGGCAGCAAAAGTGTGTTTTTCATGTCGTATAATTTTTACCAAAAGTAAAGTTTATTTTACATTTTGTGAAACAAAATTTACTCTTAACAAATTTTTAAGAAAAGAGCTGGGTTCTATATTTTGCGGGTTATGCCTTTAAAAAAGTAGTAACTTTGAATAAATGCGTTGATATGAGTATTCACCCACAATATACTTTCGATAAGGACGGCAAACCGGTTGGCGTTTTTATTTCCATAGACGAGTGGGAACAGGTAGCAGATTCTCTGAACGTGGAGTTGCCTGATTGGCAAAAAAAAGGATTAGATATTGAATTAGAGAATATAGCTAATGATCCTTCTTATTTGTTGAAATGGGATGATATAAAGGATAAGATATTGCTCTAATGATCTACACACCTCTTATCACCCCGGCAGCAGCAGTAGATATTGTTAATGCTGTTCAATATTACGAGCAGCAGTTGGAGGGGTTAGGCTCGAGATTTTCAACAGAAATGACAGATGCGGTCGGACGTATATGTACGCTGCCATTTTCTTTTTCCATCCGCTACAGGAATGTCAGGGGTGTAAAACTCAAATCTTTCCCGTATCTACTTCTTTTTCAGATAAACGACAAGACCGCTACTGTTAGTATTTTGAGGGTATATAGTACTTATCAAAAACCTCTCTGGAAATAGCTGATCTTTAATGTTAGAGCAAGTTTTCCACACCACGCCCACAGCAGCATAAAATACAACCTGCCATCGCCTTATAAAAAATTATTTTTGCGTAAATGGCAAAGGGTAAGTCGGCGGAAACGCCGTTAATGAAGCAACACGGCGAGATCAAGGCAAAATATCCTGATGCGGTATTACTGTTCAGGGTGGGTGATTTTTACGAGACATTCGGGGAGGATGCTATTGTGGCTTCGCGTGTGCTGGGCATTACTCTTACCAAGCGGAATAACGGCGCTGCCAATTCGCAGGAGCTGGCGGGGTTCCCGCATCATTCGCTGGATACCTACCTGCACAAGTTGGTAAAGGCCGGTCACCGTGTGGCCATATGCGATCAGCTGGAAGACCCTAAGACCGTAAAGGGCATTGTGAAGCGTGGTGTTACCGAGCTGGTAACGCCAGGTGTGGCCACCAGCGATAAACTGCTGGAGAACCGTACCAACAACTTTCTTGCTGCCCTGCACCTTACCGACCATATGTGCGGTGTGGCCTTCCTGGATATTACCACAGGCGAGTTTTATGCAGCCGAGGGCAATATGGAATATATGGATAAGCTCTTGCAGAGCTTCCAGCCATCAGAAGTTATCCTTTCCAAGGCGCAGGTTAGGCGCTTTAAAGAGCAGTTCGATACTAAGGTGTATACCTTCCATATGGAGGACTGGATATTTAAGGAGCAATATGCTTACGACCAGTTGCTGCAACAGTTCCAGACGGTATCGTTGAAGGGGTTTGGTATAGAAGATATGCGCAGCGCCATTGTGGCGTGCGGTGTGGCCATCCACTACCTGAAGGACACCGAGCATGCCAACCTGCAACACCTGAGCAGCATTCAACGTATAGTGGCCGATGAGTTTGTATGGATGGACCGTTTTACCATCCGCAATCTGGAACTGCTGGGCAGTAGTTATGAGCAGGGCGCATCGCTGCTTACTGCCATAGACCATACATATACACCCATGGGTGCGCGCCTGATGAAGCGCTGGATGATCTTCCCGCTGTTCGACCTGCACCGCATAGAGCAGCGCCTGAACCTGGTGAGCCATTTTATACTGGAGCAGGACCTGAACCACAGTCTAATGACCCTGGTTAAGCAGATAGGTGATGTGGAGCGCCTGATAGGCAAGATACCGCTGAAGAAAGCCAATCCGCGCGAGGTGCTGCAACTGGCCAAGGGACTGAAGTTCATGGAGGATATCCGTGAACTGTGCATTGGCGATAAGGATGAAAGCCTGGGCAGGCTGGTGCAACCCATGCAACCGCTCAGCGATCTGCGTCAAAGGATATTAGATACTATTACAGAAGATGCCCCGGTGCTCATCAGCAAGGGCGGAGCAATAAAAGAGGGTGTACATGCCGAATTGGACCACCTGCGCAAGATATCGCGCAGCGGTAAAGACTACCTGTTGCAGATACAACAAGAGGAAGCCAGTAAGACAGGTATATCATCGCTCAAGGTATCTTACAACAATGTGTTTGGTTACTACCTGGAGGTGACACATACGCATAAGGATAAGGTACCGGCAGAGTGGATCCGCAAGCAGACACTGGCCAATGCCGAGCGCTACATAACGCCCGAACTGAAGGAATATGAAGAGAAGATACTGGGCGCAGAGGAGAAGATACTGGCTATAGAAACAGAGATATACCAGCAGTTGCTGGCAGCCATAGAGCCTTTTATAGCGCCTATACAAACCAATGCCAATATTGTAGCCCAGCTGGACTGCCTGCTGTGTTTTGCGCATAATGCCAGGACATACAATTATCACCGGCCACAGTTGAGTAAAGACCCGGTGCTGACCATAAAAGATGGCAGGCACCCGGTAATAGAACAGCGCCTGCCGCCGGGCGAGGCTTACGTGGCCAATGATATAGTGCTGGATAAGGACGAGCAGCAGGTGATCATCCTTACCGGTCCCAACATGAGCGGTAAGAGCGCCTTGCTGCGCCAAACGGCTATTATCACGCTGATGGCGCACATGGGTAGCTTTGTGCCGGCCACAGCGGCCACTATAGGGCTTACCGATAAGATATTTACCCGTGTAGGCGCATCGGACAACCTGAGCGGTGGCGAGAGTACCTTTATGGTGGAGATGAACGAGACCGCCAGCATCATTAATAACATTACAGAGCGTAGCCTGATATTGCTGGACGAGATAGGCCGCGGTACAAGCACTTATGATGGCATATCTATAGCATGGTCTATTGTAGAACACCTGCATAACAGTGGAGCTAAGCCCAAGACGCTGTTTGCCACCCACTACCATGAACTGAATGAACTGGAGAACCAGCTGCCGAGAGTAAAGAACTACCACATCACGCACAAGGAAACGGCCAACAAGGTCATCTTCCTGCGCAAGATGGCACCAGGCGGCAGCCGTCACAGCTTTGGTATACAGGTGGCCCGCATGGCAGGTATGCCCAACAAGTTGCTGGACCGTGCCAACGAAATATTAGCCACACTGGAAGAGAAGCACGCAGCTACCGGTGGCGATACTCTGCAGAAGGTAAAGAACATAAAGGCGGCGCCACAGTTCCAGCTGAATATATTTGATGGTGTTACCGATGATATCCGCCGCATACAGCAATTGCTGGATGAGACCGACATCAACACGCTAACGCCGGTAGAAGCCCTGCTGAAATTAAACGAACTGAAAGGAATAACTAAACAGTATCAGAAGTGATCCAGCCTTGAAGCCCCTGGTAGACAAGACATACATACTTGAGCGATTCCCCGGCAAGGGTGGGTGGACGTATGCACGTGTACCTGAGGTGTTGAGATCGGACAGTAACCCTTTTGGCTGGGTAAAGGTTATGGGTAGTATTGATGGGGTTGCACTGCGGCACTACCACCTGATCCCAATGGGCGATGGTACATTGATGCTGCCGGTAAAGGCTGAGATACGTAAAAAGATAAAGAAGGAGGCAGGAGATACCGTCAGGGTAGTACTTTACCGGGAAACGGAAGCATTGGAGATACCAGGTGAAATGCAGATATGCCTAAGGGACGAGCCTGCCGCACATGCTTTTTTTTACAGGCTTGCTGAAGGTGAACAGAAGTATTACATACAGTGGATATATAGTGCCAAAAAGGAGGAGACAAAAGCTAACCGGATGGCCCTTGCAATAGGTAAATTGGCTAAGCGCTTAAAATTCCACGATAAACTGTCATAGCACTACGGCAAGGTTTTTATGCATGTAACGGAATAACTAATGCATATGTCTGCCGTCAATTCTACAACAGTACTGGAAAAGCTAAGAATAATAACCGATGGCGACGCGCATCGTCGCGTCGATATACATGTACTAGCTGATTGTATGGGTGTTTCTGTATCGGTGCTGGTGTCTGTGCTCACCGAGTTGGAGCATCGCGATGAGATAAAGCTGGATATTACTATCAGTGATGCCAATGAACTAACATATACAGGTACGGTGCAGATAATGCCGCATGTACTATGACACTACATCTGACGGCTTTTGTAGCGTATGCAATAAGGCAATTGGGATGATAATACCTAAGGCATAAATAGGGTCGAGGTAGCGCATGAGTACAATAGTGGATGCGATACTGAACAGCGAAAAGCTGATGTAGAAAGTGATCCATACCCAATTGGCAGCCATATTCTTTCCTTTCACTGCTATGGCCCGCCGTATGATAATGACCACAACAGCCAGGTTGAACAGGTTGATGAGCATGGATATGAATGGATATACGGATGCAATGACTAGCTGCACGCCGGGGAAACGGCATTCCGGTCTGTCGGTATCCATATCATACCATTGCACTGCCGGCGTAGGGATGGTCACATTGCCATTATTATAGCTGGCCAATATCTCTTTGTCGGGCAGCATAAAGTATCGCGCATTATTCAGCATGTAGTACCGTATGTAAGCCATAGGTGCCGCTTTTATTGCAGCTTTCCCAAAATTATCCAGTTCTATGGATGTTGCCATCCACTGCTGGCCATATGAGCCGCCAAACCGCTGCATGCGGGTATACAGGTATCGTTTGATGGGCGATTGCCTGTTCCAGATATAGGTAGTGCCTACATCACCTTCTTTGTAGAAAGAATCGATACCGGCCTTGACGAGTTCATTAATGTATTGGCATTCCTCGTTGGGCATATCTTCATTGTCCAGGTTGATATGCTTGTAGTAGCACAGTACATTGTTGGCTATCTGCCAGCCGGAAAAGCCCGAGAAGATAGGTTGGCCCAGCTTTTCCTCGAGAAATGATCTTTTGTTCTGCACATAGACCAGCAGGCATATGGCCATGATAGCTATCCCTGCCATTTTGAACCAGGCCTTATGCCTGGCAATAACGTAAACAACCAATGGCACAATAGGGTAGAAGATAGCCGTGTAACGAACGTGGAAGCAAAGCATCAGCAATATGGTTTGCGTAGCCAGCATGGCGATGGTTCCCTTACGCAGTAGCCACAGACAGGAAGTGAACCAGAGTACGGTCAGCGAGCAGAAAAGGCTGTCGCTGGATATCAGGTTGGTTTGCAACAGCAGTATTGGGTTGAGCAGCGCTACCCAGAATACTATCATTCGTGCTTTTGGCGGAAAACCGTAGAGATAGTCGGCACTAAAGAAGCAAACCAATGTACTGACAAAGAACAGCAGGTACTGAATAAATACAGTGAAATTGATATTATTGCTGATAGCGTGGCAAATGCCCAGGAAATCGCAGTAGCCAACGGGCCTGTATGAGATGCTGAGTTTGCGTATTGCGTCGTCAATATAGGTAAGTGAATCTACAAAAAAGTCGGGCTGAGGGTATAGCAACTTCAGTAGTATAAAAAGCACAACAAACGCTGCCGCAGCCATGGCCAGCAATTTCTTTTGTCCCATGATGTATGTAGGGAATCCATTGGCCAAATGACTTGCTGCTGTTATGTTATTTTGTTCTGGCATATAACGCACTGTAGGCCATAAAAGTAACTAAAGCGGTGGTATTACAAAACAGCCTTCGGTATGGCATCTACCAGGCGCCGGGTATATTCATGCACCGGGTGTTTCAATACATCTTCTGCTGTGCCGGTTTCCACTAATACTCCGGCCTGCATCACCATTACGCGGTCGCTTATGTAGTGCACCACATTCAGGTCGTGCGATATGAAAAGGTAGGTGAGTCCCAACTCATGCTGTAGTTGTTTCAGCAGGTTCAGTATCTGTGCCTGTACACTTACATCAAGTGCTGATACACTTTCATCGCAGATAAGCAGTTGCGGGCGTACCGATAGTGCCCTGGCTATACCTATACGCTGGCGTTGCCCACCGGAAAACTGGTGTGGATATTTGTACATCGCATCGGCAGGTAACTGCACCATATCCAATAAGCGCCGTACTTCAGCCATTTGCCTGTCGGTGGGTACTATTTGGTGTACTGTCAATGGTTCTTTTAAAATGTCGCCAATTGTCATGCGTGGATTCAGACAAGAGTACGGATCCTGGAATACCATCTGTATGTTGGTGCGCATGTCTTTCCATTCGCGGGGTGCTAGCCTTGCAAGGTCTTTGCCGGAGTATATAATAGCCCCCGATGTTACCGGCAATATGCCCATTATGGCCTTGCTCAGCGTGCTCTTGCCACAGCCACTTTCGCCGACAAGTCCCAGTGTTTCCCCCATTTTTATCTCAAAGGAAACATCCTTTACTGCTTTAAAGTCGCCGAACCATACATTGAGGTTGCTTACGCTCAATAGTGTATCAACTTCAATTATTTTGGGTGTCTCTGCTACAGTTGTATAGTTGCCCAACAATATGTCTTGTACTGTGGGGAGTACCTGGCCTTTATGTTCGGCAGAGGGTTTACAGGCAAGCAATGCTTTGGTGTAAGGGTCGTGCGGGTTCCTTAATACCTGTTGTGCATCGCCATACTCCTTTGTTTCGCCCTTGTACATCACCAATACCTTGTCGGCTATCGTGGCAGCCAGTGCCAGATCGTGGGTAATGAACACCATGGCGGTATTGAATTCCTGTTGCAGGTAGGTCATCAGGCGGATGATCTCCTGCTGTACGGTAACGTCGAGTGCGGTGGTTGGCTCATCGGCTATCAGCAAGGCGGGGTGGTTGCACATGGCCATGGCTATCATTACCCGCTGTTTTTGTCCGCCGGATAGCTGATGGGGGTAGCGCTCGTATAACGCTGCAGGGTTCGGCAGTTGCACCTTATCCAGCCAGCTAATGGCCTGTTGCCGTGCCTCTTGTTTGCTTAAGTGGTTATGCGCCAGTATGGCCTCCTGTAGTTGCCTGCCCACTTTCATCACTGGGTTCAGCGCGCTCATAGGTTCCTGGAACACCATGCTTATCGCATTGCCTCTTATACCCGAAGCCTGTTGTGGCGTGAGTGTTGCTAGCTCCGTTGGCGTCCCTGTGTTCAGTTGTATCTTACCGGTGGTACGTGCCTGCCTGGGTAATAAGCCCATCAACGCCAGGGCGGTTAACGACTTGCCCGATCCGCTTTCGCCCACAATAGCTAATGTCTCTCCTTTGCCAAGGGCGAAGGAGAGATCGGATACAGTCGAAAAGGGCTGCCCATCAAATGTGATGTGCAGCCCCTCTACAGTTAGTATGTTATTAGTTTCAGGCACAGATGCCATCTCATTTCGTTTCAAAACACCTCACTCTCCGTCGGAGAGGGTCGGGGTGAAGCTTTGGCTGATTAAAATTTAAGGTGCTTTACGGTCTTGCCATTATTGATCAGCTGTTTCAATGAATCTATGCCGATCTTAATGTGATTATCAACATAATTTTTAGTGACCAGGCTATCCTTTTCTGCGGTCTTTACCCCATCAGGTATCATTGGCTGATCCGATACCAGCAGCAAAGCACCTACCGGTATCTCGTTATAAAACCCGGTACTGAAAATAGTGGCTGTTTCCATATCTATGGCCATAGCGCGTATGCGGCGCAAGTAGGCTTTAAACTCTTCGTCATGCTCCCAAACGCGGCGGTTGGTAGTGTATACCGTTCCTGTCCAGTAGTCCATGTTATAGTCGCGGATGGTAGTAGATATAGCTTTCTGCAGGGCAAAAGAGGGCAGGGCAGGTACTTCCGGCGGAAAGTAGTCATTGCTGGTACCATCGCCCCGTATCGCAGCTATAGGCAGTATCAGGTCGCCCACATTGTTCTTCTTCTTCAGGCCGCCGCACTTGCCCAGGAACAGTACCGCGTGGGGTTGTATGGCAGAGAGCAGGTCCATCATGGTGGCGGCGGTAGGACTACCCATACCAAAGTTGATGATGGTGATATTATCGGCAGTAGCGCACTGCATAGGTTTGTCCAGTCCTACTACAGGCACGCCATGCATTTCGGCAAATATGTTTATATAATTACTGAAGTTGCACAGCAGGATGTATTTACCAAAATCTTCCAGTTTCTGCCCTGTGTACCTCGGCAGCCAGTTCTCTACTATTTCTTGTTTTGTTTTCATATGCTTCACTTGTTTTATGTTGTAACATTAATGGCTTAATGTTACCTGTAAATATTGTTTTTATGGGTTATAATTCCTTCGCCCGCTGCATCCTGGCCAGTTTGCTGTTCCTGTAGCCGTATAAGAAGTATATGCACAAGCCTACCAGCAGCCACAGCATAAAGCGCTGCCAGTTGGTAGTGCCGGATTCGCAAAGCAGGTAGGTACAGCACAAAAAGCCAAGTATGGGGATCAGTGAAAATTTGTTGACAGCTGATAAAACTGCGGTAACAAAGAACACGATAGCGAAACCGATATACGGCACTTTTTCTGAAAGCGTGATTCGTTCCACAGGTCCTATGTGCTCATGCAGTACAAAAAATGTGGTCACCCCATTTTTGTTAAATACCCACATGCAGATACCTGCGGCAACAAACAGCAGTGGTACTATTACGCTGCCGTTTACATAGGGTGTCTTGAATTTAGACTGCGGGCGGTTAGGGTCATTGTGAAACTTTACAATACCGCCGCACACCAGTACAAAAGCAAACAACGTTCCTACGCTGGTCAGGTTCACCACCTCGTTCAGGTTAAGGAACAGGGCAGGTACGCCCACCACCACACCGGTAAGTATGGTAGAGAAAGACGGTGTTTTGTACTTAGGGTGCATTTTGGCAAATACCGGCGGCAGCAATCCATCGCGACTCATGCTCATCCATATGCGGGGTTGGCCCAGTTGGAACACCAGCAACACACTGGCCGTAGCTATCACTGCACCAACAGATATGATCATGGCCAGCGAATGCGCAAATGGCGTGTTGATACTGCCAAACACAAATGCCAGCGGATCGCCCACATTCAGTTTAGAATAGCTCACCATGCCCGTGAGCACCAAAGCTATTGCTACAAATATCACCGTGCAGATGATAAGCGACAGGAACATCGCCCTTGGCAGATCGCGTTGCGGATTTTTACATTCTTCGGCTGTGGTAGATATGGCATCGAACCCAATGTAGGAGAAGAATACTGCTGCAGTACCACTCAACACGCCACCCATACCATTGGGCAGGAACGGTGTCCAGTTGCTGGTATCTACATAAAAAGCACCTGCTACCATCACCAGTATGATGATGCCTATTTTCAGGATCACCATGACATTCGTGGAGCGCTTGGATTCTTTGATGCCTATGTAAATGATATAAGTGATCAGTATGGTAATAAGGAATGCCGGCAGATCGCAGATCAGCCTCAGGCTACCCAGCGACGGCGCTGTTTTCCATGCGGCTATGGCCTCCTCACTGCCTTGTGCCCTTGCAGTCCAGTAATCGGTACACAGGTATTCGGGTATGTGCGGCCGGAAGGAGCCTATATGTAAGTGGTTGACGAATGAGGTGAAGTAGTCGCTCCACGATATGGCTACTGCAATATTACCTATGGCATACTCCATCAGCAGGTCCCAGCCTATTATCCAGGCTATCAGCTCGCCGAAGGCCACGTAAGAGTAGGTGTACGCGCTGCCTGATACCGGCACCATGCTGGCAAACTCGGCATAGCAGAGTGCTGAAAAACCACAGGCTACAGACACGAACAGGAACAGCAGGATGATGCCGGGCCCGCCCGAATAACTGGCGCCTCCGATGGTGGAGAATATACCCGCACCCACTATGGCGGCAATACCCATAAAGGTAAGATCGCGGGTGGTAAGGATACGTTTCATCTCCCCGCTTTCGTGGCCGTCCCCCAGGCCACGGGCTGCTTCTTCAATTATTACATCTACAGATTTCTTTCGGAACAGACTCATCAGCTATAAAAATAAGGTAAAGTACAATGCCATTCTTGGTGTCTTTACAAAGGAACAGTGCTTTTATAAAAAGGAAAACCCCGCAATAGCGGGGTTATATTGATATGGTAAATGCTATTACTTGTGCAGGCTGAACCAACCGTTCGATACATTGATCAATTGACCATTGATCTTGTCGAGGCCCTGGAAATGGAATCTGCCCACGATGCGGGTAGCATCATTACGAATGATCTGTACCTGGCCAACATTGCCAAAATAACTATAGTAGGTTATAGGCCCCGTAGCAGGACTGTCTACAAATTGCATCCACCTGTTGGTAACTTTGTACCCCATCGGATAGATATTATTGCTATATACATCTTCAAGATGCATAGAGAAACCGTGAGCTATACCGTAGTAGGCAGTTATTTCATTGGCACCACCTGTGAAAGTGAAAAAAGCCTGCGTAGAATCTATATGAACGAACGTGCCGTTTACATTGGCACTTACCGCATCAGTACCTGTCCAGTTAAATCCCGCAGAGTCCAATACATCCAAAGGGTTTACACTGCCGTTTGCAGCCGATGTAATGTTAGCATTGTAATCTCCGTTGTTACATGCAAAGAACGTTGTGGCTGTTGCAACAAAGATGATAGAGAAAAGAATCTTTTTCATAAAAAGAATTTAATTCGTAAAGATACTAAGCTATACAATAATACAAAAGATTATTTTTCACATTATTGTGGCGGGGTAAAAGTCACGAATTATGGGTGAAAAAAGTGCGCAACAGGCTGATGGTAACCGTTGTCCCTTCTCCTTCCCGGCTGTTGATCTGCAACGTACCCCCATTGTTCTCTATGTATTCTTTACACATGATCAGGCCCATACCAAACCCTTTTTCCCCATCGGTGCCGGCAGTGGTGAGTGGCTTGCTGAAGATGCGGGACAGCTGTTCCTCTTCCATGCCTATCCCTGTATCAGCTACGGTTATTATGGTCTGTTGTTCTTCGTTCCGGCCATCTATGGTTATTGCACCACCCGGCGAAGTGAACTTAATGGCGTTTTGTAGCAGGTTGCGCAGCGTAATATTTAGTTGGTCGGCATAGCCGGTGATCATAAAGGGAACGGTAATATTATTAGTGATGATAATATTTTTTTGTTCGGCCTGGTGTTTTAGCTGATATATACATTTGTCGGAAAGTATGCTGAAATCGAAATCGACCGGCGATGATACAATGCCGGAGAATGATTTGGACGCCCACTCCAGCATACCTGATATAAAGTCGTTAGCTACAGATAGCTTATCCTTCATTTCATGAACCGATTGCTTCAGGTCGGTCTCAATATCGCCACTTTCTATCATGGTTGCCAGGGTAGAGATAGCACTTATGGGATTGCGTAGATCGTGCGATAGTACAGATAATATTTTGTTTTTATTTGTGTCCCGTGCTTCCAGCTGCGTTACCCTGGTAGAAAGTTGTGCTACCTTCTCTTTCAATTGTCGCAGCACTTTCTTCTCTTCCGTAATATTTTTCGTCATACAATAGAACGTGCCATTGTGAATAACGGGCAATATCACATGTTCTAAAAACAGCGTCCCATCTTCCGTCTGTCTTTGAGACTCCAGCTTAAATGGCTGCACTGACTTATGTTGCAGAAAAACGGTATCGAAATAGAATATTTCTCCAATAGGCATTGCCAATACTTCATCGGCGAGCAGTCCGGCAGAAAGCCAGCCCGTACCTGCCACATGCTCCACCAGTCCCGACTCGTCGAAGATGCAGATCATGTCATAGCCGTGGGGTCGTTGCAAAAAGCTATCATACGGGCTTTTTCCGTCAGGTGAACTGTCTATTCCGGCTATATATTGGTTGTGCATGGTATTGTAAAGAAGAGGTTATTGTGCAGTTAATGGTATGCAATCTTACAAATCATATTATTTATAGCTTGTAGAAAATTTTCGACTTAACAAATAAGAAAATGTTTCACCTTTGTTATACAAACAACTAATTGCCCCGTAACATAGTTTTTGCCGGAACTAAGAATGGGGTACGTATGAAAAATATGCAGCCCTACATAATTATTGCCGATGACCACAGTATGATACGTAAGGGGCTGAAGCTATTGTTGATGTCTCAGTTACAATATCGTAATATCTATGAGGCCAGCAGTTGCAATGGTCTGATGAATGAGCTGAAAAATAATAAATGTACACACCTGATCCTGGATGTTATATTTTCTGATGGAACAGCTTTAGAGGTCGTCCCAGCCATCCGCAAGCTTTACCCTGATATCAGGATAATGGTATTCAGTATGCAGTTGAAAGAGGTGTATGCTGATGCATTTAAGCAATTTGACATACACTATTATTTGAATAAAGCACAGGATGAGGACGTATCGCTGGAGATAATTAATCGTTTTCTAAACGATATACCTCCGGTAAGGGATGGTGAAGAATTACATCAAAGAAACCCCTTTTCTTCGTTGGCACCCAGGGAGTTAGAGATATTGCATTACCTGCTCAATGGCTATCAGACCAATAACATTGCCAATACACTGAACCTGAGCACAAGCACCATCTCTACCGTGAAAAAGAGGATATTCGAAAAAACAGAAACAGAAAATATCACCCAGCTGCTGGAACTGGCATTATTATATAATATTAGTTTTTGATTACGGTTGAATTTATTTTTATAATATACCCACTTAATGTTCAAGTATACCGAACAAACATCAATTACCGACCTTGTTTTCTTTATTGCAGTTTTAGCTGCTTTCATTGTTTTCTTTTATTTTATTGCCCGCTTCTTTATCAAGAAGGTAGTAATCAAACAGAAAATTTTCAAGGCGTTACTAGAGCGCAGAGCGTTGGAGATACATCAGAAAAACGTAATACTGGAAAAGAATAACCTTATCCAAACCCGGCTGATCTCTATAATAAGTCACGACATTATTAGTCCTTTGCGGTTCATATACCTGGCCAGTAACAACCTGCTTAAGGAAGGCGACAGGACGCCGCCCGAAATGAGAGAGGAGATAATGGCAGAAATATCACATACTGCTAAAGAGTTGGAGTTGCTTTCTACCAATATCACCAATTGGATAAAATACCAGAACGAAAACCGCCGACTGATCAAAGAACAGTTCGACCTGCACCAGATGGCAGGCCAGATATTTTCTATCTTTCAGGGGCTTGCACGCCAGAAAAATATTGTGTTTCGTAACGAGGTGAATACCGGAGTGGTGTTGTATCAGTATATGGAGCCAATAAAAATTGTACTTTATAACCTCATACTCAATGCACTCAACTTCACCGAAGAGGGATCTATTACCATAAGTGGCGGCAATACAAAAAAGGGTATCCTGTTAAAAGTAAAAGACGAGGGTGAGGGGATGACCGAAGAGCAGATAGAGAACGTAATGGGAGAACTCTACATAGTATCTTCAGCCAACGTTGATAACCGAAAAGGCAACGGGCTTGGCTACCTGATCATAAAAGATATGCTGAAGCTGGTAAATGCCAAGTTTGTGATCAAGAGTAAGAAGGGGCAGGGCACACAGGTAACTATTTTCCTGCCTGCTTAATTCACTTCGTTTTGATGTTTTCTTTGCAACTATAGAACTCTGTATCAACAGCAAGGTCTGCTACGTGATCTAGTGCATCATTTACATTAGGGTATTTCCTGATCATTTTTTCTAATACACAATCGCAATAGGTTTGTGCATTGGCCTGGTCCGCAGTCCATTTGCCTGCATTTTCCATGCATGCTTGTTTCCACGCCTGTTGGTCAGACTCATCCCAGGAATTGCAGGACGAGACCATAGCAGCGAGCAGCAGGGCCAGCATTATTTTGCTATATGAACTGAAAAGTTTGGTCAGCATATATTCGGATATGTGGGTAAAGCTACATAATCTGTTGATAAATGCAATAGGTCTTACCCGATCAATTCTGTTAATACTTGTATTAGTATTTGATATTCAATTAGGTATAAGGTGTTTTTATTTGCATTGTTTGCCGGCAGCCAATACTTCGTTCATCTTTTTCACTATGCTGTCGATGTTCTCCAGCGATGCCCTGGCACCTTGGAGGAATATGGCCAGGTCTTCCTGCGACAAGGGAAAATCCCTGATCAATTCTGCCATGCCCATCAGGGTGGATAATGGGCCCCTCAGGTCGTGCGATACCATGAACGAATATTGTTCAAGCGTTTTGTTGCGTTCGGCCAGGGTCCTGGCAATTTCCTCCAGGCGTTCCTCATTTAGTCGGCGTTCCGTTATATCTTCTGCTATCCCCAATACTGCACACTGGGTATGTCCCTCGGGAGTAAAAGGTACTTTAATGATCTGCCATATCTTTAGTTTGCCATCAACATTGGCCTGGCGGAATTCACTGATAAATAGTTTTTCATTGCCGGTAAGTACAGCCTGGTCCTGGGCCAGCAGTATATTGTATTCTTCTTCAGAACGTACAAAGTCCCTAAGATGTTTGCCCTTCAGGTCTTCGTATGTAATACCATAGTGCTTCAGGAATATATGATTGGCAAAAATGTAGTAGCCGTCCGCATCACGTGCATATATGGAAACCGGTATCAGGTCCATCATCAACTGCAGGTTGCTGCCCGACTTAAGTAACTCATTTTTTAGCAGTACTATCTCTGTTATGTCGTTGAGTATACCATACAGGCCGGTAGGTTTTCCGTCGGTAATTATAAATTCTACATGGGCATATGCATGTCGTAGGCTACCATCTGGCCTTATGATCCGGTACTGTACTTCATAGTTTTGCTGTGTTGCCAGTGATCGTTTAAATGCATGTACGACCATTTCCCGGTCTGCCGGGTGTATGAAGGTCACCCATTCACTTTGTGAGATGATATTATTAGTTGGCTCCAGCCCGAAGATTCGGCAAGCACCTTCCGACCATACGGCCTTTCCGGTAGCAAGGTCCAACTCCCAGTTGCCGATGCCTCCAATCTTTTGTAGCTTGTCCAGCCTTGTTGCTGTTTGCCCGGAATCCATACGTAGTAATATAGGTTAGAGTCGGGCTCAAGGTATAATAAAATATATTTAAAAACAATGGCTATATACAATTGTAAAAATAATTGTATATGATATGTAATGAAGTACTACTTGTTGAATTCCATAGGTGTCAGCGCCCCTGCCGGGTAGGTGATCTCTTCCAGGTACAGTCCGTTACCCGTTACGTCAAAGTGGGCTTTGGTGCAGTCATGTGCCTCAACAATGGCGTTGAACTGGTCTGCCGTAATTTTTCCCTTACCCGCTTGTAGCTGGGTGCCTACAAGGCCACGCACCATGCCGCGCAGAAAGCGGTTAGCTCGCACTATATAGTGGAGTTCCTCCCCGTGGTTTTCCCAACGGCTTTCCATAATGGTACAGTTGAACGTATGGTTTTGCGCATTGCGCTTACAGAACGATTCGAACTGTGTATGTTTCAAAATAATGGCTGCAGTTTCTTGCAGTACATGTTCGTTTAGTGTGTAAGGGAAGAGTAGTGCCCGCTGGTGCAGGAAAGGATTTTTTGACCGGTATATGCGGTAGCGATACAGGCGGCTGGTAGCATGGAATCGGACATTCAGATCAGCAGGTGCTGTGTATACATTTTTAATAGCTACGCCTTGTGGTAGTATGGCATTGATGCGGTAGCGGATATCAAAGGTTACAGGTATATCAACATCAATATGATAAAAGTTGCTGAGCGCATGTACGCCTTCGTCGGTGCGGCTGGCTCCGTAAGTGGCCAGTGGTGTACGAAATGCGGTGGAAAGAGCATGATCCAGTGCCAGCTGCACAGTAGGCAGGTCGCCCTGTATCTGTGAGCCGTTGAACAGCGTACCATCATACATTACTTCTAAAACAATGCGCATAACCGGCAAAATTCAAATTCCGGGAACCAAATTCCAGGTGTTCAAAATCTACGTGACAAGATCACTGATCAATTTTTCACACCACCACCACTACGACATTTACTAAAGCTTGAAAAAAGAGGGCTTTAGCGGTTAGATACAGGAACCTGGTGCTCGATTTCAATTAACAAAATAACCCCGCACTGGGCGGGGTTACCTGAGTATTTTATACCTGCAAGCAGGAATTACGCCATAGCATTGATCCTCTTCTGGATACCAGACTTCAAATTGCTTGCTTTGTTTTTGTGTATAACGTTGCGCTTAGCAAGCTTGTCTATCATAGATATTACTTTGCTCAGGCCTTCAGTAGCAGCACCTTTGTCGCTTGCTAATAATGTACGGATAGCATTACGGGTAGTTTTGCCATAATAACGGTTACGATCGCGACGCTTTTCGCTCTGGCGTACATCTTTCCTGGTAGCTTTATGATTTGCCATTATTTATTCTTTACTTTTTTTTAAGGACTGCAAATGTACAGAGAAATATTTGAAAACTGAAAATAAAATTTATTTTTCTTTGCATTTTTCCTGATGCCAGTAAAAGTACTCTTTATCTGGCATGATTATGGCATAATAATAAATGGTTGATCCCGTTATTTTACGGGGAGTCGTATATGAGACAGATAGTTTGGATATGGATATTAGTGTTGGGCGTGCACACTGCACAGGCGTATAGCAATCCTGCCGAAAAGCTGCTCTCGCTCGTAAAGCTGGCTCCGGAAAAGGTTACAAGGGATAAGATCATCTCATTATTGGGCAACCCGGTTAAAATTGAAGAGTCTAAAAAGGGTAGCAGGTGGTATTATACATACGATAATACCAAACTGACGCTGCAATGGAGCAAACGGTCGGCAGCAGTGACAGAATTTTCTTTTTCCTGCAACAACCCTAAAATTTGTCCCTTCGACAGGAAAAAAGAATGTAAATTAAAAGAAGGTACTATGAGCATGCAGCAAGCAGTTGCGCTGCTCGGGCCGCCGCACGACATGGTAGTAAAGAGTAATAAACAGATCATGTTTTACAATTACCAGGGCAATACACTCAGATTATTCTTCCGCAACCGCACACTGGTTGATTATACACTGCTTCTCGGCCAAAAGACAGCAACTTTGGAAAAAAAGAAATAGCAGCGGTGTAATGCATTATTTGGTTATAGATAAGTCACGTTCGTTGATAGTTGCTTATTTATCTTGAGGCACGCTGCTCCAATTTTTCACGCATCTCATGGTACAACCATATCGTTTATCTGTTACTATATGCATGGGCATCAGCTATTTACAAGCGCGTTTTTTATAAAATTATTCTATCCGGCAATTGACACATGTTTATAACGATGGTTTTAATATGTGTAACGTATTGAAAATCAAATCGAATTAGTGTTTTAAATGTATGGCGTATTTCTGAACTTACTATGCAGTTTGTCACCTTAGTGTTATATTTGCACCGTATTTTTCAAATTCACATCAAAATTCTACCGGATTCGCATGAGCTGGAAAAATTATTTTAGCACTTCCATCGGGAAAAAGCTGCAAATGTCATTGACGGGTATCTTCCTGATCGTATTTCTTGTTGTCCATTGTTACGTTAACGCGCAGATCTTCTACTTTGATGGTGGCGTTCGTTTCCTGGAGGCCGCACACTTTATGGGCACCAACCTGCTCATCCGCACTACAGAGATAGGTCTGTTTGCATTTTTGATCCTGCACATGGTACAGGGCCTGTCTCTGGCTTTCAAAAACAGGTCTCGCCGCAGCCAGAAATATGCTGTGAGCGCTGGTAGCGCTACCAGCCCGTGGTATAGCCGCAGCATGGCGCTGCTGGGTACCCTCATCTTGTTGTTCCTGGTATTGCACCTGTATAAGTTCTGGGGTCCTAACCGTCTGAATCAGCTGACAACCGGTGAAGAGTTGAACCTGTACACTGCTATGAAGGAAGAATTCCAGATGGCCTGGGTAGTGGCTGTTTACTTCCTCGGCTGTTTTTCCCTGGCCTGGCACCTGGTACATGGTTTCTACAGTGCCTTCCAGACATTGGGCTTTGGCAACAGCAGGTACAAAGGCATGATCAAGTCTGTAGGTATCGGTTTCTCTATTGTAGTACCGATCATATTCTTTATGATGCCGCTGGCTTTCTTCATGCATTGGCTGTAATGCCGGCAGTAGGATAGCTGTGATTGTAAATTTTAGGTTTTCACTTTTGACTTTTGAATTAATAACAATATGCCACTTAATTCCAAAATACCAGCAGGGCCAATAGACGCCAAATGGAAGACGTACAAAGCTACTTGTAAGCTTGTGAACCCTGCCAACAAACGTTCGTTAGAGGTAATAGTTGTAGGTACCGGTCTGGCCGGCGCCTCTGCAGCGGCCTCTCTTGGCGAAATGGGTTATAAAGTAAAAGCATTCTGCTTCCAGGATAGTCCGCGCCGTGCGCACTCTATCGCTGCGCAGGGTGGTATCAATGCCGCAAAGAACTACCAGAACGATGGTGACAGCACCTATCGTTTGTTTTACGATACCATTAAAGGTGGTGACTATCGCGCCCGCGAAGGCAATGTGCACCGCCTGGCAGAAGTAAGTGCCAACATCATAGACCAGTGCGTAGCTGCCGGTGTGCCTTTCGCCCGCGAATATGGTGGCCTGCTCAGTAACCGTTCTTTCGGTGGTACCCAGGTACAGCGTACCTTCTACGCTGCCGGCCAGACAGGCCAGCAGTTGCTGATAGGCGCCTACCAGGGCCTGGAGCGCCAGGTAGCACTGGGCACAGTAACTATGTACAGCCGCCATGAGATGCTGGAAGTGGTAATAATAGATGGTAAAGCACGCGGTATCATAGCCCGCAACCTGGTGACAGGTGAGCTGGAACGCCACTTTGGCCATGCAGTGTTGCTGTGTACAGGTGGTTACGGTAACGTATTCTATCTGTCTACCAACGCTATGGGCAGTAACGTAACAGCGGCATGGAAAGCACATAAAAAAGGTGCCTTCTTTGGTAACCCATGCTTCACGCAGATACACCCAACATGTATCCCCGTTAGTGGCGATCACCAGTCTAAGCTCACGCTGATGTCTGAGTCGCTGCGTAACGATGGTCGTATATGGGTGCCTAAAAAACAGAACGATACCCGCAAGCCGGTAGACATAGCCGAAGAAGAACGCGACTATTACCTGGAGCGCAGGTATCCTGCCTTCGGTAACCTGGTACCGCGCGACGTGGCCAGCCGTGCCGCTAAAGAGCGTTGCGATGCCGGTTATGGTGTAGGTTCATCTAAGATGGCCGTATACCTGGACTTTGGTGCAGCTATTGAGCGCTATGGTAAGATTGAAGCTAACAAGCAGGGCAAGCATAACCTCAGCAAAGATGAGATCATCGTGTTAGGCAAGGCTGTAGTGAAGGAAAAGTACGGTAACCTCTTCGATATGTACGAGAAGATCACCGGCGAAAATCCTTACGAAACACCAATGCGTATATATCCTGCGGTACACTATACAATGGGTGGCCTGTGGGTAGATTATGAGCTGATGACCACAGTTCCTGGTCTGTATGCTTTGGGTGA
Organism: Chitinophagaceae bacterium; assembly: GCA_947455215.1. Lineage (GTDB taxonomy): Bacteria > Bacteroidota > Bacteroidia > Chitinophagales > Chitinophagaceae > Flavipsychrobacter. Next base: position 53,047 of record CANGNA010000001.1, read on the forward strand.
GGCTAACTTCAGCGATCACGGTGCTAACCGCCTGGGTGCATCTGCGCTCATGCAGGGCCTGGCCGATGGTTACTTCGTTATCCCTTATACATTGGGTAATAACCTGGCCGATGATATCCGCACCAAGGCTATCCCTACTGATCATCCTGCATTCGTAGCTGCTGAGAAAGAAGTAGCAGACCGCATCAATAAGCTGATGAGCATCAAGGGTACCGAAAGCGTGGAAAGCTTCCACAAGCGCCTGGGCAAGATCATGTGGGACAAGTGCGGTATGGGCCGTAACGCAGAGGGTCTGAAGCAGGCTATCGAAGAGATAAAAGCGCTGCGTAAAGAGTTCTGGAGCAATGTTCGTATCCCGGGCGATATAGATGGTTTCAATCCTGAGCTGGATAAGGCCGGCAGAGTTGCTGACTTTATTGAACTTGGTGAGCTGATGTGTATCGACGCGCTGAACCGTAACGAAAGCTGCGGTGGTCACTTCCGCGAGGAGTACCAGACAGAAGACGGCGAAGCACTGCGCGACGATGCTAACTATATGTTCGTATCGGCATGGGAGTACAAGGGCGATAGCCAGTACGAACTGCACAAAGAGCCGCTGAACTACGAAGTGGTGCACCCAAGCTCAAGGTCTTATAAATAATTAACTGATCGGCTCGCAGGGTAGCCCTGCGGCTGATAAAGATATTTGATAACTAAAATAACAGCAACCAGCAAATCGACTCGCTCGACGAGTTGACAATGACCAGGATGGTAGATTGCCGAATTGTCGAATTGCCGAATTGCCAAATTTTTTACAGTTATGCAACATTACAATATGAACCTCAACCTTAAGGTTTGGAGGCAGAAGAACAGCAAAACATCCGGTGCTTTCGAAACATTCAAGGTAAGCAACATCTCTTCGGAAATGTCGTTCCTCGAAATGTTTGATGTGCTTAACGAGCAGCTGGTGGCAGAAGGCAAAGAACCTGTTGCTTTCGATCACGACTGTCGCGAGGGTATCTGCGGTATGTGCTCTATGCACATCAATGGCCGTGCACATGGTCCTTGGTCAAAAAATACCACTTGCCAGTTGCACATGCGCGAATACAAGGACGGTGATACGATCGTTGTAGAGCCATGGCGTGCAGACGCTTTCCCGGTTATTAAAGACCTGGTGGTAGATCGTAGCAGCTTCGACCGCATCATACAGGCTGGTGGTTATATCTCTGTAAACACAGGTAATGCGCAGGACGCTAACGCGCTGCCAATAGAAAAGCAGCAGGCCGATGACGCATTTGCTGCAGCAGCCTGTATAGGTTGTGGTGCATGTGTGGCAGCTTGTCCTAATGCATCAGCTATGCTGTTCGTATCAGCTAAGGTGTCTCACCTGGCACTGTTGCCACAGGGCGATCCGGAGCGCAAAACACGTGCATTCAATATGGTGAACCAGATGGACGCTGAAGGTTTCGGTAGCTGTACCAATATTGGTGCCTGCGAGGCTGAATGCCCTAAGGGTATCTCTCTGGAGAACATCGCCCGCCTCAACCGCGAATATGTTGGCTCTATGTTGTCCGGCAGCGCTGTAGAAGGTTTGCAGCAATAATTGTTCAGAATGATCTTATCGACCACATAGGTATCCGGATCCCGGCGCTTATGTGGTTTTTTTGTGTCGTTTCTGCCACATTATTGGCCTTGTTTACGTAACTGTATCTCAAGCAATGAGTAAATAATTATTTTTCGTTTTATTATTGCAGTCCATTGTTAATTTAGCGCACAATAGTGTACATTGTGCTATATTTAAATACCGACTAATTAAGAAAAGACCATGAATGCTGTTGATGCTGGTATGCCCAAGGTTGTGGTTGTAGAAGATGATCCTACTATACAGCTGATCGTAAAACGGTCGCTCGAAAAGCGCTTTGAAGTGCAGGCCTACACCAATGGCCTGGATGCACTGGCTTTCCTCCACGAGGGTAACAATGTAGATATCATCATAGCAGACCTTAACACCCCTGAAATGGGTGGGCTTGAATTGATAGAACAGTTGAAAGCAAGTGGTTTCTTCAGTGGTATCCCGGTACTGGTGCTTTCCGGCGAGGAGAGTACAGAAAGCCGTATCAAATGCCTGGACTCCGGTGCTGATGATTACGTGGTGAAGCCTTTCAATCCGCGTGAACTGGAAGCACGCATTAATGCCATACTGAGGCGCACAGGAAAAATCTTACTCAACTAAAAGTATCTGTAGGTAGCATATGCCCGCAAACGAAAATGGTATAATAGCATTAATAAATGTTGATGCTGCAACTTACGATATCATCAGCCAATGTAACCTTGGTGGTGCAGAGCTGATGATGTTCAAATCGGGGCTCGAGTTAAGCCAGAGGTGGGAAAAGCAAGGTCTTCAGCTTAAAGCCATTGTTTCGCAGAGCGAGGTGGTGGCGCCAATGGGCATTTACCTGCTGGAAACACTCCGCAAGCAGCACAACTTCCCCGATGTTCCTTTTGTACTGCTGGTCAACAACGTTACAGAAAATACCATAAGGCTATGCCTGCAAACAGGTGTTGCCGATATTTTCAGGTTCCCGCTGAAAAAGAATCGTTTCGAAAAAAGGATGAGCTTCCTGATTGCTAACTGGAACCTGCTGCGCAAGCGCAAGGCAAAGGAGGCAATAAAAGAATACCAGATACCACTGGCCAAGCGCTTGTTCGATATCTTTTTCTCGGGTCTTGTTTTGCTGTGTTTATCGCCATTCCTGCTCATTCTCATCATTATCATGAAGCTGGAATCGAAGGGGCCAATTTTCTATTACTCGCTTCGAGTGGGTACCGGTTATAAGGTCTTCAAATTTTACAAGATCAGGTCTATGTATGTAAATGCAGACCAGCGCCTGAAGGAGCTGAAGCACCTGAACCAGTATGCAGCCAGCGATAAGGTAGCCCCCGCACAGGAAATAGAACTGAACAGCCTTTGCGATGAATGTGTGAAGAACGGTACCAAGTGCCAGCAACTGATGTACGCCGATGATAAATCGTGGTGCGAAAGGAATTATATAAAAACACGTAAAGCCCTGGCTGAAAATGCGTTTATTAAGCTGAAGAATGACCCACGTATCACCAGGGTGGGCAAGATCATCCGAAATACCAGTATCGATGAGTTGCCGCAATTGTGGAACGTGTTCATTGGCGATATGAGCATTGTGGGCAACAGGCCGCTGCCATTATATGAGGCCGAGAAGCTGACCACCGATAAATATGCTCTACGCTTTATGGCCCCCGCCGGCATCACCGGCCTGTGGCAGGTAGAGAAGCGCGGCAAGGGCGAGATGTCGTCTGAAGAGCGCATGATGCTCGACAATTCCTATGCACTCAATCATAGCTTTGTCTACGATATCAAGTTGATATTAAAGACCATCCCCGCGCTATTCCAGAAAGAGAATGTATAAGTGTCATGAGACCAGCAAGTACACCCGCATACGTTAAGGAGATACTCGGCTATGCCAATGCAGATAAGGTGCAACTGGCTAAGTGTGCCTACGCTCAAACTGATCATACCGCTCCGCTGGTCTCTATAGTGATACCGGCGTATAATGAGGAGGAGCATATCCTCAATCCCATTTTATCTATCAGCCGCAACACCACCAATTTTCCGTTCGAGATCATTGTTGTGAATAACAATTCTACCGATAAAACCGGCGAACTGGCAGCATCCACAGGTATCACCTGCATACTGGAAACAAAGAAGGGTGTTACAGCAGCCCGCACTGCCGGATTAATGGCAGCTAAGGGCAAATACGTCATCAATGCCGATGCAGATTCTATCTACCCCAAAGAATGGATCAATGAATTGATCAGCCCTATGGAGCAGGATGATAAAGTAGCGCTTGCTTATGGCAGGTTTGCCTTTATGCCCGATAAGATGACCGGCCGCTTCAGCTACTTTCTCTACGAGAACCTGGCAGATTTGCTCCGTTTATACAAGCGTACAATGAAGGATGAAGCCATGAATGTGTATGGCTGTAGCTCTGCATTCCGTAAAGCCGATTGTCTGAAGGTAGATCTGTATGAACATCCGCCCGGCACAGGCGAAGATGGCTGGCTGGCATTAAAGCTGCGCGACAAAGGTTTTGGCCGCCTGCATTATGTAAGCACCATGAAGGCATTGGTATGGACCATAGACCGCCACCTGCAGCAGGATGGCGGCTTATGGAAAGCACTTGCCATGCGCGTAAAAGGTGTGTTCTTCGGCTCCGATCCCGATAAGTATCATGTCAAGGGGTAGTTACCTCAGCACCGTCAGCTTACTATAATACTTCCTCGCACCGCTGTTCACCACTACCACATACATGCCGTCGGGCAGTGTAGTAATGTCTATTATTCCCTTGCTGTCCGTGGTAGCATAGGTATGTTCATTGAGCATCCTGCCCTGCACATCATACAGCAACACCTGCACATTGGTGCCCCCTATGCCGCTCCAGGCAACGTTCACTGTACTGTTGGCGGGGTTGGGGTATAGGTGCATGATGCCATCCTCCACAACATTGTTCACTGCCAGGTGCTCATCTACTTTATACTTATAAAAGTTCAATCCCCCGGCCACGGTGCCTACCACCATTTCCAGGTTGCCGTCGCCGGCTATATCGGCTACAGCTGGCGCACTGCGCAGGTTCCCATATACGCCAAGCGGACTGCTGGGATGGTTATATATCAGGAACGTGGAATCAATGAAGGAATACTGCGCATCCAGCAGCGGGTAGTCTATTGTCGTATCGCCGCAGGCAATGCTGTCATACCGGTATATATTGCCGCTGTTGCTGCCCATCAGCAGGTAGTCCCTGCCCGTACTGTCTATCCTGCCTATAAAGGGCACACTGTAGCAGCCAAATATCTGGTTGGCATCTGCCTTTACATTGCCCAGCTTCTGGTTCACCAGTTGCAGTTTTATGCTGCCGGGTGTGATGCTGATGTTCTGGTAGTATTGCAGGGTGCCATACAGGCTGCCAATTACCAGGTCTTTACGGCCATCCTTATCTATGTCGTAGATAAATGGCGTGGCGCGGCCACCCACGGTTATGGTGGCGCCTGTGTAGTCTTTAAGGGTCAGCTGCTGCACCTGCCAGTCGGGCTGCACGGTGTCGTAGGCTGCCTGGTTCTTGTAGTAGCTCAGTGTACCATCAACATGTCCCAATACCAGGTCGGCTTTACCGTCGTTGTCTATATCGCCGAATGCTACAGCCGTACCGCGGAAATTGGCTGTATCTATACGCATAAAGTCTTTGCTCTGCAGGGTGAACGATGGATTGCCTGCCGTGCTGGTGTTCTGGTAATAGCTGATGCGGCTCCTGAATGTACCGCCCGGCTGTAGATATCCTTCTGAACCTACAAACAGGTCGGGCTTGCCATCTTTGTTGTAATCAAAGAAGGCAGGGTAGGCTGCTGTACCCACGTCTATCGTCTTGTCTATTAAAAACGTGTCTGACGTAAATTGCCAGTTGGGTGCCCCCGCGGTCGAGTTGTTCTTATAATGCCAGATGCATTTATAATTTTCCGATCCGCTGGCGTTAGGCGATATCAGCAGGTCCTTTTTGCCATCCTGGTCTATATCTACGTTAAATGCAGCCGGCCATGTGGGCATAGATAGGGTTGTACCGCCCGTCTGCCACATCGTGTCCTGCCATATCATGCTGTCTACGCTACCATTCTCTATTCTACCGTTCTTCATAAACGTCATTTCGTTGAAGGATACGCTGCCGTCTAAATAGTCATAGTCGCCGTCCATGTCCCAGTCAAACAGGCAGGGCGTATTGCCGGAGTGTGTTGGTTTCTGTGCTTCCCTGTGCAGGCCCGAGTTATCGCAGGTTTGCGCCAGCTGGTGCGTGCGGTAAAAGCCCTGGTAGGCTTTGCCCCAGCACCTGTCCCATAGTTCCATTCGTAGTGTGTCACATGGTAGCCCCTGTTCTACGCGCATGTTTCGGTACCAGTTCAGGTAGCCACCATTTATGTCGTAAGAAACAAAGTCCAGGTCCCCGTCATTGTCTACATCTACTATGGCCGGTATGTCCTGCGGGTTGTTGAAGGCATTTACCGGCCCGCCCGAGTGAATATCATTGTTGTAGTACACATCCTTGTAAAAGGTAAAGCATAACCTGTTGCTACTGTTGTAAAATCCTTTATAAACAGAAAAGCCGGTGCCTCCTTCATGAAACAGGTCGGGTATATTGTCGCAGTTATAATCGGCCAGCACCAGGTAATTATATATTGGTGGAAAGTTGAGCGCATATTCAGGCGCATATGTATAAACAGGGGCACCGGCAACGCCCGTATTGATGAATGTCTTTACTCCTTTGAACGGCTCATACACTACCAGGTCTTGCTTGCCATCGTTATTCAGGTCGCCCATCGTGAACTGCGGATTGTTAAAACCGCCACACCATGCCAGCGTTTGCTCCGTACTACCCACATACACTTTTACCGAATTATCGGGGTAATACATTTTTTGTTGGGCAGGGCAATATATTTTAATTAATATTAAATAGATTAAAATAATTATCTTTTTCATTGTTAGGTACTTATTAATTGGCAGCCTATTTATCAACTGTTGCCATTGTATAACGGTAATGTAATATAGTATATTTTTCATTAAATCGCCAAAATGCTTGTACCTACATCTATTTGTGGGGGTTTTAACGTATTTTATTCGCATTTTCACGTCATCATTTAATCATTTTAAAAGCAAATAATTGTACATTTACAAAAATTATTCATTATTGCATTTGTTTTTTGTTTGTTATAAAATCATATCTTTACTTAATGATTGACATATCTGATATTTCATCTCTTTTCCCGGCAGCTTCTCTGCAAAACATAAAGAACGACATCGCACAAGCTGAAAAACAAGGAAAACTCACCAATAAACAAATACAAACAATTCAGGAGCACGGGCTGCTCAAAGCAATGGTGCCCGGCCAATATGGCGGAAAACAAATGTCCCTGCCCGAATTGTTGAAGATAGAAGAAGCATTAGCTTATATAGATGGCAGCCTTGGCTGGACGGTCACCTTGTGCAGCGGTGCCGGTTGGTTCGGCGGATTTCTGAATGAGGAAATTGCTGCGGAATTTCTGTCTGCGAGCAATACCTGCATAGCAGGTAGCGGTTTTATGGGTGGTACTGCCGAGATGACCGCTAATGGCTACGTTATTAATGGCAAGTGGTCTTATGCCTCGGGCGCCAATATGGCTACAGCTTTTACGGCCAACTGCCTGGTTACAAAAAATAAGGTTGCGGTAAAGAACGAGGATGGTACCGATAAAATACTGTCTTTCATTTTTCATAGCAACGAAGTGACGTTGTTAGACGATTGGAATGCATTTGGTATGGTAGCTACGGCCAGCCATTCGTTCGAGGCAAAAGAGCTGGAGGTGTCCGCTAACAGGTCATTTTCTATGAATGCGCAGCCGGTTGTCAATGCTGCTTTATATCATTTCCCTTTCATGCAGCTGGCAGAATGTACACTCAGCGTCAACATTATTGGTATGGCACTCCATTTTATGGAGCTGTGCAGCACTATGATCGATGGTAAGAAGCTCACCAATTCGGTAACAGAGCTGCAGGATAAATATAATGGTATGCTCAATAAGCTGCAGACGTCCCGGCAGAAACTGTTCTATGCTGTAGATATGGCGTGGCAGGTTTGCCAGGCCAATAAAGAGATCAGCCCTTCCCTTTTATACAAGGTAACTGCTGCATCAGCTATAGCCGTGTCGGTGGCTAAAGATTGCGTCAACACATTATACCCGCATTGTGGACTGAAAGCTGCCGATAAAAGATCGGAGATCAACCGCGTGTGGAGAGACATACAAACAGCCGGGCAGCACGGTATGATCGTATCGCTTGCCGACTAGTAGCAGAGATGGCTGTTTATTGGCTATTTTGTGCTACATCCTTGTATTTAGCTACTTTTACAGCCTGTTATGAAACTGAAAGGTCTGTTACTGCTCCTCGTGCCCGCTCTGCTGCTACAGTCGTGCATGGAAGACGATATTACCGGCACTGTTAAAGATTGTAAAGCTATTGATGCTAAAATGGCCGGCTACAAACTGAAGAAGATAGAGATGCCGTATACCAAAGACGAAGGTGGCTCCGTATCTATTTTCACTAACGATGGTAAGCTGGTGCTCACTACCGATACTGCCTACACCTCATCCGGCACCAGTTCTGCCCGCTACTATTTCGACGCTGGCGACCTGATCTGCGTGATACAGAACGAATATGCCTACAACCAGCCTAATTACATGACCCGTGAGCGCGCCGATAGCGCCCACCCTGAATATTTCGATCCATCTAAAACAGTGTTGAAGACCAACAGCTTCTACTTCTACAATGGCCACATGGTAAAGTGGATCAATGAGAAGAACGAGACCGTAAACCCCGAGAACAAACGCTTCGACCTGCAACAAGCCATCCTGCAAAAAGACGCGGAAAAAATAAAGAAAATGGCCCGCGAAGACAGGCAATAAGCTACTATAGTGCACACGGTCAGTTCAGCGAAATTTCAGTTTCGTATAGGATTCGACCACTTTCCGCCATTGTTGTCGTTCCCGCCAACAATCAGCCCACGGGGCGCTAAACACATGTAGTATCAATCGGTCTGAAAGACCGAAAGATAACAGCCCGGGATGCAGTCCCGGAAAAGCTCGGTATTTCACTCATAAAGTGGGAGCTCCCCTCTTTTATAGCCTATGTGCGTAGCCCAAAGAGGGGACGATATTCGACCAGCCGCAGGCGTGTTGTCGAATGTCGGGGGTGATTGGCGCTATGCAAACAATCATTTAAAATATACACAGCAAGTCCTTTTTCATCGCATTGTTTTTACTTATCTTTATTAGCGCTTTGGTTTGGGTAATGTTATGCGGTGGTATATAAAAAAGATAGTTTTAATGCTGTTGCTCATCACACCCGGAATAGTAGAAGCCGGCCCCACATTTGTGTTCAGCGTAGATGATACAAGTAAAATACAATTTGTTCAAACCGACTCTATAATAGTACATACTGTTAAAGGTGACGTGGTACGCACCATGAGCCAGGTAATAAAGGATAGTACCTTAGATGCTACACAACCACAGCAAATACTATTAATAAAACGGATACCAATGCGTGCCGGCAGATACATCATTACATCTACTGCAGCACACAGGTACAAAGTGCTCGAATTTGTAGTAGATAAAAAGAAGCAGGTAAGTATATTGTCGTCCCTACCCTTCGGAGAGTTCGTAATTGATAAACCGGCTCAGATCATATTCAAGGCCAATTGATAGAATATAAAAAGCAAAATAACTTACTATGAAGATCAGATCACTATTGCTCGCTTTTTTCATTTTTTGCTCACGGCATACCTGGGCTCAGTATGGAGACAAGTGGGAGGAACGAAAATGTAATTGTGATTCTATACTAAGGGTAATAAAGCAAAAACCTTGTTTAGGTCTGTCACTCATATCGGATTCAAATTTCATCTATACCATTAATACCTTTTGTCTGGAAGATATTTGTCACTTCTACGCTACTAAGACAAAAATCAGACATCTTTACGTGGCACCTATTTGTTACAGCGACGGTTTGAACTATAGTAACATATCCTTTGGCAAGTCATTTTATAAAATGGATATGCTTTTGTGGATGCGAAAACTAGGCTGCGGCGACTCGACAAAACTACAAAAGAAACATTACGGTGATTTTGACGTAATGGAGCGGAGAGAAATAGATAGAATGTATAACAGCAACATGCCAGTAAAGAACTTTGATACAACCATATTATGGAAGTAAGGGTAGCCACTATACTATGCATTTTCTTTTTCTCATTTGCCTCCGCGCAAACGAAGAGCAAACAACAGTATCATAAAAAGCTGTGGGATTGCGATTCTCTTATTAAGTCAATTAGAACGAGTCCATGCAATGGTTTGAAGTTATTATCTGACTCAGCTATTTTTAGCTCACATGTCGATTATATCTGCGCAAGTAATATATGGCAATTTTACGGTCATAGAACCGCTGTTCATCATTATTTTAATTGTGATCCTGTGCCTGTGGTTTCGTACGAAAGTCTTAATATCGGAAAGTCATTATACAAGATGGATTTGCTGTTTTGGATGCGCCACTACGGTTGTCCTGACTCTGTGGCGCTGCAAAGCAGACACTATGGTAGCTTTAATAAATATGAATACGAGGATATTATGCAATACTACGATCGTGGTTTCAATATTATCCCAATGGATACAACCATCTTATGGCGATAAAGATATTAATGATCTAGCCACTTTCCGCCATTGTTGGCGTCCCCGCCAACAATCAACACACGGGCCACTAAGTAGCTGTAGTATCAAATCGGTCTGAAAGACCGAAAGACAATAGCCCGGGATGCAGTCCCGGGAAAGCCCACAAAAACCGGTAAGCTCTGAAAGAGCGAAAGATACACTATGCTTCTTTGGTCGCCATTGTTGGCGTCCCCGCCAACAATCAGCACGCGGGGCGCTATAAACAACTAACGCACTGTCTATTTTCTGCCTGCCGGCAATTTATCCCAGTACTTTTTGCCCCATAATGAATAATAGCCTACCGATTCTCTATCAGGCCTCGGCTGCTTGCCTTGCAACATGTTTAGCGGGTTATCATCGCTTACAGATTCCTTGTGCCATTTTTCTGTACCACCCTTTATCTCCACCACTTCCATTGGCTGCCCCTTTGCCGTTGCTATCTTTTCAGGGTAAATGAACATAAAATCATACTTGCCAAAGGGAACGACCACCCCGAAGTTATCTACATTCAGCATGCCCAGCTGCCGTTTTTCATTCACGCATTGCACCAGCACGGCCTTACCAAAGCATAGTTCAACACCACCCGCAGGGTAGGGGCATTTTTTCAAGCTGCCGTTCAGCTTATCCATTACAAATACACCCTCGGCGCGCTCATCATCGCCTGTGGGGTATTTTACAATTTTGCCGGTGCCGGAGAAAGCATATTTGTACTCGCGCTCGTCATTTACCACCATGCTATCGCTGATCGCTCCGTCATCGTTAGCAGTAAAAACGGCCTGCACCCTTCTATACTGGGCATAGTGGCGCCGTTCATCTACTGGGAAATACCTCAAAGCTATATGTTTACCATTAAGGCCTTCGGGATCAAAATAGCTATACCGGTCCAGGTCTATTACCTTAAATGTCTTCAGGTCTATGCGTTTCTTCACTTTGTTCAGCGATGCTACTGCAAACGTTCGATTATCATATATCACGGTGTCATAGATCGGAGGAACTATTTCCTTAAACATATAATTCAATAAACCCCATTTACCGTTCTTCCTGAACGATGCGGTCCTCGCTTCATGCATGTTATATAACTCTTCATAGTCAGTATTGATGCTGTTCAGATGCTCGTCATAGATCGTATAGTGTTCGTTACTCTTAGCCCTGATAGCAATATAGGTGTGTTTGGATATGCCTGTTGCACGATACGCTGAATCATAGTCGTAGATATTCAGGGTCTGCACCAATTGCGGGGCACGGTAGCGGTGCATTGCAGAATCGGCAATAGTAGCTATTACATTAAAGTGATTGTCGTAAAAGCTATGTATACCGTCCTTTTTAATATCCAGCAGGCTATTGCTTTCGCCTATCGTTTGTGTGCCTGTACTATCTGTATACACTATCTGCGATCGCGCTATACTATATATGTATTGTTTCCTTTTACCCGGGCCTATATCTGTAACCTTCAGAAATGAATCACCTATCATGGCAGCTTCCTGCATACTGGGCAACATCGGCTGGCCATTAATATCCGCTATCTGGAAGCCACTCTGCCCATATACTAATTGAGCCTTTGGCTTTCTTAATATGATATGCATAGGCTTGGCAGTATGCTCCTGGTAGTCCCAGCTACGCTCCGGGCTTATCAGTTCCTTACCTTCTTTGTTCCACAACTTGTGCCCCGAATAGGCAAAATTATTATCATTGGTTGGCTTCAGTTTTTCCAGCGTTATATAGTTGCCATTACGCTTGTCTATATAAATAGCATTGGCAGGTGGCGTAAATGGGTACGATTGACCAAAAACATCGAACAGCGAGCTGGTGCCGTCTTTATACGCCAAAAGCATATCTGGCTTTATGAATCTCATACTGTCGTATACTGCCGGGATGGCAAACGAATCTTCAAGCCATTGCATACCGCATTTGTCGCCCAGCTCTATTGCTGCAAGCGTAGTGCCGCTTACCATAGCATACACCGTTCCGTCAACTTTCCGCGCCTTTCCGTTTGCTGCACGTAAGTGTACGTTTTGTGGGGCAAAAGTTTGCCAGTACACGGTGGCAGGCGGCTCCTTGGGGGCATTCATGCCACGTGGCGGCTCTTTAAAAGTAAATAGCAGGTCGTTGGCCACCTTTGCGCTTCTGTTAAGAACCAGCAGCGTATCACTGTTAATAGGCACAATACCGCCGGTGCAGCTATCAATAATGTGGCCCGAAAGATCCATTATTATAGCGGTTGGCCCCGGCTGAACCGGCGTAGCAACAATAAACTCCGAAACACGGGCCACAGAAACATATTTGCACGGAACCACCATTATCCCGTTCTCATCGCTCATACCCCAGTAGTTGCCCTGCCGGTAGGGGATAAGATATTTGCCTTTAGCAGACAACTGGCCAAAACAAAAAAGAAATACTATAGCGACAAGCAGTTTATTCATAATGTAAAAATATGCATTTGGATGTTATCGGTAGTTCGTGATGTTTCTGCCGTTGTTGGCGTCCCCGCCAACAATATCGAAACTAGGCTCGTTGTTCCGCCGCAGTCCTGTCTTCACGCTGACAGTTATAGCATTTTTATTACTCCTGCCAATTATGTACGTTTACTTTTGTAATTATCACTCATCTTGGGTAGATGAATCTATGTCTGAAAATGATTTAACTCTTTAGTTGATGGCGCTAGTCTCCACGATAGATGAAAATTATTTAAAATAATGCCAGTAGGTAGTTTAAAGCGAGATGTAATACCATTTTATCTTTTAGCAGTTTTTATAATTGCTATTGATTATGCTTTATTTAAAACTCAAATGAGTTTTACGCTACTATTTTCCGCAAATATTATTTCTATCTTTTTCATGCAGAGGTATTATATGCACAGCCATACTCGTTTAGAGATATTTGAAGATCGGCTTATCATAATATATCCTTTTACTGGCAAAAGAACGATAATCCTATTTTCAGAAATTGAATCAATAAGAATAAAGCATGTTTATAATATTGGTATGCAGGCCATATTTTTAATAGAACAAGTGCAAGGAAAAATTATTAAAATACAATTTGACTTTGCATATAAATCTGATAGCAAAATTGTGGAACTATTTAAAATGCAAGGGGTAAAAATTGACTTTGAATGATTGCTGCTATGCATATTTGCCCAACACTGGTCCTCGTTTGTAACGAGGATCCTCCGGTCTGGCGTTTGTAACGCCCGTCAGATATCTTTATTACGGGAGTTCGGCAAAGCCCAGTTGGGCGCGATTTGCAATCGCGTCCTTGCGTGTGGGCGATCTCCAGATCGCCGTAGTTGGCCGGTACCTGTCTGCTGATATGCGATCTTACTTCGCCGATGTTGGGATTGCCAACACTTACAATTGTATTATAAATACTGCCTGACTGGTGAAACCCTATCCACTCATAGCCCCACTAAATATGTGCATATCTTTATTTGGAAACCGACCCCGCCAAACCGTACCTTTACCCCCCAATAACCGTACTAAAAAATGAGATCCTTCTTATCCCTAAATCCTGCAAATCCTGATCCGGAAAAATTGCACAAAATTGCAGACACTGCAAATAGAAAGAAAAGTATCATATTAGCAACACCTTACAAAACAGCACAATAGGCCCCTGCATCTAAAGTAAAATTGCCGGCAACTGTCATTTTTTTTCATCGGCAGAAAACTGCAATTTCCAGAATTGAGCCATTCAGCTACCCGGCTTGTCACCCTGAGCTTGTCGAAGGGCATTGAGCCATTAATAAGCCCATACCGCCTGCCCATGCACGTAGTTCTTTATAGTGCCGTCTTCCAGCTGCACCGCCAGCGTGCCATCCGCATTAGCATGTAGTATGGTGGTATTTACCGGCTGGTCGTCCTCCAGCAGCACCTGCTGTTGCCCCCGGCGGAAGAGTAGGGCATTATAATCTTTCAGCAGGGTAGCAGCATCTTTAGGAAAGCTGGTGGCGTAGAAGATCGCCTCACGCAGCGCATTCAATATGGTTCGCCTGTCAAAGTCCTTACCCGATGCTGCCTTAAGAGATGTGGCATGTGGCAGCTCTGCAGGAAACGATGGCTGCAATATGTTAAGGCCCAGGCCTATCACCGCGTAACTCCAGTTACTGCCACGTAGCACATTTTCTATCAGTATGCCGCCTGCCTTTTTGTCATTAATAATAATGTCATTGGGCCATTTCACCTGCACCTGCCAGGTGTCGTGCAGTTGTTGCAGTTCGTTAACAATGGCCGTAGCCACGGCGGCGTTGAACAGGAATTGCTCGGCCAGCGTGTGTTTAGGGGCTATTATCATGCTCATCAGCAGGCTCTGGCCGGGTATGTCTACCCACGTGCGGCCGCGTTGCCCCTTGCCTGCCGTTTGCTGGTTGGCCACTATTGTCAGGCCCGGGTGTGCCTTATTGCCATCTATCAGTTGCATGGCATAGTTATTGGTGCTATCTGTTAAATCCAGCTCAATAATATGGGCATCGGGCATTTCAATATGGTTTAGTACAAAAAGTTCTATAATTTTGAAAGTAGAAGACCATAAAGATAATTATCAATCAACAAAACCGGAACATTAAAGTTTGGAGCATATTTTAAGCACGTTGCAGGAAAGGAAAAAGCCGGTGGCCCGGCTTGCTAAGAATAGCAAGTTATTCAAAACGATCATCAGTAGCATTCAGGATAAAAAAGGCGAGAACATTGTAGTGCTCGACCTCAGAAAGATCGACGAGGCAGTGGCCGACTTCTTTGTGCTGTGCGATGGCAGGTCTAATACCCAGGTAAAAGCCATTGCGGACAATATAGACGAAACCGTGAAGAAGGAGTGCGACGACAGTCCCTACCATATAGAGCATGGCGACAAATGGACGCTGGTAGATTACGTGAACGTAGTGGTACACGTATTTCAGCACGATATGCGCGAATTCTATAGCCTGGAAAGCCTGTGGGCCGATGCCGAAAGAACAGAATACTAATTCATCAATTCTATAAATAAGCATTAAGCATACTCAATGGAAGATAATAATAAACAAATACCTGGCGGCGGCCTTAAACCCGGCAGCAACGACCCCAACCAGAAGAAAGGTCCCCGGTTCAATATTTATTGGGTTTACGGTATTATCCTGCTCATCATTTTCGGCGTTCAGTTCTTTGGTGGCAACATCACTTCGTTCAACAACGAATACAGCTTCCAGGATTTCAAGGCATACAACGATAAGGGCCAGGTAGCTAAGATAAAGGTGGTTAACAGCGACCATGTAGAGGTATACCTGAAAAAAGATGTACCATTACCGCCTGCTACCGTACAGGGCAAAAAGGTATCTCCCGGCCTTAGTAATGAAAGAAACGCAGCCTTCGAATTCAAGATCGGCTCAGTAGAGCAGTTTGGTAAAGATCTGGCAGAAGCTGAAAAGAACCTTCCGGAGCCTGCGCACGTAGCAGTGCTATATGAATCTCAGCAAGACTACACCAAAATATTATTCAATATAATATTGCCGATACTGGTAATGGTGGCCCTGTGGTTCATGATCTTCCGTAAAATGGGTAATGGCGGCGGTGCCGGTGGCGCCGGTGGCATCTTCAACATTGGTAAGTCTAAGGCTCAGCTGTTCGAAAAGGGCACAAGGGTGAACATCACGTTCAACGATGTTGCCGGTCTGGACGAAGCTAAAGTGGAGGTGATGGAGATCGTCGACTTCCTGAAAAATCCTAAGAAATACACGGCACTGGGTGGTAAGATACCTAAGGGTGCATTGCTGGTAGGCCCTCCGGGCACCGGTAAAACCCTGCTGGCCAAGGCTATGGCCGGCGAGGCGCAGGTGCCGTTCTTCTCTATGTCCGGTTCCGATTTCGTAGAACTGTTCGTAGGTGTGGGTGCCAGCCGCGTACGCGATCTGTTCAAGCAGGCAAGGGAAAAATCACCATGTATCGTGTTCATAGATGAGATCGATGCTATTGGTCGTGCCCGTGGCAAGAATGCAGTGATGAGCAACGACGAGCGCGAGAACACCCTGAACCAGTTGCTGGTAGAAATGGATGGCTTTAGCGGCGATAGCGGTATCATAGTACTGGCGGCTACCAACCGTCCTGATGTACTGGATACAGCCCTGCTGCGCCCGGGTCGTTTCGACAGGCAGATATCTATAGATATACCGGACGTTAAGGGTCGCGAAAAGATATTTGATGTGCATCTGAAGCCTATCAAGCGCTCTAAAGACCTGAACATTAAGAAGCTGGCCGTACAAACACCTGGTTTTGCCGGTGCCGATATAGCTAACATCTGTAATGAAGCTGCCCTGATAGCTGCCCGTAAAGGCAAGCCGGAAGTGGACATGAGCGACTTTAATGATGCGATAGATCGCGTAATAGGTGGCCTGGAGAAAAAGAACAAGATCATACTGCCGGAGGAAAAGCGCATCATTGCATATCACGAAGCGGGCCATGCGGTATCAGGTTGGTTCCTGGAGCATGCGCATCCGCTGGTAAAGGTGACCATCGTGCCTCGTGGTGTTGCTGCCCTTGGTTACGCACAGTACCTGCCTAAGGAAATGTACATCCGTACTACCGATCACCTGATGGACGACATGTGTATGTCACTCGGTGGCAGGGCAGTGGAAGAGCTGGTATTTGGTAAAATATCTACAGGTGCCCTCAGCGATTTGCAGCACGTAACCCGCGCAGCATATGCTATGGTATCTATGTACGGTATGAGCGATAAGATAGGCAATATCTCTTTCTACGATCCGCAGAGCGAAGGCAGCTTCTCCAAGCCATACTCCGAAGAGACCGGCAAGATGATAGACGAAGAGGTGCGTGTAGTGGTGCAGAAAGCTTACGATAAAGTGAAGGAACTGCTGACCGACAAGATGGAATACGTGAAGATCATTGCCGAAGAACTGCTGAAGAAGGAAGTACTCTTTAAAGACGACCTGGAACGCCTGATAGGTAAAAGAACCTTCGAAGACCAGATAGCTGCTGAAGAAGCACCGATAGATCCACAGGGATTAGTGTAAAAAAATATAATGCATACTATAAGGCCTTCAGACACAAGTTTGAAGGCTTTATTATTTTTTGACCTTACTCCATTTTTGGCAGGCTTATTGCACCTTACCTTATCTGTCGAAAATACACACATACATACACGCCATGACAAAGCATATCTGCTGTTTGTTATTATCTATATTGCTCACCACCGGTGCAATGGCACAGAGTGGTCCGTTTGAGCCATCATTCAAGCGGGGCTGGCACTACATAAATGCCAGCCAGTCCGACAGTGCATTGCACCTGGCCGATTCATTGTTACTGGTAATAGACAAGAGCAATAATGATGGGCGCATAAAGGCAATGAACATAAAGGCAAAGGCACTCTTTCAGAAATTGCAGTATAAAGAGTCGCTGGCGCTGCTGTTTGATGCCCTGCGCCTATGCCGGCAGCCGGCCGACAATAAGCAGGTGGCTTACATATATGGCGAGATAGGCTACCTGTACTATGCACAAAAGCAGTTCCCGCAGTCTAAAAGCTACTACTACCGCCAGATAGACATCCTGCGAACGATACACGGCATAGATAGCCTGGCCGATCCGCTCATCAACCTGGCCACCATGCACGAGGCGCTGGGGGAGTATGATAGTGCTCTGCGATGCCTGAACCAGGTAGGGGCCATAGTGGCACACAACAACAATATGCGCCAGCATGGCTACTATTACCTGAACAGGGGCGTGCTGATGCAATACCTGAACAAGCTGGATAGTGCCGCGTACTATTATAATGCCGCTTACGATGCCTGGAATGCGATAGGCTACGAATCGCAGATATTCAAAGCTACATTCAACCTGGGGTATATAGCCGACCAGCAAAAGGACCACAGAAAGGCTATTGAATATTACAAGCGCACAGAGCAGGCGGTACGCAAGTTTGGCCTGCAACGAGAGATAGCACAGGTATACGGTACCATGGCCGAAGCCTATGCGGCAATGAACCAGTTTGACAGTGCTTATAAATACCTGCTGCAATACGTGGTGATCAATGATTCTGTAACCCAGAGCGACTTTAATACCAACCTGGCAAAGCTGGACAAGCAATACCATGCGGAGAAAAGCCAGCAAACCATAAAGGAGCAACAATTACAGCTGGATAAGCAGCATAACAGGATATTACTGACGGTTGCTGCCTTGCTGATAGTGGTATTGGTGAGTGTCCTGATACTGGGTTACCTGTCGTTTGGGCGGCGTGTGCAGCAGCAGGTAGATGAGGCTAAATCGCGCTTCTTTGCCAATGTGGCGCACGAGATACGCACACCATTGAGCATGATACAGGGGCCGGTGAAGGTACTGAAGACGCAGACCACCGACCCGGATATGCTCTATCAACTGGATATGGCCGACCGTAATACCGCCCGCCTGAACGAGCTGATGAACCAGATGCTGGCTATTGCCAAAATAGATGCAGCTAAGTATGTGTTGAACGAAACCCTGGGCGATCCCGGTGCATTTGTAGGCGCCATAGCGGCAGGCTTTACTGTGCAGGCCCGGGAAAAGGGCCTATCTGTGGTGGTGAACATACCACCGGATGCGGATAATGTATTGTTCGATAAGGATGCCCTCGAAAAGGTAGCAGCCAACCTCATCAGCAACGCAATAAAGTACACACCGCCGGGCGGCAACATAGGTGTAGATCTTACTAACAGTGGTGATACATATATGCTATCGGTATGGGATACCGGTACCGGTATTGCCAAAGAAGAGCAGGAGAAGATATTCAGTCGTTTTTACCGCACGGCCCAGCACCAGGCCGATGGCTCCAAAGGCACAGGTATAGGCCTGTCTCTGGTAAAGGAGTTGGTGCAGCTGATGGGTGGGACAATAACTGTAGATAGTGAACCGGGTAAAGGAGCAGTGTTCACGGTTACGCTGTCATTCAAGCCGCCGGTACCGGTCACACTTGCGGCAGCATCAGGTGACGCGCCTGTTGTTCTGCTGGTCGAGGACGATAAGGATATACTGGATTTTAATAAGACCTTGTTGCAGGGTAGTGGCTACAATGTGCATACAGCCACAAATGGCAAAGAGGCATTGACCATATTGCAGGCAGAACTGCCGGATATTATTGTTACAGATATGATGATGCCGGAAATGGATGGCCTGGCGCTGCTGAAAGAAGTGCAGGGTAGTGTGGCTACAGATCATATACCGGTAATTATACTCAGCGCCAAAACCAGCACAAAAACCGAGGGCATAACCAACGGTGCGCAAGCCTACCTGGAAAAACCATTTGTGCCGGCAGAACTGGTGGCCGTGGTCAGGAATCAGTTGCAATTGTTGCAGAAGCAAAAAAGCAACCTGCAGCCCCAACCCGCTGAAGGTATCCAAACCCTGGAAGAGCGTTTTGCCGAAGCCGACCCTTTCAGCCGGCAGTGCTTCGAGTTCATCAAACAACATATAGACGATGCGCAACTATCGGTGGAGCTGCTGGCCAACGAGATGCACATCAACCGCAGCCACTTTCAGCGAAAGATAAAGACCCTTACCGGCTACTCACCATCCGAACTCATCAAGACAGTGCGCCTGGAAAGAGCGCTGGAACTACTCCGCAGGAGAGAAGGTAATATAACAGAGATCGCCTATGCGACTGGGTTTACATCGCAGTCGTATTTTACCAAATGCTTTTCAGAGCACTTCGGGTATCCTCCGAGCCATGTAAATTAGTATTTGATAATAGTTAAACTATAAAGCATTGATAGAATGATGTGATGCAACAAAATTGATAGTTTTCGCAACATAGTTTAATGACTCCCCGGGAGTTGTGGAGGTAAATTTGCAGCATAAAGATCACTTTAAAGTCTTTAGAAAGCCGGCATTATTTCACACTAAACAACAAATCAAAACCACGGAGAAAATGAGAAAACAGATCATCGCAGCACTATTGGTGCTCACCACCATCGCAGGATTTTTATGGCAGGGCTGTAAGAAATCCGACAACAATTCCAATTCGTCGTCCGACGCCGTTCTGTCTATTACTACCGGTGCCCAAACAGTTGCCCCGGGCAATACCATCAGCTACCAGGCCGTTGTTATCGACTCGAAAGGCAATGTAACACCAGCTACTGGTGTCAGCTGGAGCGTCACCAATTCACTGGGTAGCTTTTCCGGCAATGTGTTTACTCCGAGTAATTCGGGTAGCGGAACCATTACGGCGTCGGCTACTGTAAATGGCAAAACACTTACTGCCAAGGTAGCTGTGGGTGTATACCTGCCTGCCGTGTTCACTGTGCTGCCATCGGCTATAGCATGGACCACCAATGCAGGTACTATTCCGCTGTTGCCGGTTTACCTGGGTACGGGTTCTGTTACAAGCTACACTTATTCATCAAGCAATAGTTCTGTAGCATCGGTTGACGCCAGTGGTAATGTAAGCTTTAATGCTACGGGTGAATGTGTGATCACAGTAACTGCCAATGGCCTGAGCGACAACAACAAGGTATACATACCGGTACTGGTTACCGGCCTTCCGCCGGTGTCGCTGCCTGTAGTGCGTGTGTCGGTAACACCATCGGGCAAAGAACTGTTCCGCGGCGAGACCTTTACATTCTCGGCTGCTGCGTTCAATAGTTCCAATACGCAGGTAAGCGGTACCACCTTTACATGGGCATCGCAGGATGCAGGTGTGGCGTCTGTTGATGCTACTGGTAAGGTTACAGCAGTAGGCATTGGTCAGACCATCATCACGGCAACAGCCAACGGTATCACCGGCCAGGCAGAAGTGGATGTATTACCTGATTCGCTGATACTGGTAACACCTATTATGGCCAACATTGGCGCCGGTGCTACCAAGCAGTTTACCGCACAGGCCTATAGCGTGAACCATACCAGCCATGCGCTCACCGCCATAACTATGCCAGCCGGCCTTACCTGGGAAATACCCACAACAGGTATCCCGATCTTTGATATAGCTACAGTGAATGGCACCGGCCTGGTGACCATGAACTCTTCTGCAACCGTTGGCCTGTCGAGCGTAGTGCTGGCGCACGTAAGCTCGCCGACCATAGAGCCGGGTTCTGCACTGATCATGGTTAGCGATTGCAATTGCGGCACTACTACCGCAGGTGTAGACCATATCAACCTGCCGGGTGGTAATACTATGAATGCCTCTATTACCGGCGGCCCTGTTACGGTAAATGCAGTGGCGGTAGATGCCGGCAACAACCCTGTATCGGGTGCTACCATACACCTGTGTACCGATAATATGGCAGTATGTAATGTGGACAATTCTACCGGTCAGATCATACCTTCCAGCCCCGGCACAGCCGTGATCACAGTATGTAATGGCGGTGTATCTACCACTATTACGGTTACCGTTACGTTTTAATTGAAACTCTTTATTACAGATACCTCCTGCAGCTACCTGCAGGAGGTTTTCTTTGTATATTTGTTATATAAACTTTATTATGAGATCATTCCTATACATCCTGTTATTCTTTTCTTCCTCGCTCTGTTTTGCCCAAAACTACCAATGCCTGCAGCCAGGTGTGCAGCATTACTTTATTAATAGCGACCACTATCTGAGAGGTGTACGCGTAGATTCTGTAAGCTTAAGTGGCGATACTACTGTTTACCACCTGTATCGCACCGAACGCGGCTCTTGTTTTGGCACAATGTATCTTGGTCCGTGCGATACCAATGGGGGTAGCTGGCTGGGGCATAGGGTATTGCAACAGGCTGACGGCACATTTATTTTCGATAACCGCTGGGGCAATAATGTTATTATAAAGCCGCAGGCAGCCGTTGGCGATAGCTGGGTAATGTACGCCGACGGTAGCAGCCTGCGTTACGATGCACAGGTAACAGGTATTGATACAATAACCGTTTTAGGTGTCTTGGACTCTGTAAAGCGGCTACGCATTACGGCTAACGATACTGCCGGAGTGGTGACGACGGATTCCCTTACAGGTGTTGAGCTATTGCTGAGCAAGAACCATGGTTTTGTGCAGGTTTGTGACCTGTACACATTCCCGTACCATAGAGCCGACTCTGCCTATCGTGCGGGATTAGATTTTTATTTAGATGTATGTACGAAAAATATGTATGGTACGTCTGTTTATAGGCCAGGCACAAGCAATGCTATTTTTAAAATAGTATCGCTTACACCACCCAACGATGTTGCCTTACATAATTGGAGTATTGGTGACGTTTTTGAGCGTAGCTACAGCGCCGGTTTATGGCCGAACTTTTATTCCGGCGGCAATATACTGGATAGCATTGTTTCTAAAAATGTAACCGGGCATAAAACAGTTTACGGTACATCTGGCTGGAGACGCGAAAGCGGTATGCAAATAATCCGGAGCGGAAGTGTGGTATATTACGATACTGTGTTCAGTATAGTGGACAGTATTAAAATGCCGGAAGAACTTTACCTTAATAAGCCTATAGTGTACTTTTATCCTAAAGATACGTTTAACTGTATTACAGCCGATGAGTTTAAGCTATATGGCGATGGTCGGCATACAGAGGTTTATAAATGCCCGATAGGAATAATATCTTACTGGGATATGGATGATATGGGATATTTTTCTGACACCTCACTAATTGCCTATAAAATGGGCTCCCGCATTTGCGGCAATTTACCTCCCGGGCTATCTGTTGCGCAGATATCAGCAGGTTTGCCACGCATAATTTTACACCCTAACCCTGTTACCGATAATATCCTGATAGATGCTGACCTACCGATGAACAAGGTAGAAATGGTAGACATGACGAGCAGAGTCTTATTATATACGGAATGTAATACCACGAGTCTGCAGTTAGATGTCTCCCGATTCCCGCCCGGCCTATACTTAGTGCGTGTCAACAACAGCGTAGTGCAGCGTTTTGTAAAGCAATAGTGGATTGCATGTGAATGCCCACGGGCTTTTTACATTAATTAACCGCTCAGAGTGCATAACTCTTTGAGCCTTTGTTTATATTTGTTGTATGAAGGTAGTCATATTCGCCGGCGGGCGCGGTACCCGTATATCCGAAGAATCCTCTTTAAGGCCTAAACCAATGATAGAAATAGGTGGTAAGCCTATCCTGTGGCATATCATGAAAATATATGCTGCCTATGGCCATACCGAATTCATCATTTGCCTGGGCTATAAGGCCTGGGTGGCTAAGGAATATTTTGCCAACTATTTCCTGCACAATGCCGACATTACCGTAGACCTGGCCACTAACAGCCTGGAAGTACATAAGAACTCTGCGGAGCCATTCAAAATATCGCTGATAGATACTGGGTTGGATACCATGACAGCAGGCCGGCTGAAGCGTGTGCTGCCTTACGTAGGTAACGAACCGTTCCTGCTGACCTACGGCGATGGTGTAAGCAATGTGAACATAGACGAGCTGGTTGCCTTCCACAAGAAGAGCGGCAAGATATGTACCATGACCGCCATACAGGCCACCAGCCGTTTTGGTGTGCTGAAGATGGAGGATGACGGCCTGATAGATAGCTTTGAAGAAAAGCCGGCTGACTCGGGTACGTGGATCAATGGTGGTTTCTTTGTGATAGAGCCGGAGATAGCCAAGTATCTGCACGATGATGCCGATGATATCATGTGGGAACGCCAGCCTATGATGGACCTGGCCCGCGACAAGCAGATAACAGCCTACAAGCATAATGACTTCTGGAAGTGTATGGACACTTTGAGAGATAAAGAAGAATTAGAAAACCTCTGGCAAACAGACCCTATATGGAAAAAGTGGTAAGTATGGAGTACCTGCGGTCTGTATTCCGCGGCAAGCGTGTGTTTCTTACAGGGCATACCGGTTTTAAGGGTTCGTGGATGCTGCAGATACTGCACGCTGCGGGTGCCCAGGTAAAGGGTTATGCTCTGGCGCCTGAAAAAACAGGCGACCTGTATAATATAATAGATGGTGATAGCCTGTGCTATTCTTCGGTTATCGGCGATATATGCGATCACCAAAAGCTGAAGACGGAGCTGGTGCGTTTTGAGCCACATTTCGTATTCCACCTGGCAGCACAGCCCCTGGTAAGGCGTGGTTATGCACAACCGCTGGAAACATTCCTCACCAATGTGCAGGGCACTGCGCATGTGCTGGATGCCATCCGCCACTTACCGCCATCATGCGTGGGTGTGATGATCACTACAGATAAGGTATATGATAACCCCGAGCGCGGACTGCCTTTTAAGGAAGACGACAAGCTGGGTGGCTACGATCCTTATTCTGCCAGTAAAGCGGCTGCGGAGATCATCATAGATTCTTACAGGCGTTCGTTCTTTAATCCCGATGATTTTTCTAATCACGAAAAGAGCATTGCAGCGGCACGTGCCGGCAATGTGATAGGCGGCGGCGATTATTCTGATGATCGCATCATACCGGATATTGTACGTTCCATCAGCTTTGGTGAGACAGTAGGCCTGCGTAATCCTAATTCTGTGCGCCCATGGCAGCATGTGCTGGAGCCGCTTGCCGGCTACCTGATGCTGGCTGCTAAGATGAGCGAACAGCCTACCCAATACTGCACTGCCTATAATATGGGCCCCAACCCCGGCGATATGCTGACGGTAGAGGAGCTGACCAAGATATTTATAGAGCAATACGGCCATGGCAGCTATAGATCGTTTGCCGAGGAAGGCGCACCACATGAGGCCAAACTGCTGCTGCTGGACAGCAACAAGATAACCGCCGACATAGGCTGGAAGCCTGTAATGGACGCCCGCACAGCGATAGAATGGACCGCTGCATGGTATGCCGACAAGCAACATACGCCCTACGATAAGTGCATGAAGCAGATTAACACCTATTTTGGAGAGTAGTGGCTTACTAATTTAGTTGGAATGACATTTGAACCAACCCCGCTTGCGGGCGCATTAATTATAACATTACCGGCACCTAAAGATAGCCGTGGCCTGTTTGTCAAAACATTTCACGAGACCACTTTAAAGGCTGCCGGTATAGAGTTCACACTCAGGGAAAGTTATTTTTCCATCTCTAAAAAGGATGTGATCCGCGGTATGCATTTCCAGACACCGCCGCACCAGCACAGCAAAATAGTGTTCTGTCCGCAGGGGAGCATACTGGATGTGATAGTAGACCTGCGTAAAGCATCGCCTACATATGGCCAGTATTTTGCGCACGAACTGTCGGCAGACAACCATAAGGCGCTTTATATACCTGAAGGGTTTGCGCATGGTTTTAAAGCGGTAAGCGATGACGCCATGACCTACTACCTGGTAACGTCTGAACACAACAAGGCACACGATGCAGGTATCCGCTACGATAGCATTGGCCTCGACTGGGGGCTGGAGCATCCGATCATATCCGACCGTGATCTGTCGTTTGTAGCGCTGAAGGATTACGATAGTCCATTTTAGCAGGAGTTGATCCCGGCCATCGGGAGATGGCCTACAATGAAATTGAAAATTTCGCATAACTGGGTTCATTTGGGTTATCCGAAAACGAATACGCCCCGATGGTTGTTGGTGCGAACACCAACAACTGCGCTAATAATGTGTATATATCATTCTGCCATCTTTCTTATTGTCCATTCTTCAGCTACAGAGCCTCTTTCCGCTTCTTCACCATTCGCTATATGGAGAATATCCAGTATCGATTTGTCGGAATCCACCATATGCCCTAAACCAACAATTCTGGGTCGTTCATCACCATAGTGTAATCCGGCACAAAGAAATTGAAACTCATCATCATCTTTACAGACGTATAAAATAGGACTTGTTTTTTCAAATACATGCGAGCATATGAAAACAGCAATATGGTATTCTTTTTCAGTTAGTTCATGTCGTTTTTCGTTGTCAGGCGTGTTCATAGATATAAAAGTATGCAAGTTTGAACTTGTAAATTTGCTTGTTGATTGACAAAGCCGCTCCCAACAGGAAGCGGCTTTATCAATTCTATTTTAAACACTAATTATTCGTCCAGTTTCAACACTGCGAGGAAGGCTTCCTGTGGTACGTCTACGTTGCCGAACTGGCGCATACGTTTTTTGCCTTCTTTCTGTTTTTCCAGGAGCTTGCGCTTACGGGAGATGTCACCACCATAACACTTGGCGGTAACGTCTTTGCGCATAGCCGAAATGGTTTCGCGGGCCACTATCTTAGCACCTATGGCTGCCTGTATGGCTATTACGAACTGTTGTTTAGGTAAGAGGTCTTTCAGCTTGTTACACAGCTTGCGGCCAAAGTCTTGTGCGCGGCTGCGGTGTATGAGTGCGCTAAGGGCATCCAAAGGCTCACCATTCAGTAGTATATCCATCTTGCAGATATCGCTCTCACGGTAATCTATAGGATGGTAGTCGAACGATGCATAACCACGGGTGCATGATTTAAGACGATCATAGAAGTCGAACACGATCTCTGTCAGCGGCATATCGAACAATATCTCTACACGGGTAGGGGTGAGGTAGTTCTGGTTAATGAGCACGCCACGCTTATTAAGGCACAGGCTCATGATGTTACCTATATAGTCGGGCAGGGTGATGATCTGCGCACGGATGAACGGCTCTTCGATACGATCGAGTCCGCTTGGTTCCGGCATTTCGCTCGGGTTATTCACTATCAGGCGCTTTTCTTTATCGCGCGTTTTGTAGGCGTAGAAGCTAACGTTGGGTACAGTGGTGATCACCGTCTGGTTGAACTCGCGCTCCAGGCGTTCCTGTATGATCTCCATATGGAGCATGCCGAGGAAGCCGCAACGGAAACCGAAGCCCAGCGCCTGCGATGTTTCGGGCTCAAAGGTGAGCGAGGCATCGTTGAGCTGGAGTTTTTCCATGCAATCGCGCAGGTCTTCGAAGTCGTCGGTCTCTACAGGGAAGATGCCTGCAAATACCATTGGCTTTACTTCCTGGAAACCCTTTACAGCCTCTATGCCGGCATTGGCCACGGTGGTGATGGTATCGCCCACCTTTACATCGCGGGCATTCTTTATGCCGGTGATGATGTAGCCCACATTGCCCGCCGACATCTCTGTCTTAGGCGTTAGCGTGAGTTTCATTACACCGATCTCATCGGCAATGTATTCTGCATCGGTATGTATGAAGCGGATCTTATCGTTCTTCTTCATAGTACCGTTAAATATCCTGAAGTAAGCTATGATGCCACGGAACGGATTGAACACGCTATCGAAGATAACCGCCTGCAGGGGAGCGTTAGGGTCGCCCTTTGGTGCCGGTATACGTTCTACAACCGCTTCAAGAATGCCTTCTATGCCTATGCCCGACTTGCCACTGGCCAGCAGTATCTCTTCAGGCTTGCAGCCTATCAGTTCTACTATCTGGTCGGTAACTTCCGGTATCATGGCACCATCCATGTCTATCTTATTGATGACAGGGATGATCTCGAGGTCGTTATCCAGCGCCAGGTACAGGTTAGATATGGTTTGTGCCTGTATGCCCTGCGATGCATCTACCAGCAACAGTGCGCCTTCGCAGGCAGCCAGTGCGCGGGATACTTCGTAAGAGAAGTCTACGTGGCCGGGTGTATCGATGAGGTTGAAGATATATTTCTGCCCCTTCAGCTCATACTCCATCTGTATGGCGTGGCTTTTGATGGTGATACCCTTTTCGCGTTCAAGGTCCATGTCGTCGAGCACCTGGGCCTGCATGTCGCGTTGAGAGATGGTCTTGGTATGCTCTAAAAGACGGTCTGCCAGGGTACTTTTACCGTGGTCGATATGGGCAATAATACAGAAATTCCTAATGTTTTGCATAATAAGAGGGGCAAAGATACATCATTTAATGGCTCAATGGCTGAATGGCTCAATGGCTGAATGAATTTGATAATTGAGGGTAATGTGGTGGAATGTAGCAATGTGATAGAATGTGATGGAATGTGTTGGAATGTGTGAGAGTTTCTGGTATTTGAAATTTGGAACTTGGGATTTGGTTTCAGTTTTTGTCTGCAATGCAGTGTTAATATAGGGCACCAATCACTATGAGAACCAATATTTTGTTTTTACTTTGCGTTGCCAGCCCCGAGGGGTTAAATAGCATTATTATTTTTATCAATCAAAAAAATGCGTGTAGCTACATATATTTGCCCATGAGATTGGAGGAAGCATTGAAGACGACGAATTTTGCCAACGAGACGCATAAGGCCACGCTGAACCTGATATATACCACTTATTGGTTGCGCAGCCATTTTACCGGTGCTATGAAGGACCATGGCATCACTATGGAGCAATTTAATGTATTGAGGATATTGAAAGGTAAGCACCCGGAGCAAATGTGCGTAAAGGACATAGGCAGCAGGATGATAGAGAAAAGCTCGAACGTGCCACGTATCATTGATAAGTTGATATTAAAGGAACTGGTGGAGCGTGGTCAATCGGCAGAGGATAAACGGGAGACCCTGGTAAGGCTTACAGATAAAGGCGTAGCGCTGTTGCAGGAAGCCAATGCTGCGCTTGAGGTATCTACAAAAGGGATATTAGGGCTCACCGAAGATGACGCAACCCAGCTGAATATGCTGCTGGAAAAGATGCGTAAGGTGGATTGATGTTTGAAGTAGAAAGTAGAAAGCTGTTTTGTAAGAAGTATCGATAGCAATAGAAAATAAATAACATAAATAGAAATGGCCCGAAGCATATGTTTCGGGCCATTTCTATTTATGACTGTAGAAAAGCTTAAGACTTTCTACTTTCTACTTACGACTAATTACAACAGCTTGAAGCTTTCGATGAATTTGGTAGTGAAGTTGCCTGCGCGGAAGTCGGGGTCGCGCATCAGCTGCATGTGGAAAGGTATGGTTGTTTTCACACCTTCTATCACATATTCGCTAAGGGCGCGCTCCATTGTATTGATGGCTTCTTCGCGGGTCTGGGCTACTGCGATCACCTTAGCGATCATAGAATCGTAATAAGGCGGGATGGTATAGCCTGCGTAGATATGCGAGTCGACACGCACACCGTGGCCACCCGGCGTGTGCAGGGTAGTGATCTTGCCAGGGCACGGACGGAAATCGTTGTACGGATCTTCGGCATTGATACGGCACTCGATAGCGTGGATCTTTGGTTCGTAGTTCTTACCGCTGATAGGTATGCCTGCTGCGATCTTGATCTGTTCTTTGATCAGATCGTAACTGATCACTTCTTCAGTAACACCGTGCTCTACCTGGATACGCGTGTTCATTTCCATGAAGTAGAAATTGCGGTGCTTGTCTACCAGGAACTCTATGGTACCAACACTTTCGTAGTTGATAGCAGAGGCTGCCTTGATAGCTGCTTCACCCATCTTCTGGCGCAGTTCCGGCGTCATGAACGGAGAAGGTGACTCTTCTACCAGCTTCTGGTGACGACGCTGTATAGAGCAGTCGCGCTCAGACAGGTGACAAACGGTACCAAACTGGTCGCCGGCAACCTGTATCTCTATATGGCGGGGTTCTTCAACGAACTTCTCCATATAGATACCATCGTTCTTGAAAGAAGCTGCTGCTTCTATCTTGGCGGTATTATAGGCATATTCCAGTTCGCTTTCTTCCCATACCACGCGCATACCCTTACCACCACCACCTGCAGTGGCCTTAATGATAACCGGATAGCCCATGGCTTTAGCAATACCCTTGGCTTCGTCCACGCTCTGCAACAGACCGTCGGAGCCAGGTATCACGGGTACGTTGGCCTTTATCATGGTTTCCTTCGCAGTGATCTTGTCTCCCATAGAGTTGATCATCTCCGGCGTAGGGCCAATGAATTTGATATTGTATTTGGCACATATCTCGGCAAACTTGGCATTTTCTGCCAGGAAGCCATAGCCCGGGTGAATGGCGTCGGCATTGGTAATTTCTGCCGCTGCCATTATATGCTGTATGTTCAGGTAAGAGTCGCTGCTCTGTGCCTTGCCTATGCATACTGCCTCGTCGGCAAAGCGCACGTGCAGGCTCTCCTTATCGGCAGTAGAGTATACTGCAACGGTACGGATGCCCATCTCGCGGCAGGTACGAATGATACGCAGTGCGATCTCACCCCTGTTGGCAATCAGTATTTTTTTAAACATCTTTTTCAAATGGCTCAATGGCTTAATGGCTCAATGGCTTAATGCTTTTGCCTTCGGCAACAAATGGAGCAATACCTTAATTATTTACTCCATTGTCATTAGCTTTTGTGCCGCCGTTGATATTTTATTGTTTAACCAAATTTTTTCTCGCAGTGTTTATTATGGAGCCAACTACTTTGTTGACCTCTTCCAGCTTTTTTATCAGTACTGAGCAATCGGGGTATGTTTCACTGTAATCGCAAATCCATAACCAGTATTGCGTTTCTTCAGCTTCCTTACCTGCTATCCTCATTTTATGAAGGAAGTCGGCCTTGCTTTCTGCATTCTGAGCTTCCATTGCATTTGCACCTATCGAAGTTCCGGAACGTAATAGCTGCCTTGCTACAATAAACTTTTTATTTGCTTCCAGCACCTCGCAATATTCAATGATCATCAGAGAAAAGTCGAAAGATATTTTAAGAACAGGATTCTTATCGAACACTTCTTTTCTCATGTTGTTTCATTGGATAGTGTAAAGATCCGGAATTGAGCCATTGAGCAATTCAGCCATTGAGCAATTAAGCAGGTTCAACAAGGAACAGTGGCTGATCGTACTCAACAGGAGAAGAGTCGTCTACCAGTACCTTTACCACGCGGCCGCTCACTTCGCACTCGATCTCGTTGAAGAGCTTCATGGCTTCGATGATGCATACTACCTGGCCTGCTTTCACTTCATCGCCTACGTTCACGAACACCGGCTTGTCAGGGCCAGGGCTGCGGTAGAAAGTACCGATCATTGGAGACTTGACAGTTACAGCTTTTGATGAGCCGGCATCAGCAGCAGGAGCAGCCGGTGCAGGAGCAGCAGCGGCAGGCGCTGCCGGTGCAGGTGCCGCCATTTGTGGCATAGCCATAGGCATGGCAGGTGCTGCAGGCATAGCATAAGTAACCTGGCCGGCAGAGAATTCCTGTTTGATGGTGATCTTGAAATCGCCGTCTTCAATGCTCAGTTCGCTGATGCTTGATTTATTGATCGTTTTTATCAGCTCCTGTATTTGCTTATATTCCATGAATATTCAATTTTAGGAAAAGTAGTTATTTAATTCGGGTTGAAAATTATGTCAAAAAAAGCGAAAGACAATAATACTAATAAATTGCTACCTGATGTGAACCAAACTTCAACTTATTAACCTTATTGCCTTTCAGACTGGCTGTATACACCCAATTGAGCCATTAAGCTATTGAGCCATTAAGCCATTGCAAAAACTATTCTTTCACGCGTTCTACGTATGCTGCTGTTTTTGCATCTACCTTGATCAGGTCGCCTTCGTTCACGAACAATGGCACCTGTACGGTTGCACCTGTTTCCAGCGTTGCAGCTTTCATTGCACGGGTGGCAGTATCGCCCTTCAGGCCCGGCTCAGAGTAGGTAACACGCAGGTTAACGCTCGATGGCAGTTCTACGCTCATTGGCATTTCTGAATCTGTATTGAAGATAACGAAGCACTCCTGGCCGTCTTTGTACAGTTCCGGATGTTCTACCATGCTTTCAGCAATGATGATCTGCTCGAAAGAGGTATTGTCCATCAGGTTGAAACCGCTATCGTCTTTGTACAGGAACTGGTAGTTGCGCTTTTCTACGCGAACGGGGAAAATGTTATCACCAGAGTTCCATGTGTGCTCTATTGTACGGGTATTATCAACACCTTTCAGTTTGGCCCACACCTTAGCTGCAGCGCGTGCAGTTTTGTTCTGGCCAAATTCTACCACTGAATAAAGATTGTTGTCAAGCTTGATGATCAAGCCTGTACGCATGTCTGCTGTTGTAGCCATGAAATTATTTATTTTTTTATACGGACTGCAAATGTAAGGAATGATGTTGAAATAAAGTATATCGGGTTGAGCAGTTATTTGTCTTTTATGCAAGGCGCAAAATCTGCGAATAATGAATTATTTAAAGACTTTTGCAACGCTGCAAAAATGATAAATAGCAATTAAACGGGTGTACTTTATTTCAACATCGTTACGCAACATAAAAAGGATAAAGAAAAATCGGAAGGCGGCGGCAGGGTGGTGTTGTGGAAAAATACATGCCTGCCTGGCGCAATAGCTTGTGCTTCCTGACGCAGATGGACCACTTTTTGACGTTTTTCTCCCTTACGGTGTAGTGGCTGCACAGTACATTTGATCCATAAAACACACAACATATGGCCATCATCAATCCGCACATCAACTTTAATGGTAACGTAGAAGAAGCATTTAATTTTTACCGCGCAGTATTCGGCGGCGAGTTCTCTAAGATCATCAGGCTGAAAGACCTGGCGAGCTCCGAATTCCCTGTGGCCGAAAAAGACGAGAACAACATATTGCACATAGCTTTGCCTATAGGCACGGGCAGTGTACTGATGGGTAACGATGTGCCGGAATTTTTGGGCAAAGTAAATGAACGCGAGAACAGGAGTAAGATAACTATAACTGCAGAAAGCAAGGATGAAGCCGATAAATTATATAATGGCCTGAGCGCAGGCGGTGAGGTGGAAATGCCCATAGCCGACAGCCCATGGGGCACTTACTTTGCCATGTTCCGCGATAAGTATGGGATAGAGTGGGTGGTGGAGTATGAGGGGTAAATGATATTGAAATTTCTAGCAAAGGCCGCTATTTGGCGGCTTTTGTTGTTTTTGTAGGTTCGACGCTTTTTGAGGAGGGAAATGTTTGGTAATTTTAAAAGTAATATCGAACTATTAACTACAATATGGAATTTCAGCATGATGAGTCGTGGGAGGCTATGGCTTCAATTCTCGAGTCAAAGATCGCAATAAGGGATGCATGGAATAAGTTCATAGATTTTCATGAAAAACAGGCTGCTAAGCCCTACTGGTTGCAATTGCGGAGAATGGATATAGAAGCAGAACAATCTGATATAGTAGAATGGCTTCGACATCTGTTGACTAATTATCCTCTACCTGAATCAGTCATAGCCTTGTGGATCGGCATTTTTAGAACAGCCGAAGGAGCAATTCCAACTATTTATCTTTCGGGTGCTGAAGACTATAGTGCAGGGGATAGTGAATGGGCGTGTGACCCTCTTTACGCTCCTAATGGAAGTTACGCACAGCCCAAGGTGCTTCGAGATATGGATGCTATTTTTAGAACAGACCAGGAGAATTACGTTTTTTTTGATTGGATATTTCCTCTTGCCTATTGTGCATTTACATTCGATGACGTTTTCAGAACAAAAATTGATAAAAAATTTCTACTGAAAAGCAAGTCTGAAATGTTTGTTACTGTAGGGCATGATAGTGGCGACTATATTGAGCTTTCGGCAGTAAAATGAAGTCATATGTCCAGTTGCCTATCGCCGAGTCCCTGCCTGCGCACATAGCTTGGCTGGTAGAGATGCGGTGAGGGCGGGAATGTTTGTTACCGGATTCTGTGATTATACTAGTTTGTACTCACTTTTATCTCCCCAAAAGGAAAGGCTAATGCTTAACATAATTAATTTATATGGTATTCTTTGATGAAGCTGGAAATACTGGCGATAATTTATTAGATGCGGACCAACCTGTGTTTACATTAGCCTCTCATGATTTTGATTTAGAGGAAACACATCAATTATTAGACCCGTTATATTCCATTGTCAACTCCCGAGAATTACATTTTAAAAGTTTATCTAAGCGCCCTAGATATCAGAAAGAAATAATAAATCTTCTGAATAATAAAGCATTAAGTGGAGAAAGAGTATTCAAATTTACGGTACACAAAGAATATGCGATAATTGCGCATATTGTAGATCGGCTTATAGAGTATGTAATGTATCTCAACGGCATTGATTTATATAAAGAAGGTCAAAATCTTGCAATGGCTAATATGATTTACGTTTTGTATAAAAGCGTATGGAAATCACATTTCACTTTGATATGCAACCTTTTTGTTAATTGGGTTCGAAATAAAACCGCCGAATCATGTGAAGCATTTTATAATGCAGTTTCTATTTTTTTTGATAAAATGCAAAGAGAAAATATTTTAGGCGAGGAGTTTATCGGCTTTATTAAAATGAGTTACAAATACTGGAAAGAAATACAACAAGGCTTTGATCAAACATACACGCTGGATTCAACTTTATCTACTTTTAGAGCAAGCTGCATTTTCTGGAGCAAAAAATATACAAACCCAACAATCGTCATTGACGAGTCAAAGCCAATTGCTCACTTCAAACCTATTATTGATATGCTAAAATCTTCGGATGAACAAATTGTTGGGTATGGAAACAGAAAATACCAGTTCAAGCTAAAAATAGGCGATGTAGTACAAGCCAGTAGTGATGAATATTCTCAAATACAGCTATCAGATATATTAGCATCTGCATTTAATTTTTGTGCTAAAAATTTGACATTAGGAGACGAACTATCCGGCTTTGCTCGAGAGATTTTTAATTCATTTTCATTTCAAAATGTGTCAGGAGATAATATCTGGCCAACAACTAAGGTTACGGCAGAAAATATAGGCATGAAAGGTGCAACGACTGGAAGAAATCCATTAGACCATTTTGCAAACGAGATGATCAAAACCAAGTTATAGCAGAAAATAAGCAGGTACTAGCAGTCTTGAAGGGTCTATAATAATAGCATCCAATCAATAATTAACGATAATAATATAATTATGGCCCATCACCCCCGCTGCTCCTTAACCCTGTTCAATATCCCGGTTATCATGTTGGCATGTATCGGCTTAATGATGTAGTCGTGGATCTCTTTGTCGGATTTGGCTTTGGCGATGTCGTCGTTGGAGATAGATGAGCTGGCCACGTAGATGATGGTGCTCATGTCCTTATCTGCTTTCAGCAGTTTGTATTCCTCCATAAATTCCCAGCCGTCCATTATCGACATATTGATGTCGAGGAAGATCAGCTCGGGCAGCGCCTCGTTTGCTGCTACGATCGCTTTCAATGCTTCAATGGCCGCCTGGCCATTGTTGTAGGTTGATATCTGCTTACTTGCCTCCAGTTTATTCAGCGTTTTGGTGAGCAGCAGTGTATACAGTTTGTCGTCGTCAACTATCCAGATATGATTCAGTGGTGTACTCATTTAAAGAATATTTTGAATGTTGTTCCTTCTCCTAATTTACTTTCTACTTCTATTTTTCCGCCCATATATTCTACCTGGTTCTTGCATATAAATAATCCAAGGCCGCGGGCGTCGCTATTGCCATTGAACGTTTTATAGAAGCCAAATAGTTTATCTCCGTTCTTTTCCAGGTCTATACCTATACCATTATCTGCAATAGTAAGGACAAATTGGCCATTATCCATATAGGAGTCCAGGGTAATTATCGGCCGGCGTTCGGGGTGGCTGTATTTTATGGTATTGGACAGGAAATTGAGCATAATGCTTTCCAGGAATGCCGGGTTGAAGTTGACCGTGGCATCTATCATCAGCTTATTCTCTATGATTACCTGCTTCTGTATGATCTGTTCTTTGAGCAGATCGGTGGCCTTACTGATGAACTCGATAAGGAACAGCGGGGTGAATACCAGGTTCACGCTATTGTTGATAGACACCACATCGTTGAGGTTGTGGATGGTCTCATCGAGGTTGTTGGACACCGTTTTCAGGTATTCCATCATCTCCTTCTGTTCATCGGGCGTTTCGGCCTCTTCCAGGAAGGATACGATAGATTTGATATTGCTGGTATGCGACCGCAGGTTGTGGGATGTGATATAAGAGAAGTTGAGCAGCCGCTTGTTCTGCTCGTTCAACAGGTTGAAGGACCGCTCCAGTTCCAGGGCGCTCTTTTTCCGATCTGTTATATTCTCAATCTCCATAATTATACCCAGCGCCTGGTCCTGCTCGCCATATACGGGGTGGAAGATGATGTTGTACCATTTGCCGTTTTTGCCATCGTCGGATACGAAACGCTCATATTCCACCTTATCGCCCCGCAATACCTTGTCTCTTATTTGTTTCAGCGATCTTCCGCGTTCATCGTTGAAGCCCCTTACCAGCAGGTCGTTCTCTTTTAAGAGCTTTTGACGTTTGCTGACGATATAATCCTGCGCAGGCTTATTAAAAGAAATGATGCGGAGGTCGTCGGTAAGCAGTACATAGCCTATCTCTGTGTTGTCGAATACGGTTTTCAGATTGGCCTCAGACTGTTCTACCAATACCCGTGAGGCCACCTGCTCCGATATGTCTTTGGCTATCACGTAAATGGCCACTACCGCTCCATTGACGGTGATAGGCATATTGGTGAGATGTACCTCGCGGCGATGGCCGGCTGCGGTGATGAAGCCACAATCGTAGCTGACGGAGCGGCCAAGTTTGGCTTGCAGAAAATGTTTGAGTGCGGTGTTCCTGTCCTCCGGGAGGAAGAAACGGGTGAAATGCTGGCCGGTGAGGTGCGTTATATCTGTATCGGCCAATACGGCCATTTGTTTATTGGCACTGGATATTTTTTCGTCCAGGTCGAGGGCGAAAACAGCATCGGGGTTGTTCTCGAAAAGCGACCTGTAGTATTGCTGGCTCAGCGACAGTTCTTCGTACACCCTTTTTGTTTCGGTAATATCCTGCATGGTGCCGAACAGCCGGTATAGCTTGCCGTTGCGAAACTCTGCCTCGCCCATGGCCTTTATCCAGATGCGGTTCTTTCTTTTAGTGATGAGCTCAAAATCGAGGTCGAACACACTGCCTTTGGCAATTGTTTCTGCAACAGCTTGCTTTATCCTTGCCTGGTCTTTCGCGCTACAAAAGTTAATGGATGATTCCAGCGTCAGCTCAAAATCCTCGGGCACCTCAAATAGTTCCCGGAGCACGGGGCTGCACAGGTTGGTGCCGCTAACGTAGTTCATTTCCCAGGCGCCTACTTTAGATACATTCCCCATCTGTCGGCTCAGGTGTTTTAACCGCTCGGCAGTGGTGGTGTTTTTTATGGTTATGCTTACCGCTGCAACTGTGTTGCCCTGGGTAATGGGGGCATAAGCTACTTCCCACCACTGGTCGCATTCGTCGGTGTTGGTTTGTGCAGTGGTAACAATGCGTTCACCTTTCATGCAGCGGGAAAAAAGCAGTGAGAATCCGTCTGCCAGTTCCGGTTCTACATACAGCAGCGCATCATCGCCGGGCCGGGCTGCTCTTCCAAAGCGTTCTTGCGTATATGTTTTGGCGCTGTTGCTGAGACAAACGATATGTTGCCGGCCATCCAGCATGTAAGCAATATCTTCTATTGTTTCGAAGTATGCCTGGCACAGAGCTGCAGGGGATAGTACAGATGAAATACTACCGGCGGTAGTAGCAGTACTGCCGGAGTCATGAGACAGTGGTGTGCCGTCCCGTTTTTCATGCTCGATCGTCATAAAGGTGACCTATTGGTTAAGTTTTCTTGTTAACCGGGTGCAGTCAGGTTTCCTCAAAGCCCATCTGTAAAAAGAAGGATACCTTGGTGTAATAGCTTTAAAATTAAGGGCTTATAATGTTATCTCCAAATGTATATTTATAAGTGGGTGGCCAGGTC
Source organism: Chitinophagaceae bacterium (assembly GCA_947455215.1). Classification (GTDB taxonomy): domain Bacteria; phylum Bacteroidota; class Bacteroidia; order Chitinophagales; family Chitinophagaceae; genus Flavipsychrobacter. Next base: position 90,799 of record CANGNA010000001.1, read on the forward strand.
TATGAGCATGGCCTTGGCTTGTTCGTTGTCCGGGTGTTTTTTCAACAGGTGACGCAGGCATTTGTCGGCATCGGCATCGCGCTTATTGGTATGATACCATACGGCCAGGTTGATGAGGTTCTGCTCGTAGTCGGGATCCAGTTGCTGGGCTTTCAGCAGATAGCTGTAGGCCATAGTGCCGTTGCCCTGCTGCATGTATATATAGCCCAGGTTGGTGTTGGCGCTTACATGATTGGCGTTTTGGCCTACTATGAATTGAAACACTTTTTGTGCTTCTGGCATGTTCTTAAGGCTGAGCAAACAAACGCCGTATTTGTTCTGGAAATCGAGCGAATAAGGCCATATCTCGGTAGCTCTTTTATACCATGGCAGCGCCTTATCCGGCAGGCCTGTACGATAGTAAGCATCGGCAGAGCGGTAGGCGGTCCAGGCGTCTTTTATATCTGCAGGTTTCAGTTTTTCGGCATACTCCACCACTTTGTTCAGGTTGTTGAGCAGGGAATGGGCGCGGATATAGTCGCGGTTTTGTTTTTGTGTTGCCTCCTGTCCTGCCGACCTGTCCAGGTAAAGCAATGCTGAATCCAGCAGTCCTTTAGAAGGGGCGTAGCGCTCGTAGAACTCCATAAAGCTGCGGGCGGTAGTTATGGCATCGGGGTGGTCGTTATTAAAGCACTTCATACCCAGGAAAGCCGTGATCTGTTTTTGCAGCGTATCGGAGAGCGGGCGCTTGCGGATGTAGTGGTCGGTTACGGCCACGTGGGGTATATCTATGCTGCCGTTGTGCGGCATGTGGCAGGTAATACAGTCGTTATTTTTTGTGGCACGCACCTGCATGGTCTCTGAGCATTGTTTTTGCCCGGCGGCATTGCCATGGCAGCTCTGGCAGGCATTAAGGTATTGTATGCGTGGTGTGAACTTAACACTTACGTGCGGGTTGTGGCAGTTGATACAACTCATCTTGCCGGAGGATACATAACACTGGCTCTTCTTCATGCGCTCTACATGTGATGCCATGATCATTTTGTCCTGCGCACCTTCGTACTGCGGCATAAAGACATTCATTACCTCAGACAGCTTCATGCCGGGGTGGAAATCGTAAAACGTCTTACCATCGTTAAGTACTGCAATACCCTGCAGGTGGCAGCGCTGGCAAACATTGTTCTGCAACTCAGTAGACAGCCTGCGCGGGTTAACTATACTGTAGTCGGGTCCTTTTGATGTGTCTACAGGCTTGCTGTTGCCCCTTTCGGCCACATGCAGGCTGCCCGGGCCGTGGCAACGCTCACAGTCTATACCGGTTTTGATGACATTGTATTTATTCTCGCTATTGGCTATAAAGTCGGGGTAGCCGTTGTGGCAACTCATACACTCCAGCTGTATCAGGCGCTGGAAGCGGGTGTTGGCCCCTTTCTCAAAGCCCGGAGCCAGGTCCCAGCGGTGCTTTTGCGTATAGAAGGTAATGGGTGCCTGGTACAGGTAGCCATTCACATCAAAAATGTGCGAGTTGGTATGCTGGCCTGAGCCCACCACATAATCTACTCGTTGTATTCTCTTATGCACAGTATCCTTGCCATCGAGCCTGAACTCCATTATGAAAAAGGAATCGCGGTCCCAGTAAGGCTTATAATAGTAGTCGAGCGCTGTGTCGTAAACCAGTGCATGTGCGGGGGAGAAGTCGGCTGCTGACTTCTCTTTTGTGGCGAATCCGAACGACTGGCCCATGCCCGTCTGGATAAAAGTTTTGTACACCTCCTCGTGGCAGGTGCGGCATGTTTGCATGCCTACATAGTGTGCAGAAGTATCGTATACATTGCGCCACGGCGAGGTAGGGTGGTCTTCGGCCACCTCTTTGGGTGTATTGCAAAAGAATGCCGGCAGTGTGACCACCAGCAGCGCCATGCTCAAAAGAATCCTGCGTAAAATACGGGGCGACATCAGACTTCAAATTTAAGGGTATAGCCGGAACAGCACCTAATAAAAATGTGAAAAGTGTATAGCCACGTCTCATTTTAAAAACTGGCACGCTAATTGGATTATCCTGATCAAAAAAGGAAAAGGTTATGAAAACATCGATCATCACAACGTTACTGGTAGCGGTTTTGCTAACCCTGGCCGCCGGTAATGCATCTGCACAAGGAGGTTATTACCGTTACCACCACCATCACGGGTATAACAGGGGATATTATGGACCAAGGGTAGCCGTGCGTTACTGCCCGCCGGTGCAGGTATATGCCGGCCCGGCGTATTATAATGGCCCTGCGTATTGTCCGCCACCGCCACCACCGCCGCCCAGGTATTACAGGCGCTATTACAGGCATCATCGTTGTTATTAATAGAATAAGGAAGAGTGGTCTACAAGGCCACTCTTACTATTTACTGGCATTGTATATTAAACGGTAACTCAGCTAATATTTTTTGGATAAAAGACCTATTATAATTATTTCTAAAAAATACTTGATATAGTTAGGATTTTAAGGACAGTTTATGCATATTTGTATACTAATCCCGGCTTATGTCTTACCTCATTGTTGATAGCGGTTCCACCAAAACAGACTGGTGCTTACTCAGGAAAAATAAGAAGCCTGTACAGTTCACTACACAGGGCATCAACCCTTTTCTGCAAAGCCCGGAGTCTATAGCCAGCATGCTCAATGATGAGTTGCCTGCCGATAAGTTTGGCGCCAAGCCGGAAGCTATCTTTTATTACGGTGCAGGAACTGCCAGCAAGCCCAAGCAAGTGCTGATGCAGGACATACTGAAGAAACATTTCGGGCTTAAAAAAGTGACCGTTCAGAGCGATATGATGGCTGCGGCCCACTCGCTTTGCGGCGATAAAAAGGGAATAGTGTGCGTTTTAGGTACCGGCAGTTCTTCGTGCTACTACGATGGAGATAAGATAAAGGAACGCAGGCCATCGCTGGGGTATATTGCCGGCGATGAGGGCAGCGGCAATCACATGGGCAAGCGGGTGTTGCAGTACTACTCTTACAGCACCTTTGATGCGCAGCTGATGATGGACTTTGAGATGCGATTTGGTAAGGATATTTCAGAGATCGTTAATAAGTTGTACCATCAACCATACCCCAACCGTTACCTGGCATCGTTCGTAGCGTTGCTGAAGGAGAATCGTGGCCACTATATGGCAGAGAATATTATAGAAGACTGCCTGAATGACTTTTTCCAGACCAACATATTGAAATACAGGCAAAGCTGGAAGAACCCGCTTTATTTTTCGGGCTCTGTAGCATTTTTGTTCAGCGATGTGATCAATAATCTATGCGATCAGTACGAACTGGAGTGCGGCAAAATAGTGCAAAGCCCTATGGAAGGGCTGCTGTCTTACTACAAAAAACAATTGTAATTACTTTTTTCTACCGGCAAATGTGAGTGCTATCCCTGCAATAAGGATAACGCCACCTGCATAGGTAGGCCAGCCTACATGCTTTGTTTCCTGTTTATTTACCTCCAGCGGGCCTATCTTGGCTACATTTTTCTCCTGGGTAAAATTGAACCCGGAAAAGACGATCATTAATATACCTACTACTATCAGCATTATTCCAGCTACGCGCATATTCTTATGTTTTACAAATGGTGTATAAAAACCGTGCACCTATCGTTTTGAGCTATAGCTATATAGTATTGGCTATTTTGCATGTAGGTACATACAATTGTACCTTTGCATTGTAAAAAGGACATAAAAAATGATCAAGATAGCTAAGACAGAAGGACCGGTGATAGACCTGATAAAAGGCAGGTGGAGCGCAAGGTCGTTTGCAGAAAGGGCGGTGAGCGAACAAGATATACACACTATGCTGGAGGCCGCTACGTGGGCTGCAAGTGCCAATAACGAACAGCCATGGGAATACTACTATGCGTTGAAGGGTACAGAAGGATTTGCCAGGCTGGCTGAAAGCCTGATGCCGGGTAATAAGCCATGGGCCGCTAATGCTGCTGCACTTATAGTTTCGGTGGCGAGGAAGACCTTTGCAGCTAATGGTAATGAGAACAAAATGGCGTTTCATGATGCCGGTATGGCCAATGCACAGCTGATGCTGCAGGCAAAGGCTATGGATGTGTACACTCATCCTATGGGCGGGTTTGATCGAAACATGGTAACAGAGCAGCTGCAATTGAATGATGACAAACAGATAGTATGTATGATTGCCGTAGGCTACCTGGACCATGCCAATAAACTGGAAGAACCATTTAAAACAAGAGAAATAACTGAAAGAAGCCGCAAACCTATTGCGGAAATAGCGAGGGAAATATGAATGAACTGAATATACTGGTATATGCGCCCGACCCTATGTTGCTGGAGCGTATGCTGCAGATCATATCGGACGAGCAAGGCTGGTGCGCAGAAGGTACAACCGATGATGAGCGCGCTATAGAGATGTTCCATCGCCGGAAGAATGAACTGGTGATAATAGGTGGTAACGTAGATAGCGTGACCGATGTGAAGCTGAAGAAACTTTTTACACGATTAGACAGACATGTAAGCATACTGAATTTTTATGGTGGAGACGATTGGTACCTGCGCGTGCAGATACGCACCATAATGAAGCTGGATGAGGATGCGCCGGTGGTAATGGACTCACCTTTTTAAAGTGATGCAAGCAATAATAAAGTAGCGGCAGTTTATAAATATTCTTTATAAATTGCCGCTATTCATTTTACGTCCTATGAAAGAGTTCAAAATAAGGCCGGGAGGGTTTGATGATCTGCAAAAGATAGCAATGAAGCGGGTTCGGATCATCACGGCCAGCCTGCCGATAGTTGTGCTTGTTATTGCATCAACAGCAAGCGGCACCCCTATCTGGGAAGATACAACGGTGTTGCTTGTTATAGCGTTATGCGTTTTATCAGGCACGGTCATTAGTTTTTTTATTGCGAAGAAGGGGATAGAGCTGCACCGCAGTATACTAGAGAGTTATACGCTGACATTTGAAGGCAGTCTTATTACACGTGAACAGGACAGAACACCGCCTATTGCCCTTTATGAAGGCGATATTACCAGCATAGCAAAGACCTCAAAAGGTGCATATGTTATCAAAGGCAAGGAGGGGCGAGATATGATACTGGTTCCGAATGTTATCGACAACGTTGCCGAACTGGAGCAGGAGTTGTTACGCATAGCGCCAATAGAACGGTACAAGAGTTCAACCGACCGGGTAAGGGCAATTGCTCTTATAGTGTTGCTGCCCTCCGCTATGATCGGGCTTTATTTCTCAGATGAGGCGGTGATAGTAGTGCCCGCGGCGATAACATTAATGTCGGTAATGGCATGGCTGTTATTTGCGATGAACAAGCACAAGCGAAACATAGATGAAACTGCGAGGAAACGTATGTGGATTTTGTACCTGATATACCCTTCCTTTTTATTCCTGTCAGTTGTTAAGGTAGTTAAAGCTGTTCCTTACTTGTCTGAAAAATTTCCGGTCATAGCTAATATGAAGCAACGATAGATGATGAGCTTTACCACGATAATAAAGCCAACTTTTATCAAGTTGGCTTTATTGTTAATGTGCAAAATCTGTATCAAAGTTCAGCATCCTTTCTTTTGGCGGGTTAAAGTAGCCAAATTTCAGGTTGGGGAACTCCTCGTGTATCAGGTCGATCATTTGCTTTATGCCCATGCATTCGCCGGTGTCGGCAACGCCCATTTTGCCCAGGTACCAGTCGGGGTCTATGTTGAAGTTGCGCCACTGTATCATGCTGATATCTGTTTCGCGGATGAATGCGCATAGGGCATCAAACTCGGCAATGCTATCCGTCATGCCCGGGAACACGAAGTAGTTGATAGACGACCAGCCGCCGTATTTGCGAACGATCTTCAGGCTTTCCTTCAGGTCGTCGAATTGGTAGTTATTGGGCTGGTAGTATTTGGTATAAATGTCGGGGCGGGCAGAGTTCATGCTCACGCGTATGCTATCCAGGCCGGCCTGCATCAGCTGCTCTACTGCAGCCGGTTTGCTGCCATTGGTGTTGATGTTGATGCTGCCTTTTGGTGTGTGTTTACGTATCTCTATAATGGATTGTTTGATGGTCTCCCACATCAGCAAAGGTTCGCCTTCGCAGCCCTGCCCAAAGCTTACGATGGGGTAGGGTGCTGTCTCCAGGTGAGGTACGGTATACTCGGCTATCTCCTCGGCTGTAGGTTTGAAGGTAAGCCTGTCTTGTGTAGATACAATGGTCTCGTCTTCGGGCTGGAACGATATACAACCTATACAGTTGGCATTACATGCCGGGGAAGTTGGTATCGGGCATTCCCAGCGACCCATAAAGTAGTTGCGCGATGCCGGGCAGCTGTAGGTAAGTGTGCATTTTTCGGCCAGGTGTTTTACCAGCCTGTTGTGGGGGTAGGCAGCCACAAATTTGTCTACGCCTTCCCTTATCGTGCGGTCGTCGTAGCCGGCGCATTCCTGGCGGATATCCCGCTCTATACGTACGGCAGGTACATAAAATTTATTGTTGAGCCAGCCTGCCGCGGTGTAGGAGAACAGGGGCAGGGTGGGTGCATCTGGCATGGTCTCGAAGGCCGCCAGGTACAGGCCGGTATGTGCCGGTGGTATAAAGGCTGCTACAGCCCATCCTTTTTCGCATAGGCGCATTTCGCCGGTATTCACGTCAATACCTATGCCGCGCCTGCCGGGCAGTTCGTATAAGGTGCCGCCATCGGGCAATTCTATCCATTCATCTTCGGGTATCTCTCCGGCATCCCAGCCACTGCGGCCGGCCACGTATAGGGTGGTATCTTCGAAAATATTGCCTTTACCGTCGGAAAATAATATATAAGGACTTGTCATTTGTTGCATTGCTGAAACGGCAAAGATACCTGCTATTTTCCGTTTTCGGTGCATCGGCGATGGCCTGATCGTTACGCCGGCATTATAAATGCCTGCGAACTGTGATGACATCCGGTGGTTACAACAAGTTTTTGCCAGGTGATCTATTGCAGTTTTTGCATAAAGAAATTTTTGATGGTTTTGTGCAATTCTACTTTAGGTACAAGGGGTATTGTGCTGTTTTGTAAAGGGTTGCTGATATGGTGTTTTTCTTTCTATTTGCAGTGTCTGCAATTTCCGGATCAGGATTTGCAGGATTTTGGGACAAGGAGGATCTCATTTTTTGTGGGGTTTGGGAGGTTTAGAAAAGGGTTTATTGTGGGGTAATGGTACGATCTGCGAGGGGCGGTTTTCAAATATTTTTTTGCACAAAGTAAAGTGGCCTCCCCATACGCATTTCTGCCGATGGAAATTTTTGATAGTTGCCGGCAATTCTGCTTGAGGTAATGTTTATAAGCTACTGAAATGTAGTGCAGGTATAAAAATGTTTGATATGGCGTTTTCTGCCGATGTGGCATTTTTGCCGGTGGCAAAAATGCCGACTGTTTTGTAGTGTGATAGTGTCATAGTGAAAGATCTTTTATGCCGGGAGAGGCATGCTCCGGCACCACAAATATACGCCGCGGGAGGGGGCTGTTCCAAATATTTTTTAGCCTCACCCCTGCCTACGGCAGGCAGGCCGGCCCTCTCCAAGGGGAGAGGGTGATGGCATCAGATAAGAAACAATCGCCCCGCGCCTCATTGGGTTGGTTGCCGGCGGGGACGCCAGCAACGGCGTGACGGTAAGGGCATGTGGCGATAAACAATAAGGGCCGCCCGGCGGCGACCCTTATTGTTTTTTTAGCCCTCTTGTACTGTGGGACTGTAGTAGTTAACCTGTACGGTGTACCATGGTTTGTTAGGATCGTTGGTGGGGGTGACGACCACGGGCTGTATGTGGAAGTTGCTCATGGTGCCGGCATCTATGCCTGCCCTGATAAATTGGTTGACTACATCGGTTACAGAGGCTATAGTGCCATGTACGCCTAATACTGAGAATACTGCTGTTTGGTTGGTCATAGTTTATGTTTTTGGTTTGTGTTTATGTTTATGGTTTGGTTTTGATTTGTAGGGGCTGCCCTTAGACTATTTTTCCTCTGTAGCGAAGTCAAAAAAGACATAGCAGAACTGTTTTTTGTTTCCTTTGCTTTTAGAACACTACGCTGAACAGGATACTGCTGTCTGGTTGGTCATAGTTTATGTTTTTTGGTTTGTGTTTGTGTTTGTGTTTGTGTTTGGTTTGTGATGGCAAAGACTATGCTTGTTTTAAGTGGAGTCTATGTTTGATGTTATTAAACTTTTACTTTTTGTCTTTCTCTTCTATTTACCCTATAGTCTGAGCTGAAATTGGTACAGTACAATACCATTATTTTATTGCCTTTAATGATAAAAAGTAGCAAGAATGACTTTTTTATTTTCCATATCAACTACATAACGTGGTCTTTGGTATATGTCAACTCTTCCACTAATTTCAAAATTATTAAATGGCGTATTTTTATCTTTCCCTGTAAAGACATCATCGAATCTTTGAAAATATATTGGATACAATCTGCCACATATATTCATTTTCCTATTTGACACGTTAAATATTGAATCGGTAGGATAAGCGTGTTTATAGTAAATACCAATATTGTACAAGTAATTATTGCTTTTCAGCCCATCTCCACGTATATAGCGAAAATCTCCGGCAGGTTCGATAAGTATATAAACTGAATCTTTATTTAGGGAATCAATTCTATTGCATAACAAACCTTCTAAGGAATCAAATACACTGTAGACAATGACTTGCTCACTGTATTTAGTTTGAGCTGACACATTAACCGACATCACCAGCATTATAGCCAGTAAAAGTTTATTTAGGCTGATTCGGGCTATCATAATATTGCTTAATTATTTTATTTAATAATACATCTTGTAATGTTCCGTCCTCGGAGAGTTTCTCTCATAGGCTTTGCGCAGCCGAGGACTCGCCGATATCGGGCGGGCGTAAGTGTGTCCATATTGCTCGAACCAATACTTTTCAATGCATTCGGTCATATGAATAACATGTAGAACCCTTGTTGGCCTGTCTTATAAAATCCTGCAGAACTATACGTGGGTTTGTTTATTGGTATATTATAAAGATACGATATTTTCATGCCCATCCGATATCGCCGGGTCCTCGCTGCGCGCAATGCCAGCGCACTGAGAGACCCGGCGAGGACGGAAATATGTGCTAAGATATCAGGTAGGTACCGCACTATAACCCCTTGATATGTTGTTGGCTAAACAGTTCGGTTTCGCCATCGTAAAAGGTGGCATCGTGAAACTTGCCGTTGATCCAGGCATATTTTGCTACCAACACTTTATTGTAGTCCCAATCAGTATAAGGGTAAATATTCATTCTTTCATTTACCCCTTTCTCGCCGCTTTTATCATATTTGAAAAAGACAATGAGGCACAATGAGTGATCTTCTCGCTCTGAAGGAATGTGACCCTTCACATAATCAGTGATGGAATCAAAAACTTTAGTGTTTTTTATATCAAAATTCTCTATGCCATATATCATCTCACATGTAGCAGGCCAGCACAACTTATCTTTCCATTTAAGATCAATGAACTTTAACGGCAGATGCTGTCTATTATGTACACAGGAAAGTAACGAAACCAATAAGAGCAGATAAAGAACTTTAAATCCTGTCATATATATTAAATGTTATTCTTATAATGTTTCCGTCCTCGGCGAGTCTCTCGCATAGCCTTTGCGCAGCGGAGGACTCGCCGATATCGGGAGGGTCTAAGTGCGCCTATATTGTTCGAACCAATACTTTTCAATGCATTCGGTCACATGAATAACATTGTACACCCCGTGTCGGCCTGTCTCATAAAATCCTGCGGAACTATGTGTGTAGTCTCCCGGGAACTGTACGAGATCCCATTTTTTGCTGACCGGGTTGTTATGAATATAGTTTAATTTTTGATTGATGAATGCATATGAGTGACACAATTTAGCATCGAATGATGGCTTAAACACTTCATGCAACTTGCCGTTATTCTTGTCGGAGGTGGAAACGCCAGCCGAAAGTACAGATAGTATATCTGTACTTTTGTTCAACTTTAATCTATTTACAATATCATACGCCATGAAGCGCTTTGCGTTGCCGATCATAGTATTAATGCTTTGTGTGCCTGGAGTAAACCCTATCAATGCATGAATGTGATTAGGCATGATAACATAACCGGTGACGTGGTGACCCTTTTGCTGCAAAATGTCGAACCATTTATAAACCAGGTCATACGCATTGGTCAGTTCAAATAACAGTAGCCATTTGAAGTTAGTAAATGTGATAAAATATATGCCCGGCTGGTAGAGGTGGGGTTTGTTTACTGGCATAGGATGAAGATACGATTTTTTGCTGCCCACCCGATGTCGCCGGGTCCTCGCTGCGCGCAATGCCGGCTCACTGAGAGACCCGGCGAGGACGGGAATGTATGCCCGGCTGGAGGAGGTGGCGTTTTTTTATTGGCATAGGATGATTTTTTGCTGCCCACCCGATGTCGCCGGGTCCTCGCTGCGCACAATGCCGGCGCACTGAGAGACCCGGCGAGGACGGAAATGTATGCCCGGCTGGAGGAGGTGGGGTTTGTTTACTGGCATAGGATGAAGATACGATTTTTTGCTGCCCACCCGATATCGCCGGGTCCTCGCTGCGCGCAATGCAGGCTCACTGAGAGACCCGGCGAGGACGGAGACGTGACCCGGCTTGGTGCCCCATGTGCTGATTGTTGGTGCCAACACCAACAATTGCGGGTATCCCACCCGATATCGCCGGGTCCTCGCTGCTGGGCAATGCCGGCGCACTGAGAGACCCGGCGAGGACGGAGACGGGTCGCACTTTACCTTGTCGCGGAAATACTCTACCGGGTGCGGGTCTACCGGGTCTAAAGGATCACCATCTTTTATCAGGTCTTTCAGCATATTGTCCAGGTTGTTGAGATCGACCATGGTAAAGCTTTCGGGGTAGCCGTTGCTGTTTCGCAAGCGGGACGCTTGCCATAGTGGAGGACGAAGCGGGACGCTTACGACCAGTGTGGGTACTAATACTGCTTAGCGCCCCGCGTGCTGATCGTTGGTGGGAACACCAACAATGGCGTGTATCCCACCCGATGTCGCCGGGTTCTCGCTACGCGCAATGCCGGCGCACTGAGCGACCCGGCGAGGACGGGAGAAAGCTGAAGGTGCGCAACAAGGAAGCACTGCTACATGAGCTATACGAGATAGGGCTGTGAGGGGGCTAATGTGTTTCCGATCTGCTGATGACCTTAGACTTTTGCCAGTCACCCAGGTATTTTGACGGGGTTATGACCATGCAGCCCATCACTATGAGCACCACGAATGTGCGGACCAGGATATTGCGGTAGAACTGCAGGTGCTTTGATGATTGCAGTATGACGAGTATGATGGTGAACAGCAGGTTGATACTGCCTATGGCATACACCACTTTGGGACTATTGTAGCCGTAAACAAGAAAATACAGTATGCCTGCTATAGAGAGCGAGAGTATGCCGGAGGCGAGTATGGCAATGGCCACGCGGGCGAAGGTGACTTGTGCATAGCTGCTTTTTTTCAGGCAGTTGCGCAGGCGCACATCGTTGAACAATAGTATGCCCCCCAGCAGGTATAAAGCGGCCAGGCATATCAGCGCCAGCGCTATAACGGGCCTGCCGCCTGCTATGGTCAGCAGGTTCATCAGCACGCCGGTCAATGCCATCAGGGCAAGTACTTTTTCCAGGAATTTCATGCGCTGTAAAGATAGGGTTATGCTACATTACTTGGCCATGGTTGCCACCCGGCACCTTTTTCGTTAGGAAAATAATTACTGATCCTCATCTTTGTTCAGTACCACATTTATCCGACCGTGCTCTGATCTTACGGTATAGCTCAGATATACCGCCTGACCATCAGCCAGCATGAATTCTACGTCGTAGTCGGCATATTTGGTAGACTGGTCGGTGATAGTAGACGATATGATCTTAGGTTTATTATCGGCGAAATATTTTGCACAGCCGTAGGCGTATAATACAGGGAATTTGTGTTCAATATCAGGCAGATTGATGATAGTGCCTTCGTATAAACCTTTGTTTTTCAGATCATTATTGCCGGTCAGAAATATAACTTTAGACGGATCGTCTTTGCTGATATCTTTATCGTGTATGCCATAGTAAGCCAAAGAATCGGTCTTGTCTTTAGAGAGTGTAAACCAATAGGTGGTCCGGATGCCATCGGTGGTCGATCTCTTATCTTTTTCGGTTATCCTGGCGATCTCTGACGCACACAGAGATCTGATATTAGCTGCGCTGTATATGATAAACGCTTTAAATGCTATTGAATCTTTGTTGTACCCTAATCCGTCTATTTGGTTAGCGTCGGCCGGTGATTCTATTTTTTGAGTAGCACTCCCTTCATGTGCCTCGGGATCGTAATTGGCAGGTTCATCTCCGCAACTGGTCAACAGTCCTGTTAAAAGACAAGCAAAAAGGAAATTGCGCATAATATTATTTCTTAAACCCAGCTCAAAGATATTGTGTTTTGGAGCATTTCAAATAGTGCATAATGCCGGCGAAAGTTAAATTTTATTGCCGTTCATTAACTATTTCGACCGTTCGTGAACTTCTTAATGAAGCTGTTATGTATTGTTATTAACCTTGTATCGAAATTGATTATGTAACAAGATAAAAATGATCGGTTATGAAGTACGTTACATTTACATTATCCGTGTTCCTGCTGCTGTTTTATGTTGCCGCGGCCTGCGCTGTGTTTTATTTCATTTTTAAGAGCATCTGACCTCCTTTTCGCCTTTTTATTTTTATTTAAATAATATTATTTATCAATAATATTGATGTCTGCGTTGGCTTTCAAAAGCACCAAATTAATCTTTGGTGCTTTTTGCACATGCTGTTAAAAACTAAAGCCCAATTCTTCTGTTTCTGCAATTACATTTGCTAAAGGTCGTCAGTAAAATTTACCAATTACGCATCTGGCAGGCTGCTCATACCAAAAGCGGCCGCAACAAAGAGGTGATAAACTATCGGAAAGGCATCAGCAAAATGCCCGCAGGTTGTGGAAAGGGGTGAGTTGTCGGCGTAAGCCAGACCTTGAAAAAGAGCAACAGCAATTGTATGAACGATAACGAAATACTGCTTAAGGACAATAAAGACAGGTTTGTTATACTGCCTATTAACTATCCCAGGATATGGGAGATGTATAAGAAGCACGAGGCCAGTTTCTGGACCGCAGAGGAGATAGACCTTAGCGGCGATATGAAGGACTGGACCAACCTCAACAACGGGGAGCGCCATTTCATTTCTCATGTATTGGCATTTTTTGCGGCCAGCGATGGTATTGTGAACGAGAACCTTGCGGTGAATTTTATGCGCGAGGTGCAGATACCTGAAGCGCGTTGTTTTTATGGTTTCCAGATAATGATGGAAAACATACACTCTGAGACCTACGCGTTGCTGATAGACACCTATATCAAAGATCCGATGGAAAAGGATCGCCTGTTCCATGCCATAGACACTGTGCCTGCGGTTAAGAAAAAAGCAGAGTGGGCACTGCGCTGGATAGAGCAGGGTTCTTTTGCGGAGCGCCTGGTGGCGTTTGCTGCGGTAGAGGGTATTTTCTTCAGTGGCAGTTTCTGTTCTATATTCTGGATGAAGAAGCGCGGTTTGTTGCCGGGCCTTACGTTCAGCAACGAATTGATCAGCCGCGATGAAGGTATGCACTGCGAGTTTGCCTGCTTGTTGTATAGTATGCTGAGCAATAAGCTGAGCCAGGAAGCTGTGTACAAAGTGATAGCTGACGCGGTAGCTATAGAAAAAGAGTTTATTTCTGAAGCATTGCCGGTAGACCTGATAGGTATGAATGCACGCCTGATGCAACAGTACATAGAGTTTGTTGCGGACAGGTGGCTGGGTGAGCTGGGTTACCCTAAAATGTTCAATGCCAGTAATCCTTTCGATTTCATGGAAATGATATCGCTGCAGGGTAAGACCAACTTCTTTGAGAAAAGGGTGGGTGATTACCAGAAGGCCGGTGTGTTGGGTAACAAAGACGAACAGACATTCTCCCTGGGAGAGGATTTCTAGCTAAGTAAAAAGTGAAAAGTAAAAGTGTGTAATGACTGACAGCAGCACACGATGAAAATATAATTATAGTAACCTTATTAAATAATTCGGAGCATGTACGTTATTAAAAGAAATGGAAGGCAGGAGAGTGTAAAGTTTGACAAGATAACTGCACGTATTGAGAAGTTATCTTACAGCCTCAGTCCTTTTGTAAATAGTATCGACGTGGCCAAGAAGGTCATAGAAGGTATTTACGACGGTGTACGCACTACAGAACTGGATAACCTGGCGGCGGAAACTGCAGCATCGCTTACTACCAAGCACCCTGACTACGCCTTGCTGGCGAGCAGGATAGCGGTGAGCAACCTGCACAAGAACACCACCAAATCTTTTTCCGAGACCATGCGTAAGCTGTATGACTATACAGACCCTACAAATGGTAAGAAGCTGCCTATGATAGCCGACGATATCATGGAGATAGTAGAAGCCAATGCAGAACTGCTGGATAGCTCTATTATCTACGATCGTGATTTCGGTTTCGACTATTTTGGTTTCAAAACACTGGAAAAGTCTTACCTGCTGAAGATAAACGGTGTTATAGCCGAGCGCCCGCAGCACATGTACATGCGTGTGTCCATAGGCATTCATAAGCACGATATCGAGAGCGCCATCAAGACATATAACCTGATGAGCGAGCGTTGGTTCACACATGCTACGCCTACATTGTTCAATGCCGGTACACCTAAGCCGCAGATGTCTTCGTGCTTCCTGCTGGCCATGAAGGATGACAGCATTGACGGCATATATGATACACTGAAACAAACTGCCAAGATATCGCAGAGCGCAGGTGGCATTGGTCTATCTGTAAGCAACGTACGCGCTACAGGTAGCTATATTGGCGGCACCAATGGCACCAGCAATGGCCTGGTACCTATGCTGCGCGTATTTAACGATACTGCCCGCTATGTAGACCAGGGAGGAGGCAAGCGCAAGGGTGCTTTCGCCATTTACCTGGAGCCATGGCATGCTGATGTGTTTGAATTCCTGGACCTGCGTAAGAACCACGGTAAGGAAGAGGCACGTGCCCGCGATCTTTTCTACGCATTGTGGATACCAGACCTGTTCATGAAAAGGGTAGAAGAGAATGGCAACTGGAGCCTGTTCTGCCCTAACGAAGCGCCTGACCTGCACGAGTGCCACGGTGCTAAATTTGAAGCACTGTACGAGCAATATGAGCGCGAAGGCCGTGCCCGTAAAACAATAAAGGCGCAGGAACTGTGGTTTGCTATAGTTGATTCTCAGATAGAAACCGGTACACCATACCTGTTGTATAAAGATGCCGCTAACGGTAAGAGCAACCAGCAGAACCTGGGTACTATAAAGAGCAGTAACCTGTGTACAGAGATAATAGAGTACACCAGCGCTGATGAGGTGGCTGTATGTAACCTGGCCTCTATAGCATTGCCACGCTTTGTGAACGAAGGCAAGTTTGACTTTGATAAGTTGTATGAAGTAACATACCAGGCGGCGCTGAACCTGAACAGGATAATAGACAATAACTATTACCCCGTAGTAGAGGCAGAGAACTCCAACCTGCGCCATCGCCCGATAGGACTTGGTGTACAGGGCCTGGCTGATGCCTTCATATTGCTGCGCCTGCCGTTTGAAAGTGAACTGGCGAAAACGCTGAACAAGAACATATTCGAGACCATATACTTTGCTGCCATGACGGCAAGTAAAGACCTGGCCAAGGCCGAAGGACATTATGAATCATTCCCTGGTTCACCGCTGTCTAAGGGTATCTTCCAGTTCGACATGTGGAATGTAAAGCCTACCGACCGCTACGATTGGGAAAGCCTGCGTGCTGATGTAATGAAGTATGGTACACGCAACTCATTGCTGGTAGCGCCGATGCCTACAGCATCTACATCGCAGATATTGGGTAACAATGAGTGCTTTGAGCCATATACATCCAACATCTATACACGCCGCGTGCTGAGTGGTGAGTTTGTGATCGTGAACAAGCACCTGTTGAAAGACCTGGTAAACCTGGGCCTGTGGAACAATGATATGAAGAATAAGATCATTGCAGCCAATGGTTCTATCCAGAACATCAACGAGATACCTGCCGAGATCAAGGAATTGTACAAGACAGTTTGGGAAATAAAGCAACGTAGCATAGTAGATATGTCGGCCGACCGTGGTGCGTATATCTGCCAGTCGCAATCGCTGAACCTGTTTGTGGATACACCAACAACAGCCAAGCTGACATCTATGCACTTCTATGCATGGAAGAAGGGCCTGAAGACAGGTATGTACTACCTGCGTACACAGGCAGCTTCACAGGCTGTACAGTTTACGGTAGAAAAGCAGGCTGCTAATGATATAACACCTGTAATTCCTCATACAGCGGCTGCTGAATCGCAGAATGATATTGACGGTATAGAAGCCGATAATTACACAGGCCCTACCTGTACGATGGAAGAAGGCTGTATCACTTGCAGCGGATAGTTTTCGAGATTCAAGATAGTTTTGATAACAATAAAGCCGGACGTAACAGTCCGGCTTTATTGTTGTGTAGTCTGGTCAGGCTGCTGTTTTCGACGGGTTATTAGTTTTTTCATTTAAAGGCTTTCTGCTTCCATGCTTTCCGGTAGTCTTTATAGTATTGCTCCATTTTTTCTGCGTACCGGGTGGCATAGGTCAATACGCCTTCCTGCCAGCTGTCATCATTGCCGAATGTTATCAATTCGTCGGCTATAGCCGACCCTTGCCTGCCACTGCTGCGCAGCTGTGCCGACGCCGTTAATACAGCCATGTCGTAGACCACCTGGTATATGTCTCTATAGCGATCTTTAATAAGTCCGAAGTTGATGCTGTCCTTTACCGGCTGCATTTCCTGTATCAGATAGGGCTCGTCTTCAAACACAGTATGGCTGAGCAACGCCGGGGGAATGTTCTGCATGCGCTGTTGTATGGCTACTATCCGTTCGGCTTCGTGTGCCCATTCCGGCTGTTGTACATTCACATATGGTGTCAGGCAAGAAGCGCGGGCTTGCTTCATTTCTACCAGCATATACTTACCCGCCAGTCGCTTGCTTTTTAACAAAAAGGCGTACCGTTTAAGGCCTACACTGCCTGTTCCTGCCAGGCGGAATGCAGCGTCGCATACTTCGTAATTGTAAGGGCCATCGCTGCTTTTATTGATCCAGTCTTGTATGTGGTCTGTCAATCGCCGTTTCAGTTCTTCATCTATACCTACATGCCTTGGGTGCTCCAGCATAATGGTGAGGTCGTTCTTTTTAATGTTGGTACGCTTATGCAACAGCCGTTTGCGCTTTTTACCGGCGGCGCGCTTCAGGAAGGTCTTTACAATGCCTGTAGCAGTTTTGGTTTCTATGTACAGGGCTTTGCCCTTGCTCAGTGTATTGGCGTATGTCTTCAGGAACAACTGTGCCATATTTGTGGCTATCTTTTCTTCAAGTTTCAGCTGCCGGAAGGCAATGAGGATGCTACAGGTGATGCGCGCCAGTTCCCATGTACATGGTGCCAGTATAGCTTCGTCAAAATCGTTCAGGTCAAAGTGTACCAGGCGGTTGTCGGCCCTGTAGCTGCCAAAGTTTTCCAGGTGCAGATCGCCGCATATCCATGATTTTGGTGCTTGTGGGAGGTCGGCCTTTGCCAGGTCTTCATAAAACAAATGGCAGGTGCCACGGTAAAAGCGGAAGACATTTTCCGCCATTAGTTTGTATTTTATTTGCAACATTTCTGGCAGCAGGCCGGTATTATACTGCTTTAGTCGTTCGGTCACAGAGCGCATTTATAAGAGTGGTTTAGCTAAAGGCATGATGATCAAAACCATGCCAAAGCGTGTACAGCTGGTTTGTGATATGTTGCGGTTATCACCGATATTTACTCCATGACAGCAGTACTTGTGGTGGCCATTGTGTTCATCGTGCTTACGGGCAGCTTTTTCTATTTCGCAGGCAGGAATAAGGGTAGCAATTACATTGTGCCGTATGATACTGAGGCCCTGCTGCTGGCCAATGTAGCTTTCTACAAAGAGCTGGATGAGCAGCGACGGGTATTGTTTGCAGATCGGGTAAAAGACTTTTTAAACACCGTTGCTATAAAGGGGGTCGAGGTTACCGTTACTCCTGCTGATCGTATATTGGTAGCCGCAGGCGCCATAATTCCTATTTTCGCATTCCCCGATTGGAAGTACCGGAATATTGCTGAGGTGTTGTTATACAAAGGCACCTTCAACAAACAATTCGAGACCGATGGCGAAGAGCGGAACGTGTTGGGTATGGTAGGTGATGGTGCTATGCACAGGGTGATGATCATTTCTCAGCCATCTTTAAGGTCGTCTTTTGCCAACCCGACGGACGGGCATAATACTGCGATCCACGAGTTCGTGCATTTGATAGATAAGGCTGATGGCGTTGTAGATGGCGTGCCGGAATATCTTTTATCCCGGCCGCATTTGTTGCCCTGGATAAAGGAAATGCATCGGGAGATAGCCATTTTGCGGCGGAAGAAGCGCCCCAACATTAATGTATATGGCGCTACTAATGATGCGGAGTTTTTTGCGGTGGTCGCTGAGTACTTTTTTGAGCGTCCGGAAAAGTTGCGCGAGACACATCCGGAACTGTATGAGATGTTGGAAGACATGTTTCATTCCCCAATTGCCTGATTAATGGTATTCCCGTAATATGGCTGCTCCTTATATGTCTATTTTATTGACTAAGTGGAAACAGTTAAAGTGTTAAAATTATATTAGTGCGGGCTTCTTTTAGGCGATATTTTTATCGACTGGCACAGTATTATTTGCCACGACTTAAATATGAATACCGACAATTTATATAATATCTTCTATGCGGACGATGACCAGGATGACCAGGAGGTTTTCCGGGAAGTGATGAACGAGATCAACGAAGATATTTTCATTTTCACGCAGAACAACGGCGACGAGTTGCTGCATTTGCTCAAGAACCCTCCACCACGTCCGCACGTAGTATTCCTCGATTTGAATATGCCGGTTAAAAACGGCTACGATGTATTAAAGGAAATAAGGCAGAGCGAGCGGTTCAGTCAGCTGCCCGTAATTATTTTTTCTACTTCCGGCGATGATGAGGCTATCAGGCGGACCAGGCAGTTAGGTGCGACTCTTTTTGTGCAGAAGCCTGATGATTACAATGAGCTGAAGCAGATACTGAAGGAATTGCTGGCCATAGATTGGGCAACCTTTGCCCCGGGCGAGGAATATGTGTATAGTTATTAGCATGTTATGGTAACAGAGAAGATCAATACTCCCGCTAATTTCATGGAGCGTTTACGGGCTGCGACCGGACCAATGCACCAGCGTCTTGAAGATACACCTTTGTCCAAAGCATTGATGCAGCCGGAACTCACTGAAGCAACTTACCTCACCTACCTGGAGCATATGCGGCAGGTAATAGCATGGACCGAACAGCACATATTCCCCGCCGTAAGCAGCGTAATGCCGGATATAGCGCAGAGGTACAAGTTGCGGGCGATAGATAATGATATTCTGTTCCTGCGTAGCAGAACACCGGCGGCTAATCCATCTGTATTCCCGGAGGTATCCGATCGGGTGTATCCGCTGGGCCGGGCACTCGGCCATATGTATGTTATGGAGGGCGCTACGTTGGGCGGGCGCATCATTTTGCAACATATTAAAGGCACACTGGCACTTGATGAGACAACCGGTGGTGTAGCCTTTTTTACAGGGTATGGTGCTGATACGGGTGCCAGGTGGAGATCGTTCCTGGCCATATTGACGGAGCAGGCAGCGTTGCATGGCTTAGAAGACGCCATAGTAAGCGGAGCCAAAGAAGCATTTGAACATATTGAAAACTATTTTTCTGGCAGTACTATATGCAGATAAAAGACATTGTGAACAGAGACCTGGTAAACCTTACCAATTGTGATCAGGAACCCATACATATACCGGGCAGCATACAGCCACATGGTTTTCTGCTGGCTGTAAAAGAGGACACATTAGTTATTGACTACTGTAGTGGCAACATCAAAGATTTTACCGGAGTAGCTTACGAACAATGCCTGGCCCGCAAGTTTAGCGAGATATTTGGGCATGAATCATTGAGCAGGTTGCTGGCCCATCTACAATTGCCCGTCAATAAAATAAATCCTCCGCTGCTTATAGAGTTAAACGGGAAGGAATGGCTCTGCAGTCCGCATAAAGCTCCGGGCCTTTATATCTGTGAATTTGAGCCACAGGATACAGCCGTGGTCAATGCCAATGATATATATAACCAGACGATGCAGTTTGTTGGCTACATGGAGCAATCCGCTACGTTAAAAGAACTGTGCAGCAGGGTAGCAGATCAAACGCGTGCTATTACCGGCTACGATCGGGTAATGGTGTATAAGTTTGATAAGGACTATAACGGCGAGGTGTTTGCAGAAAGTAAGGTAGATCATATAGAGTCCTTTCTTGGCTTGCATTATCCGCATACTGATATACCGGTGCAGGCCCGGCAATTATACCTCACTAACCTGATGCGTATCATTGTAGACATTGGCTATACCCCTGTACCAATATATACCATAGACGATGTGCCCGATAAGAACCTGGACCTGAGCAAGTCTTACCTGCGCAGTGTATCGCCCATACATGTGGAATACCTGAGCAATATGGGGGTAGGGGGCACACTCACCATTTCCCTGCTGCACGAGGGGCGCTTATGGGGACTGATCACCTGCCATCATTATGCGCCTAAGTATGTGCCGCTTTATTCGCGAATTGCAGCGCAGATGCAAGGGCATTTTCTTACGTCGCAGATACAGGTAAGGCAGTTGAACGAAGAATATAAAATGGCTGCTGAGATCAATGCATCGCTGGAGCAGTTATTAGATAAAGCCCCTTTGCCGGATATAGATTCGTTCAGGACGATCATCACTAATCCTGCCTTACTTTCTCTTTGTAGTGCTGGTGGGGTAGCCGTGTTATTTGAAGGGGGTATCTATAAAAACGGCCTTACCCCGCCTGATGATGAGGTAAGGGCCTTGATGTTGTGGTTAAAAAGGCACACCAGAGATGATAAGTTCCATACAACCCGGCTGGTCGATATTTATGAACCGGCCAGAGCTTTTTCAAACGTCGGTGCAGGTATTATCTACTATTCCTTAAGTGGCCTTCAGAATGATGGTATCATATGGTTTACGCCGGAGACACTGGAAGAAGTGTTTTGGGCGGGAGACCCGGATAATGCAATTCTGAAGACCGAGAAGGGCCTTTCTCCACGTAACTCGTTCCGTTTATGGAAACAGCGCCTGCAATACCAGAGCAGGGAATGGTCTAACCCCGAACTGGTGGCAACCGAAACATATGTACATGCGTTGCAGAAACATATCACGCTCATCCTGATAACAGAAGAAGAGCGCAAGCAGCGGGAACTAACACGCCAGTTGCAGGAAGCTAATGCCGAACTGGAGAATATCAATTGGATCAGCTCTCACGATCTGAAGGAGCCGCTGAGGAAGATACAGCTGTTCTCCTCTAAGATATTGGATAAAGAGCAGCGGGCACTGTCGGAAACTGCTGTTAACTCGCTTAAGAAAGTAACGCGTTCTGCGCACAAGATGCAGCAATTGCTCACTGACATCACCATGTACAACAAAGTGCGCCATGCAAGTGCTATTTATGAACGGGTGGCGCTTGATGGTATACTGCATGCGGTGGCCGATGATGTAAAGGATGATCTTACAGAGCGTGGTGCCTCATTGGTTATCGGCCGCCTGCCGGAGATAGAAGGTATCCCTATACTCCTGAAACAGCTCTTTCTTAACCTGGTATATAATGCACTGAAATTCTCGCGTAAAGATGTACCCTCCGTCATCGACGTGCATTGCGAGGAGTTGCCTGTAAAACTGCCGGAACAGGGGGGACAATATTATAAGGTTGTGATCCGGGATAATGGGATCGGCTTTGATAATGCATACAATGAATCTATCTTTAAAGTGTTCTCCCGTTTGCATAGCCAATCCGATTACGAAGGGTCGGGCGTTGGGTTAGCTTTGTGTCGTAAGATCATGCAAAATCATAAGGGATTTATCATAGCAGAGGGGCAACATAACAAGGGGGCAACGTTCTCTTTGTATTTTCCGGCTGTTTGAGCGGATGATATTTATTTTCCATAGTTGTATAAATGGCCGATTGTGGTTTTTTAACTAAATTACAGCTATGATCAACATTGTATCATCGGAATATAATCTGACAGGTGAAGAGGAAAATAAACTCATTCTCAGGGAATATCGCGCACTGTTGCGCGCGCTAAAAGAACGTATAAAAAAGGGGGATAAACAGCGGTTGCGCCAGGCATTCGAAATGGCGGTAGAGGCCCACAGGCACACCCGTCGTAAATCGGGAGAGCCTTATATATTTCACCCGCTGGCAGTAGCACGCATAGTGGTAGAAGAAATTGGGCTTGGTGTTACGTCTGCTATTTGTGCGCTGCTGCATGACACTGTTGAGGATACCGAAATAACGCTGGAAGATGTAGAACGCGAGTTTGGCAAGACCATTGCCAAGATCATAGACGGGCTCACCAAGATATCGAACGTTGTTGACATAAAGGGTGATTCCACCCTACAGGCCGAGAACTTCAGGAAGATATTGCTGACCCTTGTGGAGGACCCCAGGGTGATATTGATAAAGCTGGCCGACAGGTTGCACAACATGCGTACCCTGGAAAGCATGAACAGGGAAAAGCAACTGAAAATAGCTTCTGAAACTACGTATATCTATTCTCCACTCGCTCACAGGCTCGGTCTTTACGAGATCAAGTCGGAGATGGAGGACCTGGCGATGAAATATACGCAGCCGGAGATATACACCGAGATAGCCCGGAACCTGAAGGAGACCCGGAGAGACCGTACCCGCTACATCAACGAGTTCATTAAGCCGATACGCGACCTGCTTGTAGCGCAGGGGCTGGACTTTGAGATATACGGGCGGCCCAAGGCCATCAACTCCATTTACAACAAGATGCGCACCAAGCACGTGTCGTTCGATGAGGTGTATGATCTGTTTGCGATTCGCATCATACTCAATTCGCCTATTGAGAAGGAGAAGGACGATTGCTGGAAGGCTTACTCGGTTGTTACCAACATTTACCATCCAAGTACTGAACGCCTGCGCGACTGGATAAGCGTACCCAAGGGTAATGGCTACGAAGCGCTGCACACTACCGTTATGGGCCCAGGTGGCCGATGGGTGGAGGTGCAGATACGATCGGCACGCATGAACGAGATAGCCGAGAAGGGCCTTGCTGCGCACTGGAAGTATAAAGAAGGAGCACCTACCCAACAGGAAAGCAAGCTCGATAGCTTCCTGGTTCACCTGAGCGAAATATTGAGCAACCCCGATACAGATACCATCGACTTCCTACAGGACTTTAAGCTTGACCTGTTTACCGAAGAGATATACATTTATACCCCTAAGGGTGATATGCGTGTGTTGCCAAAGGGGGCTACCGCGCTCGACTTTGCTTTCGATATCCACTCTGAACTGGGTATGAAGTCTATCGGGGCAAAGGTTAACTACAAGCTGGTGCCACTTAGTCATAAGATCAACAGCGGCGACCAGGTAGAGGTCATTACCTCGTCCAAGCAAAAACCATCGGAAGATTGGTTGTCGTTCCTGGTAACGGCCAAGGCCAAGTCTAAGATCAAGAGTTATTTTAAGGAACAACGCCGCAAGGTAGCCGAGGAGGGCAAGATCATTCTCCGCAAAAAGCTGGAGCAGATCGGTGTACCTATGTCTCACTACAACCTGAATGAATTGTGCGCGCACTTCAAGCGCATTACCCAGTTCGATCTGTTTTATGCTGTGGCCGTTGGCTCTATTGACCTGAGCGAGTTGAAATCGTTCACGAAAAATGGAGAGAAGCTACAGCAGCCAAAAGAGCAAAAGGGCGATATGGGCCTGATGACCGAGGGTGATCTTAAAAAGGCGTTGCCGGGTAAGGGTGAAGTAGTGATATTTGGCGATAGCTCTGATAAGATACAATACAAACTGGCCAGTTGCTGCCAGCCTATACCGGGCGATAATGTATTCGGCTTTATGTCGGGCGATGGGATGACCATACACCGTACTGATTGTCCCAATGCTGCTAAGCTACTGGCCAACTATGGGCATCGCATCATTAAAACCAAGTGGGCCAAGAATAAGGAGATATCCTTCCTTACAGGTGTACGCATAGTAGGACTGGACGATGTGGGTGTGATACAGAAGATCACCAACGTGATATCAGGAGAACTGAAGGTGAACATGCGCTCACTGAGCATCGATTCGAATGACGGAATATTTGAAGGGACCATTACCGTTTATGTGCACGACAGGGAAGAGTTTACCAAGCTCTGCAATGCCCTGGCCGCACTGGATGGTATCAATAAAGTAGAACGATTAGAACTGATCACTGCATAATTAAAAATGCTCCGCTCTGATGGCGGAGACAGTGACGAATAACAACATGACCACACAACAATTATATACAACATACACCTCGCTGTTGCAGAAGGCAGCAGACCTACACAGTGCAGCCGCAGTGCTGGAATGGGACCAGGAAACATACATGCCTCCCAAAGGAGCCGAAGCCCGTGGCAGGCAGTTGGCCACCCTGGCATCGCAGGCCCATGATATATTGACAAGCGAGCAGCTGGAGAACACGCTGAAGGAGTTAAGTACGCGTAGTGATCTTGATGAAACACAACAGGCAAATGTGCGCCTGAGCCTGAAGGACCTGGAGAAGAACAAGAAGCTGCCATCCGCTTTTGTAGAGGCTATGTCTAAGCAAACGAGCGAGTGTTTTAACGCGTGGATAGCAGCCCGTAAAAAGAATGATTACAGTTTGTTTGCTCCGTCGCTAAAAAAGATGATCGCGCTGAAGCAGGAGCAGGCCAGGCTTTATGGCTACACAGGACATCCTTACGATGCACTGCTGGACGATTACGAGCCGGGTGCTACCGTGGCTATGCTGGAAGGCGTATTTGCCAAGATAAAGAACGAATTGCCTGGCTTGCTGGCACGCATTAAAGCTGTGCCTCAGGTAAGCAATGATTGTTTTCATGCTAACTTCCCCAGGCAGCAGCAATGGGATTTTTCTATTGATGTGTTGAAGGCTATGGGGTACGATATGGAGGCAGGCCGCCAGGATTATGCCGAGCATCCGTTCACCACGTCTTTTTCCAGCAACGATGTACGGATAACCACGCGTGTAGATGAGCATAATTATGCGTCGCTGCTGTGGAGCACGATACACGAGGGTGGACATGCCTTGTATGAACAGGGCTTGCCGGAGGCACAATACGGCCTGCCATTGGGTGCAGCTGCATCTTTGGGTATACATGAATCACAGTCGCGCTTGTGGGAGAATTGTGTAGGGCGGGGCTACAGTATGTGGCAGCACTTTTACCCGGTGTTACAGCGTTATTTTCCTGAACAGCTGAACGAGGTATCGGTCGATACCTTCTTCAAGGCCATGAACAGGGTAGAGCCATCGCTCATTCGTACAGAAGCAGACGAGGTGACCTACCATTTTCATGTAATGATCCGTTATGAGATAGAGAAGGGCTTGATGGAAGGTTCGGTAGATCCGGAAACGCTGCCGCAGGTATGGAACAGCATGTATGAAAAGTACCTGGGCGTAACGCCGCCAGATGATGTGAAAGGCATTCTGCAGGATGTACACTGGAGCCATGGTAGCTTTGGGTATTTCCCAACCTACAGCCTGGGTAGCTTTTATGCGGCTCAGTTCTTCATGCAGGCGCATAAGGCAATACCGGGACTGGATGAGCTGCTGGCAATGGGCGATATGGCACCGCTGCTGCATTGGCTCAGGGAGCATATACATCGCTATGGCAGGCAATATACATCGGAGGAGTTATGCGAACGAGTAACCGGTGAACGCTTGAACACAGCATACTTTATGCAGTACATAGCCGATAAGCATACTAAAGTATACGGTTGACATGGGTAAATACACCATCGTGGTATGGTAATATGACAAGAGCACTCAAATATTATACAGAGCCTCTCTCCTTAGATGAGCTGAACTTCCTTGTTCGCAAAGAAGCTAAGGAGAGGGGCTTATATTATAAGGTGTTCTCCATGTTGATGGTAGTGAGCTTTATTGTGCCTTATGTGGCTGCATGGTATCGTGTGGCCGATGGTGCGCCTAATGCATTTTCTTATACCAAGTTCTTTGTGTCGGCGGGTATATTGCTGGTCATCTCATCAATAGCCACATACGTATCGTATCGCTTCAACCTGCGCAACCTGCAGCAGGACATTAAAGAAAAATCAAAAACAGTGGTGCTGAGCCATATTACCCGCAAGATGTATGTGGCCTCTAATGATACCTATCATTTTTATCTCGACTCATTCATCAAACTCAGCATAGAGGTATCGTTGCCCGACTATCAGCTGTTTAAGGAAGGTGATGAGATCAGCCTGGAATACAGCACCCATGCGCACGAATACCTGGGATATTTTTAGCTGAGTATAATTATCCTATCAGGCGCTTTACCCTTATGGCCAATTCTGCAAGCGATGTCTGTTTGTTGATGTAGTCTTCTGCACCGGCATGGTAGCAATCCATCTTAGTGCGCTCATCGCTCTTAGAGGAGAACATGAGCACCTTCCTTTCCGGGGTAAAGCTCTTTATGAACTTCAGTACGTCCAATCCGCTCAAAAATGGCATCAGTAGGTCAGTGATCACCAGGTCGAAATAGGAAGTTTGTACCAGTTCCAGCGCATTGCGTGGGTCGGCAGTTGTGGTAACGTTATATCCTGCTTTTTCTAATGTGCGTGCCATGCTTACCATCATCACTTCATTATCCTCTACGACCAATATCTGTCTCATAACGGTATATTTTAAGGCGAATTTTTTACGTGTTGTTTCAAATACTAATGCAAAACTACAGCCACTGTGATGTGTGCAGGGGTATATGTAGCTAACCTGCGTTATACCGTGGTAAAGCCTGTAATAGACAGCTAAAAACCACATTTTTTGGTAGTTTGTGTGGTGAATTTGCTTGTCGTATATTAGCAACAAATAACGTTGCCTATCTTATGAAGGGTTTTATATTGACTTGCATTTTTGCGCTGGGCTTTATGCTGTCGGCCAGGCAGGCTTCCGCTACAGATATCATCACTGATTCTTTCCTGCTACATCACCTCAAACAATCCGTTTATGCTATAGATACGGGTGCGGATGCTGTTATCCTGTATGAAAAGCAGAGTTGTCGCATCATATCGCGGAATAGCGTGCTTACCCGCAGGGTCACCGTAAGGCGTGTTGTTAAGATACTCAGGGATAGCGCCATTGGTCTGGGCAAGGTATCTGTGATATGTTATGCGGGTATGCCGGCTACCGCCAGCGGTATCACTTACAACCTGGTGAATGATACTTTGTCGGTAACCGCACTACAGCGTGCCGACTTCCTGAAGGCCGATATGAAGAATGGGGTATCGGTACTGATGTTCAAGTTGAAGAACATAAAGGCGGGATCGATACTGGACTATACCTATGAGCAGGACATAAGTGGCAATGAGCAATTATTTACCTGGCAGATAGATGATGATTATCCCAAGCTCACAGCCGAGTACAGTATCGTACATCCTGGCTTTATACAATTCACGCCGGTGTATCTGCCCGCCTTACCTGTTGTTCGATACAAGACGGAGCAGGAGGCATTAGCCGCTGCTGATGGGTATACCAATGCTTCGTTCAGCGATGGGTCGGGCGATAATACAGATTGCTGGGTGCGCCATAATGTACCTGCCTTCAGGCGGGAGCCATACCTGGTGAACAGCCATAATTACAGGGAAGTGCAGGAACTATATATGGGTGGGGTCCTGGGTACCTCATCAGGCTCCTGGGCCGACTTGAATGAGTATTGGTGGCATAAGCAGGGGCTGGGCTACGAATTGCAGGATGACAACCTGTTCTTTGTATTCACGCTCGATTCCCTGGTTCGTAATAGTGTGAGCGACAGGGATAAGGCTACGGCTATCTTCAGGTTTGTGCGCGATCGCTTTGTGGTGAATGACAAGGAAAGCACACGTGGATTGAAAGAGGTATGGACGCGCCGAAAGGGTAATAAGTTCACGGTAAATAAAATGCTGCTGGCTATGTTGCTGAAGGCACGCCTGCCGGCAAGCGCTATAGCCATGTCTACCACCAGTGTTATGTCGCCCAATGCTAAGATACCCATCACAGAGCGCATCAACTACCTGGCCTGCATGGTGCAGCTGGGTGACGAACAGTTACTATTGGATGCTGCTGATAAAGGTTGTATGGCCGGTATGCTGGCGCCGGAGTGTTATAATGGCTATGCATGGATACTGGGCGATACCGGCAGGGGTACTATCCTTACTCCGGATATGCTGCGCGACAGAGATGTGTACAGCGTAAAGGTGATGGGTTTTAAATATGGCAGGGCTATTGTTGAGGTGCAGCGTAAGCTGGGTAATGTAGTATCGGCAGAGCTGAGAAGAGCGATAAGGAACAATAAGGATGCCCGTAAGAACTTTCTTTCTGCTATGCAGAGGCGCTTTCCAAAGGGTGTGGAGATAGATGAGGTGAACATGGCATATGTAGACAAGCCTGATACCAATATTGTGATCAAAATGAATGGCAGCTGGCGGATGGATTCTATGGATGTGATGAAGATGAGCCTGGCATTTGCGGGCAATTTCAAGGAAAATCCTTTTACCCGCACGGAACGGAAGCTACCCGTGGAGTTTGAATACAGGTCGGAATATGCGGATTATATGACCATAGAGCTGCCTGATGATTTTGTGCCGGACACTGTGCTGGGGCCTGTAGAGCAGGAGTATGACTCAGGCGCATTAAGCTATAAAAGGTCTATGGCTTATATGCCGGAATTAAAGACCATAACCGTCAGTTCTGTATTCACTATGAACCGTACCAAATTTGACCCTGCTGAATATTCAGTGGTCAAAGATTTCTTCAGCAATATTGTGGCTGATAATCCAGGTGCTGTTGTTTGCAGAAGGCGCAGGGAGAAGTGAATATTACATCGTCCATACCCATTGCACGGCCACATTTCTAGGCGATTCTACCTTTAACGGGCGCAGGAAGTAAGGGGTGTTAAGCAGGTTGTTGGCTACTATACTTAGCTTCTGACTCTTACTGATCTTGTAGCTTACCCTTGCATCCATTACGTGGAAGCCGTTGTGGCTCTGCCAGTAGTTGGTGATAGATATAGGAGGTATCTGAGAGAACACACGGGTCAGTACTTCAATATCGCTGAAAGCCTTATCTATGTTCTGCATCTTGCTATAGTAGCGGTAGCTGGCACCTATGGCAAACTGGTGTATCCTTACCTCTACGTCGGCTTTCAGCAGGTGCTTGAAGCGGTACTTCAGCACATTACCGGTGGTATCCATGCTGCTGCTTTTAAAGCTTACAGAGTCGGTAGTGCCGCCCAGTGTTTTGTAGCGGGCGTAGATGCGGTTAGGCGTTAGCGATACAGGGTCTATATACGTATACCCCGCCAGCACCATGATGCCGAAGTTCTTATTGCTTTCCGGTGTAGCACAAGCCAGCGATACATCCAGGCCACTTACCCTTGAATCACCCGTATTCACGAACTTGAAGCCCACCAGCGAGAAGCTCGGGTTCCACTGGCCAAAGAGGTACTCTATGGTGTTATGGTAGTTTTGCTGGAAGCCGGCTATATCCAGGTAGCCCATACAATCGCCCAGCTTAAAGCCTTGTTTCAGGCCTATCTCAAAGTTGCGGCTGGTCTCGGGTTGCAGGCCGGGGTTAGGGAACACGCCAAACAATCCTGCCTTGGTAGATATGTAGCGCTCTGTAATGGTAGGGTAGCGGAACCCATCGCCTACTGAGGTGCGTATCCAAGTGCCCTGCAGCACTTTAAGGCTGGCCCCTGCACGGAAGATGGGTTGAGATACATCGGGCAGGTTGTTGGTCTTAAAGTACTCATAGCGCACACCACCACTCAGGTTCAGTACATCCCACAGCTTTTTGTCGGCCTGCAGGTAGCCTGCTGCGTTCACGGTTTTGTTGTTGGGGGTGCCGCTGCTGTCGTATAGCTGTGCACGGGTTTGTGCTACGGTGCTTACCACACCGCCGGTAAAGGTGAGGCCCGTACCCGTGTATTTACGTTGCAGCTGGTATTCGCCATAGTACAGTGTTCCCTTGGTCGATTGGTTGTTAGTGATCTGGTCGTCTGTATGGAACACACGGGTTACCAGGCTGTGGCTTACCCCATTGCCTTTGTCGTACTTTATGTAGGGGTCTATATTGTAAAAAGTCTGTTGCTCCAGGAACACAGCACCCGGGTAGCCCCGGTACAGGCCGGCACTATCATCCTGCCATGCCAGCACCATGTTGGTCTTGTTCAGCATCACATTGGTGTTGATGCCATAGTACAGGCCGGGTACTTTCCTGTTTCGGTAGCGCAGGTTGGCATTTACACGGCCGCGTATGCGCAGCATGTCGCTGTTGGTAAATGTGGGTATAGAATCCGTCAGCATCAGTGCCTTCTTCAGGTCGTTGGGCAGGTTAGGGAACTTAGGTGCAGGGCCTATATAGCCGGGATCCACATTAAAGTTGCCGCCTATAACCAGATCAAGGTTCTTATTGATGATGCGTGAATGGAGGAAGTTGATGTTGGAGAACACGGGTAGGGTGGCCGGTTTGTACCAGTTGCCTGCCGGTGCCTGTGGCATGCTGTAGCCACCAGCCGATACATTGATGATGGTCTTAGGCTCGGTACGCGGGTAGGCAGTACGCAGGCTGATGACCCCATTGATGGCCGAAGAACCATATAGCACCGATGATGATCCTTTGATCACTTCTACCTGTTCTATATTCTCTACGGGCAGGTAGCTCCATTCCGGCCGGCCTGCATCGCCGCTTAGCATAGGTATGCCATCTACCACTATGGCCACACGGCTGCCTACGCCGAAGGTAAAGCCACTGCCACCACGTATCTGTGGATCGTTGTCTATAATGCTGAGGCCGGGCACCTGCTCAAGGGCGGTCTCTATGCTGGTGGTGTTCTTGTTGTTGATAAGGCTGGGTTTCAGTACCTCCATTGATACCGTCAGTTCTTCCAGCTTCTGGTTGAACTTGCCCGATGATACTACCACCGTCTTCAGCTCTTCCGATGATGTGGCCAGCATGATGTTCTTCTCGGTAATAGCATCGGGCCTTATACGGACAATGAAGGTATCGGGCAAGGCACCCAGGTATTCGCAATACAGGGTCTGGTAGCCGGTATCTAATACCAGCGAATAGATGCCATCTATATCTGTTACTGTGCCCTTGGCGCTGTTGTTCAGGCTGCGGATGGTGGCACTGCTCAGCGGGTCTCGACGCTCTGCCGAGGTCACTTTACCCTTCAGCACGCCTGTAGGCTGTGCATAGGCACCAGCACAAAGCAGTAAGGACAGTGCGCACACTGTCCTTATAAAAAATATATGTGTAAAGTATCTGGTATGCAATTATTGTATGGCCAGCTTGCCGGTTTTGGTAAATGTGGTGTTGTTTACTTTATAAATATACACACCTGCCGGTAAATAAGAAAGGCTGATGGAGGAGAACTTGCCACCGCCCAGTGCTTTTGTGTATACAGCCTTGCCCGTCATATCATAAACAGTGAGCATAGTGCTGGCATCCATTTCTTTGGTAGCCGATATGAATGCTGTTTTTTCGTAAGCATACACCCTTACATCGCTTTCCTGCATGGCTACCTCGTTCACGCCTGTGGTGTTGTAGATGGCTTGTATATCGTCTATCCACATTTTGCTGCCGTTCACGGTGGTCAGCTGGTCGGCTGCCGATGTCATGTTGATCATGATAAAGGCAGGTGTAGCCGATGATACATAGGTAAATGGTACGCTGAAACGGGTCCAGGTGCTTACGCTGGTAGTTGGGGTAAAGAACAGGGCCTCGCCAATTTCATTAGCTGTAAGGTCCGGGTGATAGGTGCTGCCTGCTTCCGGATCGTAGTAGTCGCCGGTGTGCAGGATGGCACGTACTTTACCCTTTTCCGTTGCCGCTCCGGGGGTGTATTGATACCAACCTACAAGGCTA
The DNA here is from genome assembly GCA_947455215.1 of Chitinophagaceae bacterium. Classification (GTDB taxonomy): domain Bacteria; phylum Bacteroidota; class Bacteroidia; order Chitinophagales; family Chitinophagaceae; genus Flavipsychrobacter. The sequence continues at coordinate 122,930 of CANGNA010000001.1, forward strand.
TCTGGCCTGCCGGTAAATGCCATGCGGCGCTGGTCTGTAGTGTCGGAATAGTTCCTTGTGCCTATATATCCGTCACTTTTGTTGATGCTGGGAGCGCTAATGACGCCGGTGGTCACGTTACCGTTCACAATGGTCATTACTATTGGCACCTGGCCGTTCTGTATCCTTACGCTTGATGATCCGCTGTGTACTATCGCATTGTCCTGGAAGCAGGTTTGCGGGGCACCTGCAGCTGATGCCAGGGTAGACCCCGATTTGTTGCTGTACCAGCCTGTAGGCTCTGATGATACGCCGGGACTGGCATTGCCCCATGCTTCGAAATTGCCATTGGCAATGGTGGTCTGTGCCATGGCACTACCACAGATCAGGGATGATAGAACTAATGTAAAGAGTGGTTTCATGTATTGTTATTTTTAAGAATTGAGAGTAAATGTACGGCTATTGGGGGCAAAAGAACCATGCCGTGCAGAGGGTGTGTATAACTTTTCAGACAATATATATTACTTGTTCATATCCGGTCGTTATCACTGATAATTTTGTAGGTTTGTATCTTAACCTATTTGTTAACAATAGGCGGAGCAGCGATAACTGTGCAAGAGATACAACGATAGTTGGTGGCAGGCATATAGATATTCAACAGATTAGTTATTGTTGCTGCGCTCGATATAAGATATATATTATAATGGGATGTAGCAGTTGCGGTACAGCTACCGGTGGTAAACCCGGGGGCTGTAAAAGTAATGGCGGATGCAGCTCGGGTGGGTGTAACAGGCTTAATGTGCACAACTGGCTGGCCGACCTTCCGCTGTATGATAGTGCCAGGCCTTACCCGGTAATAGAGGTGTCCTTTAGTAAGGGCAGTCGTAAGGAATTCTTCAGGAATAACACGCACAACATACTGGAAAAGAACGACTGGATAGCCGTAGAAGGCGTATCCGGATATGATGTAGGACAGGTGAGCCTTACCGGCGAACTGGTGAAACTACAGCTGAAGAAGTATGGTGTTACCGAGAACAGCGTAGTAAAGCGTGTGCTTCACCCGGCAACCGAGGAGGAGATGACCGCACGCAATGCCAATAAAGAGCGGGAGGCCGAAGTGCTCATCAGGTCTCGAGCCATTGCCAAAACACTGAAGCTGGATATGAAGCTATGCGAGGTGGAGATACAGGCCGATGGTAAAAAGGGTACTTTCTTCTACACTGCCGATCAGCGTGTAGACTTCCGCGAGCTGATAAAACTCTTTGCCAACGACTTTAAGCTGAAGGTAGAGATGAAGCAGATAGGCGCAAGGCAGGAGAGTGGTAAAGTAGGTGGTATTGGTAGTTGCGGCCGCGAATTGTGCTGCAGCACCTGGTTGACTGATTTCAAATCCGTTAATACCACTGCTGCCCGTTACCAGAATTTGTCTATCAACCAGACCAAGCTATCGGGCCAGTGCGGCAGGCTTAAATGCTGCCTGAACTACGAGCTGGATACTTATATGGATGCCTTGTCGGTATTCCCGCACCATGCAGAATCGCTGGAAACGGTGAAGGGTGTTGCTCACCTGCAGAAGAGGGATATCTTCAAAAACCTGATGTGGTACAGCTTCTCCGACAACAATAAGCAGTATCCGCTGAGTATAGATAGGGTGAAGGAGATCATGAAGATGAACAAGGAAGGCCAGAAAGCGGAAGACCTGCAGCCGGTAGAGCTGGAGGTGAAGACCGATAAGGCCGGCCTGCCAAAAGCGGATATGGGCTTTGTGAACGACGTAGGCCATGTGACGCTGAAGGCACTGGAAAAGAACAATAAGAAGAAAAAGCAAGGTAATAAACAGGGTGGTAACAAGCCGCAGGGCAACAGGCCACAAGGCAATGCCGGTGCTGCCCCGCAGGAAGGACAGCCACAGGGCGGACAAAACCGCAGGCCTAACCAGGGTGGACAACAAGGTGGTGGCAGGCCGCAGGGCAACAGGCCACAGCACCCTAAGCCACAAGGCCAGCAGGGCGATAAGCCACAGCAGCAGGGACAGGAAGGCGCTAACAGGCCGGAAAGGGGACCGCGTCCGCCAAGGCCACAGCAGCAGCCTAAGCCTAATGCAGATGGTAGTGCACCACAGCCACAGGGACCAAAACCGGAAGGGGAACAGCGCAGACCGCAGGGGCCACGCCCGCAGCAAGACAGACCTAAACAACAGAAGCAGGGGCCACCGAGGCAAAAACCGCCACAGGAACCACCCGCTCCTTCTGCTTAGTATATTATAGGCTGGGTTGCCAAGGTTATGAAGATCAGGAGGTATAACTGATAGAATTAGAGGGGCTGAGTTGCGAAAAA
>CANGNA010000002.1 GCA_947455215.1 Chitinophagaceae bacterium
GGACCAGCATGGCGAACAGGCTTCAATGCCCAATGACAAAACTCCGTCTTGTTCTTTACCCCTTTTCTTCTGCAATTATTCCTTCCTCAAATTACCTCTAAATACAGTCCTCCACAAACATAGGATGACCGGCGCGGGTTCGGCAAGAGGGGAGTTACCGAAAACGAATACGTACCGTGGCCGTTGGTCAGAAGACACAACGGCGGCGTAATACCCTTCACCAACATTAGCATTTGCTCTTAACATACACACCACACAAATGAAAAAGAAAGTACTGTACATAGAAGATGAGGTATACCTGGCCCGAATAGTGAAAGACACGCTGGAACTAAAGGGCTACGAGGTGCTGCATAAGAAAGATGGCCTGCGCATACAGGATACCATCAACACCTTTAACCCCGATATTTGTGTGCTGGATGTGATGCTGCCCAACATAGATGGTTTTACCCTGGCCAACCACATCCGCAACATCAACCCGCGCCTGCCCGTTATCTTCCTTACCGCCAAAACCCAGACCGATGATATCATCAAAGGCTTTGCATCGGGCGGTACCGACTACCTGCGCAAGCCCTTTAGTATGGAAGAACTTATTGTGCGGCTGGACAATCAGCTGAAGTTGGTGAACCGCGATGCTTCAGCGTCCCAATCGCTGCCGGAAGAGGTGAAGCTGGGTGATTGTACCTTTTACCCCGGCAAATACGAACTGCAGACACCAAAGGAACTGGTAAAACTATCCAACCGCGAGGCGCAGATCATCAGCATGCTGTGTGGCCATGCCAATAATGCCATTGACCGCCGCGCACTACTACAGGCCGTTTGGGGCGACGACTCCTTCTTCAACTCCCGCAACCTGGACGTATACATTAAAAAGATCCGCAGCTACTTTGCCCAAGGCACGGGTGTGGAGATAGTGACCCTTAAAGGGCAGGGCTATCATTTTGTAGTGCCTAAGTGAGGTAATGGTTATGCCGGAAGCGGACATCCTTTGCAAATGCTATGGCTATTGACGGATGCTTCGGGCCAGTTAGATATAAAGCAAACACCCCATCCGTGATCGGATGGGGTGCTCTATTTTGTATATTTATCGTTCAATTAATTAAAAGGCTTTACAGGGATGAATACCTGTGTGTTGTCCCATTTGAGGTACATGCCATCTTCTTTGAGTTCGATGGTGAATGTTTCAACGGCTTTATCGAGTTTAGAAACCTGGGCAGTGCCATCGAGGATGTCCTGGTCTTTTACTTTTTCGTAGTCGTAAGCGCCCCACTGGCCCAGTTTCTTATTGAGGATGATGCGCCATTCTTTTGTGCCCGGTACTGTGAACAGTGTGTAAGTGCCTGCATTGACCTGGCGGCCTGCGAACATGCAGCCTTTGTTGAGCGTTACCTCGGTGGCCTCATCGGCACCTGTGCGCCATACCTGTCCAAACGGCACCAGTCCTTTATCGGCGAATATCACCCTGTCTTTCTTATTGGGTCTGCCGTAGGTAACAGACATCAGGCTGTTCTTAACGGTTTCGTGGGCGCTGGCCCTTTGTTTGTTTTTCTGGGCAAATGTTGCCGGAATGGTGATGAGCAGTAAAAAAGCTAACGTAATGATCTGTTTCATTGTTTAAAAGTTTGCGTGCAAGGTAGCTATTATTTGCATTTGGCGCTCGCGGGAGGCTATAATTTACATGCTGGCAAGGTGCCGGATCATAGGCTGATAAAAATGTGGGGCGCAGCCAAACTATAGCTTAATTTTGACCATCAAATAAATGCACTATTGGCCACTGCTCCGGTAATAACGTTTTTGTCTGACCTCGGTAATAAGCACATCGCTACAGGGAGTGCCAAGGCGCGGCTGTGGGCGCGCTTTCCGGAAGCGGGGGTGGTAGATATAACGCATGGTGCGGAGCGCTACAATATACAGCGGGCAGCATATGTGTGCCGCAGCGCGTACCAGCATTTTCCGGCGGGGGGCTTTCACCTGCTGCTGGTAGACATTTCGCTGGGAGAGCGGCACCGGATGCTGCTGGCGCATGTTGGCGGGCATTACTTTATAGCCCCGGATAATGGTATACTGTCGCTGGCATTTGGCGATGAGCTGAAGGATGTATGGTTTTGTCGTGAATTCAGCAACGCGGTGGGTGTGCTGCAATGGGTAGATGCTGCTGCAGATGTGATAGCTACCATAGGCCCGGAAGCCGTGCCGGATGAGCATTTTACGCGATTCATGACCAAGAAGATAGCCTTCCCCAGCGTGCAGCGGCCGGCAGGTGCCCGCCGTGATTGTGCCATACTATATGCAGACCGCTACGGGAACGTAGTGCTGGACCTGGGCCGTGAGGAGTTTGAAGACCTTGCAAGTGACGGGCCATTTGAGATAAAATTTCCTGCGGGTAAAAGCATTACCCGGCTTAGTACTACCTATAATGATGTGGCCGAGGGCGAACTTTTATGCCGTTTCAATAGCGTGGGCCTTATGGAAATAGCGATGAACAGACAGTCGTTATTTGCCACATATGAATTTGCCGCAACGTATAACGCATTTCCAACCATCAGCGTTTACTTTTAGCATTAAATTATTTTACATGTTATTATAATTTATAAACCTATGGTTAATAAATGGTCTTAACACATGTGTTTTATTTAAAATAAAATAAATAAAACATCCCTTTTTCCTTTATTTTTTTGGTTATGTGCTACTAATGTTTGTAGATTTACGTCTACGAAAGTGTATTAACAGAAAAATAATGCCGTTCGTAAACAAGATTGACCGGTGTTGAACTTTATCCAATCGACCTATTGATCAGTAATAAGTTACAGTTATTATATTATTTAATAGGTTAAAAATTGCGTTAATTTAATTAACTATTGGTTAAAAATATTAACGATTAGCTAATAAATGTGCTTATGAAAAGGATGCGTATTTTTTTATCTACCATTATTGTCCTGCTGGTATCCTCATGTGTTAACGCGCAAAATGCGTCGTATGTTGGGTTGCCTATTGCCTATTGGGATTTTGAAAGTAACAGTGCGAGGACGACGACCTCGGAAACGGTGCCGGAGATGCAGATCAACAGTGGCAATACATTTGATGGGAAGGTAGGTGGTACCACAACAGTGTCTCAACGGGCAGGTAACGGAGCAACGTATAGCGGTGTTGCAGGGTCTGCGATATCGGCTACGACATGGCCTACCACATCTACAGATCCGGGTACGGCTGCTACACACTATTTCCAGTTTACGCTGAACACAACCGGTTTTACAGGTATTTCAGTAGGAGTTGACGTTTTTACCGGTATAACAGCGCTGGCCTATCCTGCCGCGGGTATCATATACTCAACTGATGGTGGTACTACATGGGCATCTGGCGTGGCTGGGGCTTTAGGTTCTAATAATGCGTGGGCGACAAAGTATGTTACGTTGCCTTCAGGGGCTAATAACAATGCCAATGTGAAGATCAGGATATATGGCTACTATGGAGCTAACAATGCCAACTCTGTGATAGGGTTGGATAACCTGATCGTGTTAGCTACCGGCACGCAGACAAGTGCGGGCGCTAAAACCAGCCTGGATGAGGGTGTGCTTGTTACGTCTTACACTTCGGGTACAGCGCCCAGTTCATCGAACCTGTATACGAGGAACACGGGGTTCACGGTTACATCGGGCAGTGAACTGATCATCAATAATACCAGTGCCACATCGGGCCCGAGACTGGCCAGTGGTGCAACCATAACAGTGTCGAGCGGCGGGCAGATAACCTTTGGTAATACAGGTATACTGCAGGGTGTAGGTAACTTTAACCTGCTAACGGGAGGTACGATAAAATGCGCCAACCTTTCGGGGGTGACCGTAAGCGGTGCTACGGGATGTATACAGAGCAGCGGTACGAGGACATTATCGACCGGTACCAGTTTTATATATAACGGGAGTGGTGCACAGCAGGCGGGCAACGGGTTGCCGGCCTCTATTACCAATCTCACGATCAACAACAGCTCCGGTGTTACCCTGTCGGGTAGTGTGACCGTAGGAACGGCGCTGACGCTAACATCGGGTGTGCTGGATGCATCTTCATTTACTGTGACAGCCAACGGCACTATCTCGGGGACGGGTGCAAGTAATTACATAAAGGGTAACCTGGCGAAACCAGTAACAGGTGTGAACCCGGTTACATTTGAGGTGGGCGATGTGAATTATGCCCCTGTGCAACTGACCTTTAATACCGCGCCAACGGCGGGTACTATAACCATTAAATCTACCAGCGGCACCTATCCGACAGGAGGGTCGGGTATATCATCGTCCAACAACATTAATCACTACTGGTCGATAGCCGCATCGGGGGTTACGGGTATAAGCAGTGTAACGCCGAAGTTTACCTACAACGCAGGTGATATTGGCGGGGGCTCTACTGCTGGATTTGTCGGGCAGAAATATTCCGGGGGATGGCTGGGTTCTGCAATAACGATGACCCACACATCATCGCCATATACATCTGCTCCGAGCAGTGCACTGTCTTCGGCGGCATATACAGGAGACTACGTGATAGGTAAGCCAGTGCCTGTTCTTGTAGCGGCGGCAGGTGCCACCGTAGATAATCCATTCACTATAACGTTTTCGCCCGATGATGCGGCGTTCAGGTCCGGTATCACGCAGATAACAGCTAATGGCAACATACTGCCTGCGGGATGTTATTCTACGACATCGGCCGGGCAGATCGTTTTTACGCCATCGGCATCTACGGGATACCTGACCACAGCGACAACATATAATATAGTAGTGACATCGACAGGTTATGGCGGCGTGACCGTGACACAAACGCTGGGTGCCGGTGTGGCCGCGAAATTAGGCATGAGCGTGCAGCCCGTGGATCCGGCGAGTAACGGAGCGGTGTTCTCTGTACAGCCAACGGTGAACATACAAGACCAGTATGGCAATATTACAACCGGAACAGCAACCGTGGTGGCCAGTGTAGGTGCGGGAAGCTGGACGATAGGCGGCACTACCAGCCTGACCGGCACCAATACCATTGCTTTTACCAATCTTACTGCATCGAGTGCTGCTGCGGTAACGGGTGCAACCATCCAATTCAACACCACCGGTACTCCGGTATTGACGGGTGTTACATCGACGCTATTCAATATCCCGCGGCTGCCGATAAGCGGTACGATAAATGTGCCGGGCGACTATCCGACCCTGGGGCAGGCGATACATGCCGTGAACGTGTCGGGGTTGAGCGGTGCTACCATTATCAATGTTACCGCTGACCAGGCCTCTACGACCACAGCAGGTAATACTGCGGAAGGATCTGTGACGGGAGCAATAGGATCAGGCTATATCATTAATATTACCGGCACCTATGCACCTACAGCCACTAATACACTAACGATACAGGGTAATGGCCATACGGTGACGACACCGGCTTTGAGCGCTGCTACCAACTACAACGATGCGGTGTTTACGATAGCAGGTACGAGCTATGTGACCATTGATAATTTTGTGATGAAGGAAAATGCAGCAAACACAACAATTGCGGCATCCAATAACATGACAGAGTTTGGTGTGGCTATAGTTCGCGGAGCAACAAGTACTTCGGGTTCTCAGTATAACACAGTGTCTAATTGTAAGATACAGCTGAGCAGTTCTTATACAAACAGCATAGGTATCTACTCTAATGCCGACAATAACTACGCTACAGCATATACTACATCTACGGCACCATCATCGGCGGCCGGGGCCAATAGTTATAACTCTTTTTATGCTGATACTATTATTGGTGCTACATCTGGTATAGTGCTGCTGGGAGATGCTACTTATAATGACATTAATACAACGGTAGGTAGTTTGGGTAATGGGGATTCGGTGAGTTTGGGGATAAGGACCACTAACATGGTAATGGGTAGTACGTACATCAACTATAGCTTATCGCAACAGGATGGTATATATGCGATCAACAACTTTAATATAAATGCCAACTACAACAGGATAGGACTGGCAACGGGCTCTACAACCAATACTGTAAATGGTATTTATGTTAACAGCTGTGCTACCGGTAGTCCGTTTACCACGCAGATCACCAATAACAGAATAGCGCTGCGCACTGCGGCCTCAACAACTTACACTGGTATACAGAATGCTACAAGCAGCATCACAAATGCCACGCTGAAGCTGAACAATAATGTGGTAACATTCAATGGTACCAATGCTTCTTCTACCATGTATGGTATATATAACAGGGGCGCAGCGCTTGTGGCCAATTTTAATAATAATAGTGTTAATGACACTACGCTGTTCCTAACCTATTCTATTTATAATACCGGAAGTATAGCCACAGCGACATTTAACAACAACAGGGCATTTGGATATCTTTCGGCTGATGGCCAGATATACAGCATATATAACGCTGCTACAGGCACAATTACTACCGCAAATTTTGATAATAACAGGGTGGATATCCAGGATACCTATGCAGGCACTTTTTCCCAGATATGCCTGAGGAACGCCGGAGCAATTACTAATTTTAGTATGAGCAACAATAACCTGTCGATAACTGCCACTGCGCTTACTACGAATGCATTTGGTGCCTATAATACCGGTGCTATAGGTGCAAGCGGCGTTATGAGCTATGATACAATATATGTAAATGCAGTGGGACAGGCGCTGGTAAACACAGCTACAATGCCTGTAGGCACATTTAACTACAACCAGATATCATTGGCCCCTATAGGCACAACTGCAGCCTACGGTATTTACAATACGGGTGCGGTTGCCGTGGGCGACTACAGTTATAACAATATTACATCAGCCTCTACTATAGCTGGTACTTTTTATGGTGTAAGTCTGTCGGGTGCTACCACTACGTCAACTATTAATAACAATACCATGAATACTGTAAACAGCGGGACAGCATACGGTGTTTACTTTGTTTCGTCCGGTACCAATTTTACAGCAAGTAATAATGATATTAAAATACGGCAAACTGCTAATAATGGAGCTTATGGTATTTATTACAGCCCTACTACAGCGTTGCCCAATACCTATATCAACAATAATTCGATAGACCTGTCTACCACAGGAAGTGCGACGAGTGCAATGGCCGCATATATATATTCCTATCCTACCGGTGCCAACGCCAGTGGTGTGAAGAATGTGATGAATAGTAATGTTTTTAAATCTTCTAATGGATTTGTGACCACTACCGGTACCATTGCGTTTGTATATATGGCCTATGAAAACCCAACCGACAGTATCTGTTTCAATCGCACGCAGAGTGCTGCGGGCGTTGGCGGCACGATAACCAAGACCGGAACAGGCGGCGGCATTTTTTACGGTGTTTACGGTGATTTCGGTGGTTCGGCTTACAATATGACCACTGTTTACGGTAATAATTTCAGCAATATATCTATTCCAGGCAGTACGATCTTCTTTGGTTTCAACCTGGGTTATTATGCAGGACAGGCGAAAAATATGTGCTTTGACACGTTGTCTAATATTGTTGCGGGAACAGGTGCGTGGGCAGGCTTTTCTAACGACTACAGTAACACGACCAATACGATATTCAATAACTATATCAGGAATATTGCTACCCAGGGCGACATTTATGGTATAACCTATTCGGACTATGCTACTGCCGGCCTTGCGGCTGCCAACGCCTTAGGAGGAGTAGCGTATAACAACACAATAGATAGCCTTTATAGTTCGGCGGCCTCTGCAACGATACAGGGTGTTAATTTTGCGGGTACTTCGGCGTCGCTGTTTACGGCTTATAATAACAAGATATCTCGTCTTATAGCAGGGGGAACGACGGCACCGACATTGTATGGTGTAAATATGACGAACGGTACCACACCGAATATATATGCCAACACCATCAGTAATTTCAGTACTGCATCTGGCGCTACAGCAAATGCGAAAGAATATGGTATTTACTCCAGCTCAACGGCAGCAACGACAACGAGCATCTATAAAAACAATATTTACAACCTGAGTGCAGGCACATCGGGAGGCAGCACTACCCAGGTAAATGGTATATATATACCGGGTTCTACGGCGAGTTCTGTATATAACATCTACAACAATTTTATCTCTGCACTTACAGCACCGTCTGCCAACAACTATGATGCGGTGATAGGGATCAACCTGACAACTACGGGACCATCCTGGAGGGTATACTACAATACCATATGCCTTCCATCGTTGGGCGGCGGATCTAATTTTGGTGCTGCCGGTGTGCTGTTCCCAAGCGGAACTTCGCTCCTTAGCCTGAAGAACAACATCATCAACATGGCTACAAGCAGCACATTATCGGGCACGGGAATAGCTGCATGTATAAGAAGAAATGTATCGGGTGTGGGCGGTACGGCTCCTGCAACGACCAACTACGATGGTAACTATAACATATTGTATGTAAACTCCGGCAGCCGTAATTATTTCTATGCGGAACAAACCGGTGGCACTACGGTGACCAACGGTTATAATCTGACCACAGATCCATCATTCAACCTGTGTGGTTCTGCGTTCAAGACATATATGAGCAACGGCCGCGAAAGCACAACCAATACGGAGAACAACCTGACAGTCGGAGCTACTACCGGTACTTATGCGCCTACTACGGCATCATACGCCTATCAGAACGGGCTACAGATCACCACCCCGGCTATCAGTGATGATTATTCTGGAGCAACCAGAAGTACGCCGCCATGTATCGGCGCGCTGGAGTTTGCGGGATCGTACCCTGCTACAGGAGCTCCGGTAATTACTTACTCGCCTATCTATGCTACAAGCTATTGCATTGCAGCCCCACCAACGCTTAGTGCATCGATAGTTGCCACTGCTAATATCAATACAACGCCGGGTACAAAGCCAAGGCTTTACTACAGAGGCTCCAGCGATCTTAACCAGTATGCAACAACAAATACCAGCGCAAACGATGGGTGGAAATGGGTGGAAGCATCCAACTCTTCTTCTCCGTTCACATTCACACCGGATTACACATTGCTTTCGCATACTGTTGCTGCGGGTACTGTTATATCCTATTTTGTAATTGCGCAGGATCTTAGTGCGTCTCCGTTGGTATCGTCAAAAACAGTGGGTTATAATGCCAACTATTGTCCTACCAGTGTGGCATTGCCATCGGGTGCATTCCCGGTTACATCACTCCCTGTTATCAATACATACACTGTAACAGCTGTGCCTACGTTCACTAATGCTATAACACCATCTACTGCCTGTGGCACGAGTGGTACAGTTACACTATCTGTGTCTCCAAATCCGGCAGATCTGGCGCTGCAGTGGCAGGTAGATGCGGGTGCAGGGTACAGTAATATTTCCGGAGCTACATCAAACAGCTATCCTTCCACGCCGCCATCGATAGCATCTACTTCAGGAACGATAAATTACAAATCGGGGATCTATTGTAACGGAGTACTGCTGTCCACAACAACAGCAACCGGTATCACAGCATACAACCCTTATATAGTCACACCACCGTCGCCGGTAGTGCGGTGCGGTGCAGGTGCTGTTACGCTGTCTGCTACGGGCGCCCCCGGCACCGTGCTGGAATGGTTTAGTACCGCTACAGGAGGTACGACGCTTGGTGCCGGCTCTTCTTTTGTTACCCCTTCTATCTCATCTACAACTACGTTCTATGTTGCTGATTCATTTGGTAACTATGGTAATCCAGAAGCGGTAGGGCCCAATACGACGGCAATAGGTACAACAAGCTCAACAAGGTTCTTCGGAACATTTAATAATGCCGGTATCAACTTTACGGTGAATACTCCGTTGACTTTAAAGTCTGTGGACATATACCCAAATTCTTCGGGAAGGGCATTTACAATAAACATATATAGTTCAGCGGGAACACTGCTCAATACGATATCAGGAACTACCAGTACAACTACGGGACCACAGACGGTAACGTTCAACACGTACCTTGCGCCCGGCAGTTATCAGCTGGAATTTGGCAGTCTTACTAATACTGCCAATACAATGAAATCGAATACCAGTGGTTTCTCATTCCCCTATTCAACACCAACCGGAACTATCACACTAACATCGAGCACGGATCCTAACACCTATTTCTACTTCTATAATTTCCAGGTGGTGGCGGGGTGTTTGAGTGCGCGCACTGCTGTAACTGCTACCGTTAATGCATTGCCTACCGCAGGTACTGTTGCCGCAACGCCAAGCTCACTTTGCGAAGGCGCAACGCTTACGTTGACCGAAACAGGAACACCATCGGGTGCCGGCACCCTGACATCATATAACTGGACCGGTCCTAATGGATACACCAGTAGCGGTACAGGGCCTACAGTATCGCCTGCTTCACTCACTACTGCTACAACATCAGCCAGCGGCATATACAGCCTTACGGTTACCTACCCTAACCCAGGGTGCACCAGTGCGCCTGTTACTACTTCTTACGTAACTGTTAATGCCAATACTACGCCGGTTATCTCCGGTACGCTGAGTGCGTGTGTGGGTGGAACAAGAACACTGACCGCTAATATACCATCGGGCACATGGTCTACAACTGATGCTACTGTGGCTACGGTAGACGGATCATTGGGTGTTGTGTATGCCACAGGTGCAGGTACTGTAACCATCAATTATACATCCCCTTGCGGTTCTGTTGGTTCTGCAACATTCACTACCAATGCTACGCCTGCTGCCATCAGTGGTGTGTCTGAGCTGTGTATCAGTTCGGTTACTACTATGAGCAATACAGTAGGTGGTGGTACATGGAGCAGCACCAATACGTTCGCAGCTTCTGTCAACTCGTCTACCGGTGTGGTGACGAGCGGCGCCTCTACAGGTACGACCACCATATCTTATACTATCGGATCGTGTGGCGTGGCCAGGAGCCTGATAGTAAGCAATAACTCGCCAGGCACCATTACCGGCAGTTCGTCTGTATGCGTAGGTGGTGTAACAACGCTGTCGTGTACACCGGCAGGCGGTGCATGGTCGACCAGTAGTTCTGCTATTGCTACGGTTACCTCATCCGGTGCTGTTACAGGTGTGAGCAATGGCTCGGCAACCATAATGTATTCTACGGGTTGCGGTACGCCGGCCACGCAGGTAATGTCTGTTAACGGTACGTCTATTGCGCTGGCAACGAACGGGCCGTTGTGCTCGGGCAGTACGGCCAGCCTTACGGCTACCATATCGGGCAGCGGTACTTATTCGTGGACGGGGCCTAACAGCTTTACATCTGCGTTGCAGAACCCAACTATTTCGAGCGTTGGCACTAATGCATCGGGTACGTATAGCTTTACGGCTACTGTAGGCGGTTGTGCTACCTCATCGTCGGTAAACCTGGCGGTGGATGCCACACCTACTGTAACTGTGGGCGCCAGCCCTGCTGTGATCTGTGATGGTGGTACCAGCGTATTGTCTGATGTGGTGAATGCTCCGACATCATTTATGGTGAACGCGATACCATACGCCGCTGCTACCTTGTTGTCGCCAACAACGCTCAACAGTGCGTCGGGCTGGACCGGGGGGTATGATGATGGCTATATCAACGTGAGCCTGGGCTTTACATTCAATATGTTCGGCACGAACTATACTTCTGTGAACATATCGCCGAACGGCTATGTGAACTTCGGTACGCTGAGTGCGAGCTACGCATCATCGCCGGTATCGCTGCCTGCAACAGGTAGCTCTATACCTAAGAATATGATAGCCTTGTTCTGGCATGATATGACGCTGAGCAGCGGCACAATAACCTATGGTGTGATGGGATCGGCACCTAACCGTACATTCATCATTAACTATAATGCGGTACCAGATGCATCGGGCCTATCAACAAATACAGGCCAGGTGGTGCTGCATGAGACCACTAATAATATTGAAGTGATGGTGTCTAACACGGCAGCATCGACCAAGACATGTGGTGTGCAGAACCTTACCGGCACTACAGCGATCACAGCTAATGGCGAGAACAATGCCAACTATGCAGTGACCAGCGCTGCACCGCAGGGCTGGCGCTTTGCGACACCAAGCTATAACTATGCATGGTCTCCGGCTACGGCGCTCACCAGCACATCTGTTGCCAGTCCGTCGAGCATAGGCTTATCTGCTACACAGATATATACAGTGCAGACCAATGATATTTACAGTGCTTGTACCGGGCGTACGTCTACAGCTACAGTTACTGTAAATGCTGATCCTGTAGTAGCCAGTGTTACTCCTTCGGCTACCGATGCATGCTCGGGCGGTACGGTAACGCTTACTGCTGGTGCACTATCGGGCGGGGCAGGTTCGTTCGTGTCTTATGTGTGGAGCGGGCCTGGCGGCTACAGCAGTACTGTAAGCGCTATAGGCACCACTACGCTGGCAGTAACACCAACGGTAACCGGTGCATACAGCGTGGTGGCCAACTACTCCGGATCTGGATGCTCCGGAACAACACCTGCGGTATCATCAACAGTGAACGTATATGCGCAGCCATCTGTTACATCCAACACGCCATCCTTCACTTCGGCATGTGCGGGCTCTTCGCTTACTATCACTTCGACCACATCTGGTGGTTTCGGCACAGCTACTTATACATGGAGCGGGTCGGCCATTACTACGGTAACGGGATCGTCTGCTACATCCCCCGTTCTTACGCCAACGCTGGCAGGCACGAATTTGTACTCACTTGCCCTGCATTATAGTGGTACAGGTTGTAATGATGCAGGGTCGTTTGTCAATGTGACCACCAACCCCGTGCCATCTGTGGTTTTAGGTGCCGTGCCTAACCGTTGTGAGGGCATCACGCTTGTGCCTGTACCTTATTACAGTGCTACCGGCGGGCCTACCAGCTACAGTGTAGACTGGAGCCCGGCAGCCAATGCAGCGGGTATCAACGATCTGCCAAACGCATCGCTCGGCGGAGGGTCATTCAACCTGGTCATGCCGGCATCGGGAGGCATTGGGTCATTTGATGGTACAGTGACGGTGTCGAATGGTTCTTGTACCAGCGATCCGTATGCAGTGCACATCATCTCCTATGCTACTCCTGTAATGAGTGTCAATTCTGTTACAACACCGTGTGTGAACCATGCGGGTAGTATTGACTTTACAGGCAGTGATAGCGCTACGGTGAATTATACAGTTGATGGCGGGTCTGTACAGCACTTTACTTTCTCCGGCACGACGTATTCATTGTCTACCGGTCCTATTTCCGGTCCTCACGCTTACGATATAGTCAGTGCGACAGCACCGGCTTGTGCTGCTACGATATACCATGATACCGTAACTATTACGCCTACACAGATGGAGTGGATAGGTGGTACAACGGGGCATGAGACCGATTGGAACACAGCGACCAACTGGGGCTGCGGATTTGTACCTACGAATACGGACAGCGTTATCATTAATAATATGAGCTATCCTCCGGTAATGCCAACATCTGTTTCGGCGGCTGTTAAAGACCTGGATGTGGCTTCGGGAAGTGTGATTGCACTGAGCAGCGGATCGGACCTGAGCGTGAAAGGTGATATCCACAACTCTGGTTCTGTAACGGGCAGTGGAAAGGTGATATTGAATGGGTCCGGTGCGCAGAAGATCTACGGTATAGGTACTATCAACAATGTAGTATTGAATAATGCCAGCGGTGCTACGATACAGGTCGGCTCGCGCATGATGATAGGCAGCACGCTTACGCTGAGTGTGGGTACGCTTACTACCAACGATAGCCTGGAGTTACTATCGACCGATACCAATGCAACGGCGCGTATCGCCGAGATACCGGCATCGGGTGCTGCAGTAGCCGGAAGGGTAAAGACCGACCAGTATGTGCAGGGTGGTTACCGCAGGTACCGTTTCTGGGGCCATTCGTTCAGCGATACGATATCTATGAGCCAGCTGGTGCCGTTTATTGACATTACTGGCCCCGGCGGGTCTGCTAATGGCTTTACCACCACTACAACCAATGCGGCTTCAGCATACTGGCATAACCCTTATGGTTCAGCAGATGACACTACCGGTTACGACCCGGGATGGCGATCATTTAATGACATCAGGCCCGGAACGGCAGATACCAACCTGTTGCACCCCGGCCAGGGTATCCGTGTGTTCTTCCGCGGCAGCAAGGGTGAAGGCCTGGGCTGGGTGGGCTCTTATGGCTCCTATACCCCATCGTCTGTTATCGCCAAGATGATGGGCCATGTGAACCAGGGGCCGGTGAGCATCCGCCTGAAGCGTGGTACAGCCAACCAGACGCTGAACCAGTTGAGCAATCCGTATCCATCGCCGGTGGACCTAGGTACAGCGGCCTACTATGCAAGACAGGCAGGCCAGATAACAGGTTTTGCTTTCTATGTATGGAACCCCGCGCTGGGTGCAGGCGGCCAGTATATGGTGGTGCCTATCGGTACATCAGGTCCTGAGCCATTCTATATACCTGCTAATACCAGTTTCCAGGTAAGGGCAGACCATGATGGTGCGCATCTTGATTTTATAGAGTCGTACAAGTCGGCAGACAGGACGGTGAACCTGTTCCGCGCTCCTGCCAATTCAGTAAGGTTCAATATCTATGATACGAACAATCACCTGTGGGATATGTTGAGCCTGCAGTTCAATGATAAAGCAACTGACGCAGAAGATAAACTGCTGGATGCTATCAAGCCGGCTGGGTTCGACTTCAACTTCTACAGTATAGCCAGCGATGGCCGCAGGATGGCAGTAGACGCCCGTCCGTACGAAGGAGATAAGGTGATACCGCTGGGTATCAAGAGTGCTTACCAGCAGGATTTTGTATTGCGTGCTGAGGCTATCAACGTGCCGGAAGGTGGCGCAGTAACCCTGCATGATAAGCTGCTGAACAAGTATGTGGATATGAAGGAAGGCACCGAGTACAAGTTCACTATCGGCAAGGACAAGGCTACGCAGGGAGAAGATCGCTTCGAGCTGAGCCTGAAGCCAACAAAGGCAGCTGTAGTTAAAGGCCTGGAAGTGGCCATGGCACCAAACCCTGCCAGTGATAATGTGCAGATCACCTTCACATCGGGCAGCAAAGACAATGTAAGCGTGAGGATAATGGATGTGAGCGGTGTGAGCATTTACAGCCAGGACCTGGGTGCTAAGCAGAACGGTGTGCTCACTGTTCCGATGAGCAACTTTGCAGCCGGTGTATACATGGTAGAGCTGACACAGGGTGAGCAGAAGGTGACCAGGCGCCTGATAAAAGAATAACCGTATGTTTTAGTGATAGAAAGGGCCGGTGTTTACCGGCCCTTTTGTTATTTATCTGTGGTGATCTGTTGCATTGCCTCGGCAAATATCTGGTATGACCTTATTCTTGCGTGGGGATCGTAGATGTGCGAAGTGGCCATGATCTCGTTCACCCCGGTCAATTCTATAAACGAACGGAGCTTGCCGGCCATAGTTGCCGGGCCGCCTACCATAGCGTAAGTAAGCATCTGTCGTACTGCTGCCTCCAACTCGGGTGTCCAGTCGGCACCCATATCTGTTACCGGTGGGCGTAGCAACCCGCGCTTGCCGGTAATGATGCCCTTGAACAGTTGCAGTACAGATGTAGAGAGATGCTGTGCTTCTTCATCAGTATCAGCCGCCACCACATTTACGCAGGCCATCACATAAGGTTCCTGCAGATCGTCGGACGGAACGAAGCGTTCCCTGTATATTTTTATGGCGGTAAGGAACTGCGCGGGGGCAAAGTGGCTGGCGAATGCGTAGGGAAGGCCCATTGCTGCCGCCAGTACGGCACTATCGGTGCTGGAGCCTAATATCCATATGGGTATATCCAGGCCTTCGCCGGGTATGGCGCGAAGCTTGCTGTTGCTATTGGCTGATGAGAACAGGGTTTGCAGTGTACGGATATCGCCCGGAAAATCGTGCTCGGCGTAAAAGTTCTTGCCACGGATGGCAGAGGCTGTAAGCTGATCGGTGCCGGGGGCACGGCCCAGGCCGAGGTCTATACGGCCGGGGTATAATGAAGCCAATGTGCCGAACTGTTCGGCAACAACAAGCGGAGCATGGTTCGGCAGCATGACCCCGCCGGAACCTACCCGGATAGATGATGTTTTACCAGCTATATGGCCTATAAGCAAGGCCGGTGCCGAACTGGCAACGCCGGGCATATTATGATGCTCGGCAAACCAATAGCGCGTGTACCCCAACTGCTCGGCGTGCTGTGCGAGAGCGACACTGTTGCTAAAGGAATCGGTTGGTGTGCATCCGTCGCGAACAGTAGCGAGATCGAGGACGGAGAAAAGAATATTATTGGAACTCATTGTTATTTAAATGGAGTTCCAAAATTAGGTATAAGACGCGGGTTGCCACCCAATGGTAAAATTGGGTGGTTAAATATAGTGATGCCTTAAATGCATAGCGCCCGCGTAATACGGGCGCTATAAGGATATCAGTCTTCTTTTATAGTAGTGGTAGTGGTGGTAGTGCGAGACACTTCGGTATCTGACACTGTTCTTTTGCCACTACGGGCGATGGCGATAATAAGCAACAGCAGTACTACTGCTCCTATTACCCATGCAATGGGGTTCATATACCATGCCGACATATCGGGGCCGGTGGTGGTGGTAGTGGTGGTGGTGTGGTTGGCGGAAGTGCTGGACTCTGCTGCGCCGCCCTCCTGTGCTATTGCATTGAGCGTAGTGAACGCCAGTATTGCAATGAGCAACACCCTGTTGCTGAATAAATGAATAGTAGTTTTCATGGTATTGGTTTTGTTTCACTACCACCTACTAAAAACTATGCCGCAAACATGCTTACAACCGCTTTACGTGGTTTGTTTGGTTATCCATTTGGGGGTGTCTACCGGTACGTAGGCTTCCATCATGGCCAGCAGCTCTTCTGCATTGTCGCTACTGAGCAGCATCTTGCGAACAGAGGCCGGCAGGAAGCCCTCGGCCACCATATGGTCGCAAAGGGCTATCAATGCATTGTAGTAGCCATTGGTATTCAACAGGCCTACCGGCTTGGTATGCAGGCCCAGCTGTGCCCAGGTAAGCATCTCGAACACCTCTTCCATAGTACCCCAGCCGCCGGGCAGGGTGATGATGCCATCGCTCAGCTCGTGCATCTTCAGCTTACGCTCGTGCATGTTGTTGGTCTCTATCAGCTCGGTAACACCTTCGTGGGCCACTTCTTTGGTGCGCAGGAAGTAGGGGATAACACCGGTTACTGCTCCGCCGTTTTGCAGGGCACCCTCGGCAACAGCACCCATTATGCCTACACGGGCACCACCATATACTACGCGTATGCCACGTGTGGCCAGGAGCTTGCCCAGGCCGGCAGCGGTCTCTTTGTAAATGCTATTGTGCCCTTCGGCCGATCCGCAGAATACAACTATACTTTTCATATCCCAGTTATTGTTGCTCAAATATAAATTACACGGCCAGCAGGAAGTGTTATTTATTTATTTCTTTTCTATGGCGGCGGCTATGGCATCCCAAAGGCCGATACGATATTGAAGGGCCTGTTTAATGGCAGTGGTTGCTTCGGCCCATTTGGTGGTGTCGTCGCCACATAATTCAGCCGTCATCTCGAAGCCCAGGTGCGAGTGGTGATCACCATCCACTTCTATATGACGCTCCAGGTAGTATTTGAGCACGCTCAGTTTGTTATCGGTGTTCCTGTTCAGTTCGTTCACAAAGCTGACGAACATACCAGGGATGAGATCCTCGCGACCAAAAGTAAATACAGCAGCATGCAGGTGCACTTTACCGGTGGTAATGACATCGAATGTATTGCGCATAAAGGCAGCAGCACCAGCAGGCACGTTAGCTTCCGCAATGCAGGTGTCAACGCTTTTACCGGCAATTATGCCGGCCGTAAAGGCATGGATATTGGTTGTGTTACACTCCGCCTGTTTCATGGCCTGCAGGTATAGCTCGAAGTGGCTTGTCCTGTTGCCCTGTGCATCTACATCGCTTTCCTCGCCCAGTACTATCTCGTTGATGAGGTAGCGTGTTTGCGGGCTGCCTACCGGCACCCATGGCACGGAGGTGCAGGTGAGGTGTTGCTGCAGCGTTTTGAGGAGCGACATAAAATCCCATACTGCGTATACGTGGTGCTGCATGAATGTCTGCAGATCTTCAAGAGTATTTACCGCAGCATATACTTTGTGGTTGATGAGTTGCTGCCTGATCGGCTCTATTTCCTGTTTTAACTGTTCGATGTACTTGTTCACAAAAAAGCTATTTTCTATTGTCAAATATTCGTTTCTATTGGTTTGCCCAGTTTATCGCGGATGATAAAGTATACCATGGTGCCGGTGGCTATATACGCCAGTGCGCCCAGGATGAACTGCACCTTGCTGGTGAGCAGCAACAGCAACCATATGAGCATACTGATGATGGCCGGCAGCGGGAACAACGGCATTTTATAAGGCCTGCGCTCGGCGGGCTTATTTCTGTGCCACAACATAACGCCAATGGCCTGCGATACGAACTGTATAAGGATGCGCATGGTGACAATGGCCGTGATGACATCGCTCATGCGGAACAGCAGGCTGAATATGAACGCCAGGCCGCCAAGTGTGAGCAATGAGATATGCGGGAACTTATGCTTGTTGTGTACTTTGGCAAACACGGGGAAGAAGTCGCCATTGAGAGCGGCCGCATAGGGTATGCGGGAATAACCGAGCAGCAGCGAGAATAATGACGCCAGTGCAATGAACAGTATGAACACCGTGGCCACCTGCGCTACGCCATGGTTGTAGATAAGCTCGAAGTAGGTGCTGACGATGAACGGAGAATCGCGCACCTGCTGCCACGGTATCACGCCTATTACTGCTATCTGCATGCAGAGGTACAATATCATGATGCCGGTGATGGCGATGAACATACTGCGCGGGATATTCTTTTCCGGGTCTTTTATTTCGGCACCCAGGTGGCAGGCATTGTAATAGCCCATGTAAGAATATACGGCCTTAAGCGACGACTGACCGAGGTATACAAAGAATACGGGCGACCATTGCATGCTGACCCCTTCGGTAGAAAAGGCCTGGTGATAGCTGAAGTGGCCTGCGGCAGATACGATGAGCCACAGCATGGTAACGATGGTGACAACAGACAGCAAGAGCGATATGGTGCCTATCTTTTTAATATTGCGATACAGCAGGAATATCATGAGCGCTACTACGCCGCCGCTCACCATTTTTTGCTGCAGCTCTGTGATGTGTGGCAACAGGTATTTGAGGTAGGTGGAAAACCCTATAGCACCACTGGCGGCGGTAAGGGGGGCCTGCACCACAGTTTGCCAGATGAACAGGAAGGCCATAAGCTTGCCCATGCGGCCGCCAAACAACTTTTGCAGGAAAACGTAGCTCCCACCGGCCTCGGGCCATTTGGCGCCCATCTCGCTCCATACCATACCATCGGTATAGGCCAGCAGTGCGCCCAGCAGCCATGCCAGCAGGCACCATGCACCACCCAGTTGGGTAAGCACGAGCGATATGGCGATGAACGGACCTATGCCCACCATGTCTATCATATTGATGGCGGTGGCCTGTGCCAGGGATAGTCCCCGCTCCAGCTTATGGTCGTTGGCGTTGTTCAATGCTGCTGTTTTTCAGGCTGCAAAGTATAAAATACAGGCTGAATAAAGCATTACAAATGCTGGTAGGGTTGTACGGTAAAATCAATATCAGTATGCTGCTGAGCAGATAACGGAGGTTAAGTATTTTTTATATTTTAAAGTTTTGGGGGTAATTTCGCGTAAATACGTCTTCAATGAAACAACTTCTATCTGCCATTGCCTGCTGTGTATTGCTATGCGTTGGCATTGCGGCAAAAGCATCGCCCGGTTACGCCCCGGTATTTGTAGGCGGACATTCCCAAACATTATCTGTTTGCCAGAATGGCGGTGCTTATTCTATCAACTACCTGCTTACTGCCTACGATCAGGATATGGGCGATGCCGAAAACTGGACATTGGTGACTGCACCAACCCATGGCACGGCTGCCGTAACCTACTCGGCCACATCGGCTGCTGATACGATGTATACAGGCAGCACCTTTTATATTCCTACTGCGGGGTATACCGGAGCGGATTCTTTCTCAGTAATGATCAGCGATGGTGCCCAGACAGACATCACTACGGTATATGTTATTGTAGCGCCATTGCCTGTAGCTGGCATTATCAGCGGACCAGATACTATGTGCACGGGAACTGACATGCTATTTACCTCTACCGGCACCGGTGGCACCTGGTTTGCATCTACCCACCTGTCGGTTGTTGCCGCAACGGGCATGGTAACAGCTGTCAGCGCAGGAGGATTTGATAGTGTAAGCTATGTTGTGACAAATGGTTGTGGTGTGGCGGTTGCGCACCATAGGGTGTATGTGTTGCCGCACGCGTCGGCGCTATTCTCATCCGGCAGCACTATGGTATGTAATGGTTCAACTGCTTCTGTAACACCTGTGATACCGGGCGGTATGTGGAGTGCTACTAACAGCAATATCGCTATCTCCGGAGCTACACTTACCGGCGCTGCCGCGGGGCTAGATACGCTTACTTATGTTGTTGCGAATACCTGCAGCGCAGATACCTCTGTAACTGTGTTCACAGTGGTAGATCCGCTTACTACGGCCGGTACGTTGACCGGTAACGATTCTGCCTGCGAAGGTACTGCTGTCACTTTTTCGGGTAGTATTGCTGGAGGGGTTTGGAGCCATACCGCTGCAACAGGATCTATTAATGCATCGGGTACACTTACTGCAGGTGCAGGCCCTGCAGATACTGTTGTGTATACAGTGTCTAACGCATGTGGCGCACTGTCGGCTACCATGCCCATGATCATCTCTCCACTGCCTGATCCCGGTACTATCTCGGGTTACGACAGCGTTTGTGCCGGTAGCAGTATAGTATTGGTGAGCTCTGTGGGTGGCGGTACATGGTCCAGCTCGGAGCCTGATTTTGCTGATGTGGATGCCAGTGGTACAGTACATGGCGGATTGAACGGAGGTACTACCATCTGGTATACTGTAACCAATGCCTGCGGTACAGCTTCTACCACGCACCATGTAAATGTGAATATTCCGGCACAGCCTATCTCTGGTAGCACTACTATATGCCAGGGTCAGCTGGGTACTTATCTTGATGGTGTTGGCGGCGGTACGTGGAGCAGCAGCAGTATCATCAATGCGGCGCCTATACCATTTGTGCCGGGTAACTTTTTTGGTGCACTGGTTGGCTCAGCTACCATCATCTACACGGTAAACAATGCCTGCGGTAACACAGAAGCGCAGTTGGATGTTGAAGTGATAGATTGTTCTACTGCCGGTGTGGCATCTGTTGATCGTACAACAGCTATCAGCATATCGCCAAATCCAGGCCAGGGGGTGTTTACATTGACCATACCTTCGGGCGACAATGCCAATGTGCAGGTAACTATTATCAATATGCTGGGGCAGGAAGTGATGCGGCAGCTGGTGAATACCAACACACCTACAGCCTTCCGCCTGAATGTTCCTGCAGGTGTATATACAGTGTCTGGTACTGCCGGTGGTAAGGTATTTACTACACGGTTGGTGATAGAATAATAGGATATAGCATTATAACAACAAGAGAGGTGTTTCCCCGCGGAAACACCTCTCTTGTTTTATGTATTGAGCCCAGTCAACGCTTCCTGGTTCGATGCTTCGACAAGGGTCGACTCGTTGTGTATATGTCCCTTTTAAAAGAATGTATGCTTAGTGCTCATCACCCCCGACATTCGACAACGCGCTACGCTTGGTCGAATATCGTCCCCTCTTTTTGCCTGCGCACAAGGCTCTGCAAAGAGGGGAGTTCCCTGTTTTTTAGCGCAAAAATGGGAGCTGTTGTCGGATGTGTTGCAACGCTTTACTGTTGTTTGTCTTTCAGCTTTTCAAGCTGCTTTTCTTTCTTCGCTTTCTTCTTGTCTATCTTGTCCAGTTCGGCCTGTTTGTCATCTATGTCTTTCTGGTTCTCTACCTGCTCTTCCAGGCGGCTAAGGAAGGTGTTGACGCTGGAAGCTGTGTTGAAATCGTTGCTGCCACTTACGTAGTTATCATAGCCCTTAGATACCACAAAGTAAACGGTCGATTTTCTGCGGTTGCCTTTTACCTTGTACCAGTAGTCCATTTTTGTGCTGCTGATGTATGGCCATACCACACCTTTATGTACCGTAAAACCTTTTTTGTGCTTGCCTTTTTTCAGGCCGGCGTCCTGTTGCTCCTGCTTCAGTACTTTTTGTGTTACCGCTTTGCTTTCCTTTATCTTCAGGCAAAAGGCAGGCACGCTCTCCTTGCCTTTCTTTATGGTCACTTCCTTTATCTTCTGGGCATGGGCCATACAAGGGAATAAAAGTGTGGCCAGTACTACCGTGCGTAATATTCTATACATAATGGTTAGTTGTTGTTGGTTAGTTGGTCGTTGGCCAGTTGCCCATCGCGCATGGTGAGTATGCGGTCGGTCATCTGTGCCAGGGCGTCGTTGTGGGTGATCATTACAAAGGTCTGGTCCAGCTCCTTTCTCAGTCTCAGGAACAATTCGTGCACGCTGTGTGCATTGGCGCTGTCCAGGTTGCCGGTGGGTTCATCGGCCAGCACTATTGCCGGCCTGCTGACCAATGCCCGGGCTATGGCGACACGTTGCTGCTCGCCACCCGATAGTTCTGATGGCTTGTTGTTGAGCCGTGCGCTGAGGCCTACGATATCGAGCATAGCGGCGGCCTCTTTGGCTGCCAGTGTTTTATTCATGCCGGCTATCCATAGCGGCATGCATACATTTTCTACCGCGCTGAACTCTGGCAGTAAATGATGGAACTGGAAAACAAACCCAAGGTTCTTATTGCGGAAGGCCGACTGCTTCCTGGATGGGAGTGTGTGCAGGTCGGTGCCTCGTATCTCTACACTGCCGCTATCCGGCTTATCCAATGCACCAACGATATGCAGTAATGTGCTCTTGCCGGCGCCCGATGGCCCTACTATTGAAACAATCTCGCCCTTGCCTACATGAAACGACACATCATTCACCACAGTGAAATTTCCATACTTCTTAACTACATGTTTTACAGCAAGCATCGTTGTGTAAAATTGCACAATAAAAGGCTAATTTGAACGTATTGTATTATGTGCTATGTGGCTTAAAAGAAGTTTTTGTTATGTGCATAACCATTTAATAAAATAGACTTTGATTTTTTGAAATAAAAACTACATTTGCGGAAATTCTAAAAATTATTAAATAATCACAATATGTTTTGGACACTAGAATTAGCATCACATCTTGAAGACGCACCGTGGCCTGCTACCAAAGACGAGCTTATTGACTACGCCATCCGTTCGGGTGCGCCGCTGGAAGTGGTAGAGAACCTGCAGGAGCTGGACGACGAAGGTGAAATATATGAGGGCATTGAAGACATATGGCCTGATTATCCGACGCAGGAGGACTTCTTCTTTAACGAGGATGAGTATTAAAAGATAATAACACAAACGACACTAAGAAGCTGCTCTGCAAAGGCAGCTTTTTTATTTACCTTTATGCTTACTTATGAAGTACGCACTGCTCTCCCTGTTGTGTTTGCCCACGATGGCCATGGCACAGGCAAAAAGCCACCTGTTGGAGGGCTTTGCACAGGCAGGGTATGTACACGAGCTGTGGGTGATATCGCGTAATGTGGCCAATGGCTACGCTGCACAAAGCTACAATGGTAACGGCTTTTACATTGGTGGCGGACTAAGGACACCAATAGACAGTGCCAAACGCCTGGGTTTTGCAGCCAGTGCCGACTACCTGGCCTACAATATGCAGGCATCGCTGGCTACAGATGAACGTGCACAACGGCAATATGCATTTCTGAGGCTGGTGCCGGCAGTCAATTATATGATCAAGGGCAAAGGTAAATTCACCTTTACGGCACAAGCCAACGCCAGCTACCTGGCTTCGCTGAGGGATAACCAGGATGGCTACCTGCAATATGGTTTTAAGGGGCTTTTCGGCTATAAAGCTTACGAAGTGGTAGTTGGTTTTCACTTTACCCAGGGTAATAATATTCCCTCCGGCGACATCAAGGCATCGTGGCATGAGCAATCGTTGACCGTTGGGGCGGCATGTTACCTGGGGCGGATACGTGGTTTTCAATATACAGCCCGGCCGGCCAGGAAAACAACTAAGGGTTAACCCTTATTTTGTGCAGAGTGTTGAATATCAAATGATTTTTATCGTCATTTTTTTTGGTTTTAACATTTTCTTAATGTAGATTGGTACTAACATCAAACCTACATTTTAATGAAAAGAACGCTCTTACTCATCAAAACACCTAAAACTGATCATCAATATCCCACTTTGCTAAAGCAATGCCAGGCCAACTACATAGACCGGATAATTACGTATGGACTGATCTGGGCATTTATCAACGTTGCTATCAGCGTCAATAGCGAAAGCCTGGCTCTGAAGGCGGTTGCAGTATTCATAGCGCTATCATATGAGCCATTATTGGTCACTTTTGGGAGAACGCTCGGACAATTAGTTATAGGCATCAGGGTCAAGCAGTTATCTATGGATGAGCGCATACCCCTGCTCAATGCCTTTGGCCGTTTCTGGCTGCGGATGGTGCTGGGTTGGTTCACCTTCCTCACTATACACAATAACGAGGAACACAGGGCTATGCACGACCTGGCAACAGGTGCTGTAGTTGTAGAGCTTTAGTTTGCATGTGTGTGATACATATATGTTGTTGGCGGTAATTTAACACCAGCCATTGGTGCTTTTTTGTAGCTTTATACAAACAACAAGTGTATGGAAGCACACACAACTACAGCCATCCCGGGAGGTGGTTTTCTCATACAAAGGTCCGCACCGGCAAACACATTCACCCCTGAGGATTTTACTGAAGAGCAACGCATGGTTGCCGATATGTGCAACGAGTTCATCGAGAAGGATGTACTGCCGCATATCATAGAGATAGACGACAAAAAAGAGGGCCTGATGCAGAGCCTGCTGGACAAGGCAGGAGAGCTGGGCTTGTTGGGCGCAGCATTCCCCGAAGCCTATGGCGGCCTGGGCAAAGATTTTGTAACAGCTACACTGGTGAACGAATGCCTGGGTGGCGGCCACTCTTTTGCTGTGGCCATGGCGGCGCACAATGGTATAGGCTCTTTGCCTATTCTATACTTCGGCACCGAAGAACAAAAACAGAAATACATACCTAAGCTGGCTACCGGCGAGATGAAGGGTGCTTATGCGCTTACTGAACCCGGGTCGGGATCGGACGCACTGGGCGCACGCACCACGGCTGTGCTGAGCGAAGACGGTAAAAGCTGGATACTGAATGGCCAGAAGATATGGATAACCAATGCCGGCTTTGCCGATGTGTTCACCGTATTTGCCAAGATAGACGGGCAGCAGTTCACTGCTTTTATAGTAGAGAAGGGAACACCCGGCTTATCGTTGGGTGAGGAAGAACATAAGATGGGCATCAAGGGTAGCAGCACCCGCCAGGTGTTCTTCGAGAATTGTGCTATACCAAAAGATAACCTGCTGGGCGAGCCGGGTAAGGGCCACATCATAGCCTTTAATATACTGAACATAGGTCGCCTGAAACTATGTGCTGCCGCATCGGGCGGTGCCAAGCTGGCGCTTAAAACAACAGTGGCCTATGCAAAAACGCGCGAACAGTTCAAAACACCGATAGCCAACTTTGGTGCCATACAGCACAAGCTGGGCGAGATGGTGATCAAACTGTTTGCAGCAGAGAGTGCCTTGTTCCGCACAGCGCAGTGGATAGACGATAAAGAGAAAGAACTGGCTGCGGACGGCAAGCATGACAATGCATTGCTGGGCGCAGCCGAGGAATATGCCATAGAGTGTGCCATGCTGAAGGTGCTGGGCTCTGAAGCGCTGGACTATGTGGTAGACGAAGGTGTGCAGATACATGGCGGCAACGGCTTCAGCGATGAATACAACATCAGCCGTGCCTACCGCGATAGCCGCATCAACCGCATATTTGAAGGCACCAACGAGATCAACCGCCTGCTGACGCTGGATATGTACCTGAAGCGCGCCATGAAGGGCCGTATAGACCTGATGACCCCGGCTATGGGTGTGCAGAAGGAGATGATGAGCATACCTGATTTTGACGTGGACGAAACTCCGTTTGCAGCAGAGCAGAAGGTGATAGACAATTTTAAGAAGGCCATACTGCTGTGCGCAGGTGGGGCAGTGCAGAAGCTGATGATGCAGATAGAGCACGAGCAGGAAGTGCTGATGGACATAGCCGATATGGCCATAGACACCTTCCAGGCAGAGAGTGTGCTGCTGAGGGCGATGAAGATGCAGGAGAGCGGGCACGAAAATGCTGCGCTGGCATTGGATATAGCCCGCACGTTCATCTATGATGCTGCAGACCGCATCAGCCACTCCGGCAAGTCGGCCATCAATGCTTTTGCCGAAGGGGATGAACAGCGCATGATGCTGATGGGCATCAAACGCTTCACCAAAACCGAGGCATTCAATACCAAGGATGCGCGCAGGCGCATAGCTGCAAAGCTGATAGAAAAGGGTAGTTATTATTTTGCGTAAGCTATCGATGATAACATGTCGTAAAGTATAAATACGGCCAATTCCGGGATAAAATAACAACGACCAGCATATGCTGGTCGTTGTTATTTATAATATATACTTCCGTATCAGCGAATCGTAGAAAGGGGTGTGCTTTATCTTTTCTATATGCTTGTTCAGCTCGCGTACCAGCTCTTCATTTTTTGCAGGTACTATTATCCTGAATTGCCGTACAGAACCCGGCAGCGTTTTTATAGGGATGCACAAGTTGCCCTTTACGCCTTCTTCGGTCAGTTCTTTTATCTCGTCGCGGGCATACATGTATTCATACACTACTGCATCCCATCCGTGCCTGTTAAAGTGGTTCAGCCAGCCCGATTCCGTCATGCTGGCATCTATCTCCGCTTCTGGAAAATGGTCTTTGGCCCATTCCAGCGCTGTATGTGCCCCTTTGAACACGGCTATCTTTTTATCCTTCAGGTTGGCCAGGTTGGCGTATTGAGCACTATCCTGTTTCTTTACGATCAGGCACAGGCCTATGGTGTCTATAAAAGGTTCGGTCTCTTCGCAGTTCCTTACTTCGTCGGTCTCGCCGGCAACAATAATATCGGCCTCGCCATCATACAGCCTTTCGGGCAGATCGTTGAACCTGGCGGTGAGTATCTTAAAGTCCACGTTCATGTCCCTGGCCAGGCGTTCTGTAAACGCATAGCCAAAGCCCGAGGCTACATATTTGCCGCAGACAGTGTCGCGCTCCATATAATACATGGGCTTGCTGTCTTCTTCCATTACTATTATGAACGGATCGCCGTGTTTTATCTTGGCCAGTATACCATCTCTCTTGGGTCTTGTAGCTTTATAGTACATGTATATCACGCTGTTCAGCCCTATAAAAGATAGGCCCAGCACCACTACAGTATACACAAGGTAGCGCGATGGCTTTGTCTTCAGCTTGATGGAGATATGTTTGAACAGCCGCAGCATGATAACGAGCACATACAGTACGGCGAACACACCTATAAAATTCATCACCCACCATTTTTCCAGTGCCAGCATCATGAACATGCCTATCCACACAAAGAAGCCCAGTACATCGCTTACAAAAGAGATCACCAGCGGATTAGGGAAAAGCTTTGGAAAAGATATCAAAGTGCTGTCGGCTATTCTCTTTGGCTTGAAGTAGGTCTTCCAGTCGGTAACAATGCCGCCAATATGCCACAGCAGTATGAAGAAAGAAAGGGTAAGGTAAGCAGTGGTGTAGAACTTGGTGAACAAAGAAAGGTCGAGCGACTCTGTAATGGAATAGGCCTCTATACCCACTATAATAATGTAGGTGATAGCACCGGATATTACCGAGAACATCAGGAAGATGGCTATACGCAAGGCATCTTCCAGTTTGCTTTGTTGTATCCACTTTACGCTATACCCCAGCGATGCCACCTCGTGTGCGTCCAGTTCGTCTATCACTTCAAGGTTGGTCATGTTAAAGAAGTGGTGGAACAACACCGAAAGCATAAGCAGGGCAATGAACCCCAGGTATACCGGATTGTTGAACCGCTCTTTGTTCTCGTTGATGATGAGGAGGAACGATATGGTTTCTGCAAGGAAGCCCAGGTGCTCCAGCGAGGCAGATACTACGCGCTTTGCTGAGAAGCCGGCATGAGAATGACTATGGCTCATTGTTGTTAGTTATATATGGTTATGTTAGCAGATCGGTTTGTTTAGATATACCAGCCTATGGAGGCCAGCAGGCGCCACTCTTTGTCGCTCCAGCCATAAACAGGCGCTGCGGACAGGTAGGACTTTCCTTTTTCCAGGTTCAGGGTCGGGCCTGCGTTCTCTTCGTACATCTTAAGCCCTGTGCGAATTTTTATCTTTTTTACGTCGGTTGTTTTAGATACGCGCCAGGTGGCCTCCGCCCTTATAGACCATTCGGGGCCGCACTCGTAATAGGCCCATACAGACAGATGATCCGATTTATCTTTGGCGGTGAACCAGGGGCCTACGCGCAGCTCGGGCCTGCCCGTCTGGAAGCCCACCATTACGCCTCCTTCAAAGTAGGCCGACGTATAGCTGGGGCCTATCAGCATTTCGCCAAAGGCATCGTTGCGTTGCACATATACTTCGCCGGTAAGGGTAAGTTTGGGCGTTTTGGCAAATGTGGGCAGCGTAAAAATGGTATTGCACAGTAGCGTGGCCGGGGCGTTTTTGTTGGTCAGTACATAGAACTCCGGGTTGAACTTGAACACCTGTTTAGGTGCTTCAGCCGAGTCTGCCGCTGCTTTTCCAAACGACATGTACGATAACAGTAATGCTATAAAAAGGAGTTGAGTGGTTTTCATAGTGTCAAATGTATCGGGCACATAAAGGCGCTTTCGGGCGATGATGATGAAACGGCAGTAAGATGATGACGAAGCAGGTATTGCTTTAGGTTAAATATGTATTAGGGCGATCAGATATACTGTTAATTCTATATAAAATCATAAAAGGGACGACCACATTACGGATAGTCAGCAACATTATTCAAAAAATGTTTTGTATATTTGCAGCAGAATTTGAAAAGAGGGGACATAATAGTCCCCTTGTTTTTTACATATGAGTGAAGTAATACAAAAAATATACGCGTTCATAGAGCCACTGCTCGACGGGACAGATATGTTTGTGGTCAATATCAAATTAAAGCCCACCAACAATATCAAGGTTTTCCTGGATGCAGACAGCGGGTTTTCTATCGAAAAGAGCATCTTCATCAACCGCAGGCTCTATCATATGATAGAGGAGTCGGGTATGTTCCCCGAGGGCGATTTCTCGCTCGAGGTGTCCAGCCCGGGTGTAGATGAGCCGTTGGTGCAGTTTAGGCAGTACAATAAAAATGTAGGCCGTAAAGTAACCGTTACCGGTGCCGACGATAAGGAAACCACCGGTATGCTTACCGCAGTTACAGAGACCGAACTGACCCTGGAGGTGAAAAAGCCAAAAGAGAAAGTGCCGGTGCAAGTAGTGATACCATTTTCAGACATAAAAAAGACAGTAGTTCAAATCATTTTTTAACAAAGGCTTACCCCCTTATATAACAGGGTATAAAAACGAAGTATATGCCAAGTATCAATCTTATCGACTCATTCCAGGAGTTCAAAGAAGCGGAGAATATTGACAGGCCTACCCTTATGAAGGTGCTGGAAGATGTTTTTAAAACGCTCCTGCGTAAAAAGTACGGCAGCGATGACAACTTTGACGTTATCGTGAATGACCAGACCGGTGACCTTGAAATATTTCGCAGGCGCGAAGTAGTGGAAGATGATATGGTAGAAGATGAGAATGCTCAGATACCTTATACCGAAGCAATAAAAATTGAAGCCGACTATAACGTGGGCGAAGAAGTATATGAGGAAGTAGACGTAGTGGAGTTTGGCCGCAGGGCCATACTGGCTGCCAAGCAAACACTGGCTGCCCGCATAGGCGACCTGAAGAAGAACAACCTGCTGAAGAAATATGCTGACCGTGTTGGTGATATCATCACCGGCGAGGTATACCAGATATGGAAGAAGGAAATGCTGTTGCTGGATGACGAAGGTAATGAACTGATCATGCCTAAGAGCGAGCAGATCCCTTCAGATTTCTTTAAGAAGGGCGAAACAGTACGTTCTGTTGTCAAGAAAGTAGAAATGAGGAACAACTCTCCTGTGATCATCCTCAGCCGTACACACGCTTCGTTCCTGGAAAAACTGCTGGAAATAGAAGTGCCGGAAATCATGGATGGCCTTATTACGGTAAAGAAAATAGTACGCGAGCCGGGCGAACGTGCCAAAGTAGCCGTAGAAAGCTACGACGATCGTATCGATCCGGTAGGTGCTTGTGTGGGTATGAAGGGTAGCCGTATACACGGCATCGTTCGTGAACTGCGCAATGAAAATATAGATATTATTAACTATACCAATAATATCTCCCTGTTGTTGCAGCGCTCGCTTACGCCGGCACGCATCAATAACATCAAGCTCGATAACGAGAAGATGACAGCTGAAGTATACCTCGACAGCGACCAGGTGTCCCTGGCCATTGGTAAGAAGGGTGTCAACATCAAGCTGGCCCAGGAACTTACAGGCTATTCAATAGATGTGTTCCGCGATGCTAAGGAAGAACTGGAATACGATATCGACCTGGAAGAATTTGCAGACGAGATCGAGCCATGGATCATAGAAGAGCTGAAGAAGATAGGCTGCGATACCGCGCTGAGCGTGCTCGACCTGTCGGACGAAGAACTGGTACGCCGTACGGACCTGGAAGATGTGACCGTGAAAGAACTGCGCGCGATACTGGAAGCAGAGTTCAAAGATGAAGAATAACAATATTGCCGGCTGTTAGCTGCCGGTGATCGGGTGATCTTTGTTTTTGTATAGTAAAGAGTGTTATAAATGCCTGGCCTTCGGCAGGTATGGTATTTATGAAGTTTGCATTTTAAATGCAAATAAATGCAGGCTGCATCGGCTTTCTACCTCATTTTAGCTTAAAATGGCGTAGGTTTGCTGAACGGTGCAGTCCGGGACATTTTATAGCCGGAAAAAATATTTGATAAGGAAAAAGTTTAAATGACAACACCATCAACAAAGACACCCAGGTTACTGGAAGCTGCAAAAGAATTTAATATCGGTAAAGAGACCCTGACGGAGTTCCTTACCGGCAAAGGATTCCAGTTGAGCAGTAATCCGGGCGCTAAGCTCACCGAGCAGATGTATAATGCCTTGCAGGTAGAGTTTGCTCAGGATAAAGCAGCAAAGCGGAAGAGTGATGAGATCGCTCTGCCAAAAGGTGCGTTCGATCCGGCCAAAAAGGCGAAAGAAGCAGAGCCCGTTGCTAAGAAAGAAGAGCCTGCGGCCAAGCCTAAAGAGCAGCCTGTAGCAGATGCGCCAAAGCCTGCGGCACCGGCACCAAAGCCTGCAGAGCCAGCACCGGCACCGGCCCCTGCACCAGCACCGGCCCCCGAGGCGGTGAAAGCTCCGGAAGCACCAAAGCCAGCACCGGCAGAACCTGTAAAGGAGACACCTGCACCTAAGGCTGCGGAGAAAGAAACAGAAACAAAGGCCGAAGAGGCACAGCATGTTGATGTGAAGGCACCTAAAATAGGTGGTCCTAACATCCTCGGCAAAATAAACCTGGAGGAGATGAACCTCGCGTCCAGGCCTAAAAAAGGTACTACAGCCAAAAAGGCGGCAGAACCTGCCAAGAAAGAGGCAGCCAAAAAACAAGCGCCCGCTGTTGAAGAAACACCGGCCCCTGTAGCGGCAGCCCCTGTAGTAGCGGCAGAAGAAGCGCCAAAGCCGGCTCCTGTAGCCGCACCGGTAGCAGAAACACCTGCTCCCGCGCCAACACCAACGCCTGCACCACAGCCTGCGGCCGAAGATAACAGCGGCAGCGATGATGCTGATGGTGAAGGCAAGCCGGAACATATAGAAATGAAGGCCCCCAAGCTGGAAGGCCCGAAGATAATAGGCAGGATAGAACTGCCGGTGTCACAGCCGGGTGGTTCAAGGCCTGGCGACAGGGAAAAACGCAAACGTAAGCGTATACCTGTAGAAAAGAAACCGGAATCCTTTAAGCCGGGCCAGCCGGGAGCAAATCCTGGCCAGCAAGGCCAGAGGGGACCAGGCCAGGGTGGCGTGGGCAGGCCATTTGGCGATAACAGGCAGGGTGGTGGCACAGGCAGGCCGTTTGGCGGCCCAGGTGGCGGCCAGGGCGGCAATCGTCCGGGTGGCGGCCCAGGTGGCAATCGTCCCGGTGGTGGTAATCGTCCCGGTGGTCAGTTCGGCAATCGTCCGGGTGGCGGCCCTGGTGGCAACCGCAGGTTCAATAACGAGCCGGTATCGCAGCAGCAGCAGGAGATCGATGCTAAAGCAATACAGGATAAGATACGCGAAACACAGGCCAAGCTTACCGGCTCTACCCGCAGCAAAAACCTTAAAGCCAAATATCGCCGCAACAAGCGCGATGAAATGGCCGAAAAGCGCGCAGCAGCCGAGAACGCTGATGGCAGCAATGTGATACAGGTTACAGAGTTCATCTCTGTAAGCGAGCTGGCAAGCCTGCTCAACGTAAGCTTTGCTGAGGTCATCAGCAAGTGTATGGGCCTGGGTATCATGGTGTCTATCAACCAGCGCCTGGATGCTGAAGTAATAGAACTGGTGGCCAGCGAGTTTGGCTACGAAGTAGAATTCATTAACCTGGAGCAGGACGCCGACGAGGAAGAGGAAATTGAAGATTCTGAAGAAGATCTGCAGCCTCGCGCACCTATCGTGGTGATCATGGGTCACGTAGACCATGGTAAAACATCATTGCTCGATTATATACGCAGTGCTAACGTGGTAGCTGGTGAGGCCGGTGGTATCACCCAGCATATTGGTGCCTACCAGGTAACCACCTCTACAGGTAAAAAGATCACCTTCCTGGATACTCCGGGTCACCAGGCGTTCACCGCCATGCGTGCCCGCGGTGCCAAGGTGGCCGACGTAGGTGTGATAGTGGTAGCAGCCGACGATGCGATAATGCCGCAGACAAAAGAAGCGATATCGCACGCACAGGCAGCCAACCTGCCCATGATATTTGCTATCAACAAGATAGATAAAGAAGGTGCTGATCCGGAAAAGATCAAACAGCAGCTGGCACAGATGAACATCCTGGTGGAAGATTGGGGTGGTAAATACCAAAGCCAGGAGATATCGGCCAAGAAGGGCTTGCATATCGAAGAACTGTTGGAAAAGATAGGTCTGGAAGCTGAACTGCTGGAACTGAAGGCTAACCCCGACCGTGCCGCTACAGGGTCTGTTATCGAAGCATCGCTTGATAAAGGCCGTGGTTTCCAGAGTACTATCCTCGTACAGAACGGTACGCTTGAACAAGGCGATATGGTGGCATGCGGACAGTACTACGGTAAGATCAAAGCAATGTTCAACGAGCGTGGCCAGCGCGTTAAGTCTGCAGGGCCGTCTACGCCAATACAGATACTCGGTTTGAATGGTGCGCCACAGGCCGGTGAGAAGTTCAAGGTATATGAAGATGAGAACGATGCCAAGGAAGTAGCTAACCACCGTTCACAGATCATGCGCGAGCAGGGTATACGTGCCCGCAAGCACATTACGCTCGATGAAATTGGTCGTCGCCTTGCACTCGGTAGCTTTAAAGAGCTGGGCATCATCATCAAGGGCGACTTTGATGGTTCTGTTGAAGCCCTCTCTGACTCATTGCAGAAACTCTCTACCGATGAGGTGGCCGTTAATGTGGTACACAAGGCAGTGGGCCAGATCACAGAATCTGACGTATTGCTGGCTACCGCTTCTGATGCGATCATCATTGGCTTCCAGGTACGTCCGTCATCACAGGCGGCAAGGCTGGCAGAGCAGGAGAATATCGAGATACGTACTTACTCCATCATCTACGATGCCATCGAAGAGATCAAGAGCGCCATGGAAGGCCTCCTGGAACCAAAGGTGGAGAAGAAGGTTACCAGCCATGTGGAAATACGCGAAGTGTACAAAATTGGCGGCGTAGGCACTATTGCAGGTTGTTACGTACAAGACGGCAAGATTGCCCGCAACAGCAAGCTGAACCTGGTACGCGATGGTATAGTGGTATTCACCGGCGAGCTTGCCTCACTGAAGCGTTTCAAAGACGACGTGAAGGAAGTGGCTACAGGCTACGAATGTGGTTTGACCATTAAGAACTATGCCGATCTGAGAGTAGGCGATATAATAGAAGGTTACGAAGAAGTGGAAGTAAAACGTACACTCTAATTCGTTCAGATAATACAATACACATCCCGGTAGCATGCTACCGGGATTTTTTATGTCCTTTCTGTTTACCTTTAACCCGTCATGCGTTTACGTTGGAAGGCAGCACAGTTTGTAGAGGTATTGTGGTGGAGGGTATACCTGCGCCGCAAAGACAAGGCTGAGTATCTACGCAAGAAGCGCATCTACTGGCAAAAGCAACTTGATGATTGCGCCGCCGTCTTCACCATAAAGCCCGGAGATAAGATAATAGACATGGGCTGTGGCCCCGCGGGCATATACATTATGTTCCCCGATGCGGGTGTGGTGGCTGTAGATCCGCTACTGGACAAGTATGAAGAGACACTGCCCCTGTTCTCGCGTTCCGATTATCCTGGTGTGCATTTCATCACCAGCCCTATGGAGACCTTCACCACTACAGATCGCTTTGACTATGTGTTCTGCATGAACGCCATCAACCATGTCAACGATATACAGGCGGGCTTTACAAAGCTGGCCTCCCTGGCCAATGATAAGGGTACGATAATAGTATCTATAGATGCCCATAAAGATCAGCTGATGAAAGGTATATTCCGCATAGGCCCCGGCGATATACTACACCCCCACCAATACGATATGGAAGAGTATAAAGCCTTCCTGGTAAGGGAAGGCTTTAAGGTAGTAAAGGCTATATTACTGGAGCCGGGTAAGGTGTTCGATCACTACATCCTTATTGCGCAGCGTGCTTAAAACACCTTTAATGTTAGCCCCGGGAATATTTGTTTGCCATTGTCGGTAATGATGAGTTCAGGAGCAATTCTGACTGCCTTATTCAGTTGCAGATCCATAAATACCTTAAAGGTGTTGTTCTTGAAATAGTTGCCTTTATTCAAAATGAGGTAGCCTACCCCCAATGCCGTTGCAATTGGTCTTTTGCATCCTTCTTCATTTGTTTGCTCGCCCAGGCGCAGCGTTACAAAGGCATTAGTGTTAGTTATGTAATCGCCGGTGCTGTTCTTGTCAAAAAGGAATATGGGTTGGAAATACAGGCCATAAGCGTTGCTTACCTTAGGGTCATATCGCCTCCGGGTCCTTACTATTTGTAATCCCAGGTCGGCAGTAGGGGCAAGGGCATTCCGCAGCAAGCCTATGCCTACATTCATGTCAACGGTAAGATAGTCACTGCTGCCCTGGTAATCATTTTCGTCTTTAATGATGCCGATATATTGCCGATACTTTATTATGGCAGGGCGCCAATGCTCTTTCATATTCTGCGACAGGTATGGCCTGTAGACAGACGATACGACGCCCACATGTCCTCTTTTGCCTACTAGTGGTTTCTTAGCTTCTTCCAGCGTGTCTATTATCCGTTTTATCTCTGCCTTGTCGGTAATCAGATGGTCTACATCAGTGTAGTTGTTCAGTACGAATGTGGCTTGTATGCTGTAGGGAAAGGTGCTGAGCAACTGCTTTCCCAGGGCGCCCTTCACCTTTACGTAGGTTGCCTGTTTCAGCGGCATGGTATTCTCCAGTACTATATGCACGGTGTCCTGCTCTATTTTCAGTTTCGATACATCATTGTTCTGCTGTACAAATGATGCGCCGTTGGCCGGGTATTTGTGGAAGCGTATCTTCCTGGTATTGTTTTTCAGGTTGTACACGTAGTCTATGCGCACATTGCCAATGCCGTTATTGTCCAGCGAGTCTTTATAAAAGGTAATGTCTTTCCTGAAGTTCATTAAGATCGAGTCCATGTTTTTGAACAGCGCATAGTCTTCTATCCGGAACAGTTCCAGCGTCATCCGTTCGTCCTTCATCAGCACTATATCCTTTATGTGGATATAGCATTTTTCGCAAGGATTAAAGGCCTGGTCTGTTTTGGAAGGTTGCGCTATTGTGTTGTTGGTTTGTGCGCGTAGCATTCCCTTAGCACTTATCAGTATAAGCGCTGTCAATAACATCAGTCTTTTCATTGTCGGTCTGGTTTTATTTTAAGTAAGAGGTGTTGTGGCGTATCAGTATAGTATCTTCTTCCGGTTATCTCCCGGCTCGGTGTCTATCTTTTTTACGTAAAGTGCTTTATGATAGCTGTAAGGATAATACTCTGCATAGGTCTGGTATTGCTCCAGGTTGGTGCTGGCGCGTTTAGGTATCACCGCATGCATCATAGTATCTATGCTTTGTGTCAGCAGCCCTTTGTCGGCCAGTATATTACGCAGGTTGTTATAATTGTTCAATATAAAAGTTACCTGCACCGGGTAGTCGTACATATGTTCAGGCATATGGTGCTCTATCAGCGGTTTGCGGATGATGATGCGGAAGGTGTCCCTGTCTATCTTCATAGCACTCATGCTGCCGCTGTGTTTTACATACACGTCTGCGCTCGGCTTATATCGCTTGCAGCGTATCAGTATGTCGTCGCTGCCCAGTTTTACATCGTAGTCTATACGCACATGTTCCAGCAGCTGCACAGAGTCTTTGTAGAAAACAACATCATTAAGTGCGGACTCCACCAGCGAATCAAAATGTTTCAATAACGTATAGTCGGTTATGTCCGTCACTTCAATGATCATCTGTTCATGGTGTTGCAGGTCCACTACGTGTTGGTGGTAAACAAGATCGCGATTCACTTCGAACGATGTTTCCTTGTGCGCGTTTGCCCGCTCAATAAACGACTGGCTCTGTGCTGTCAGTGCCCATGTCAGTGCCGGTATTAAAAGTAGCTTTCTCATTGTTTCGGTTAGTTGATAAGTTGATACGGAACAGGCTGCCGGGTTGCTCGTTAGCATTGTACATACTATTCTTGTGGCCAAACGGCAGGCGCCATACTGTGGTCCTTTCTATAGTGCGCATATAGTCTTCCTGCCGTAGCGGGCGGCCTATGTCGTTGATGTGGACCACCTTCATCCGGAACTGTATGTGCGGGAACGGATTCTTTTCTTCCCATGCATAATGTGCTGTGTTCTCTTCCTGCTGTCCCAGCTCGTTGATGTGTACCACCTTCATTTTGGGAGCAGGAGTAGGTTGCACTTTTGGCTCCGGGCTGTACGTTACTTCTGGTAGCACAACAGGTGTAGGCTCATCCACTTGCTGCACTGGTTGCGGTTGGTGGTGATGGTGTATAGGGGCTGTGCGTACTGTTATATGTGTATAGGTATCTTGTAGTGTTGCAACCCTGTGATCTGTAGCTGGTGTTTGAGATAGTGGACTTTCGGTTGTGGGTAAGGTGCCGTTGTCTGGCTGTTGTGTTACAGTGTCGTTATCCCTCAATAGCAGGTAGCCCGTACCGCAGAGCAATAAGAGCGCCGCAGCGGCGGCCATTACCTTATACCATGGCAGCACCTTACGTGCGGGCTTTGCATCAAGCCTTGCCTGTAGCTTGTCCCAGGCTTCTTCATGGCCATATACAATGCCTGCCTGCAGTGTGCTCATCGGCTCCACCTTCATCCTTATCTTTTCCTCTGCCGTATTACTGTTCATGGTAATGTCCGTTTTGTTTCACCAGCTGTTGCAATATTGCCCTTGCTTTGTTCAGTTGCGATTTCGATGTGCCCTCTGCAATGTTCAGCATCTCGGCTATCTCTTTGTGTCCGTAACCCTCTATCGCAAACAGGTTGAACACCGTTCTGTATCCATCGGGCAGGGTAGTGATGAGCTTGAAGATCTCGCCGGCGCTTATGTTGTCGGCAACATTGCTGTCTATGGGCACATCCTCTGCTGCGCGTTCTTCATTCATCTTTAAAGCACCCTTTTTGCGCAAAAACATCAGGCACTCGTTGATCATTATTTTCTTCAGCCACGCCACCAGGCTGCCCGTGCCGCTATATACAAACCTGTCTATCGACCTGTAGAAACTAAAGAAGCCATTCAACATCAGCTCTTCGGCATCTGGCAGGCTCTTTACATAGCGCACACACAGCGTCAGCATCATATCAGAGTAGGCGTCAAACAGGTATTTCTGGCTTATCCTGTCCTGCCTTTTGCAACCTTCTATGGCCTTCTGTTCTGTCATCAATTGCTGCGTGCGTGTACATAGAAAGATATGCGACCTGCACCTAAAAGGTTGCCTGTAATAGAAAAATTATTGCCCCGCGAAAATTTATTTGGCAGGTAATAAAAACTGCGTATCTTTGCGCTCCCTGAATGCAAATCCAGAGAAGCCCAGGTGGCGAAATTGGTAGACGCACTGTGTTCAGGTCGCAGCGTGAGCAATCATGTGCTGGTTCGAATCCAGTCCTGGGCACAAAGTTCAAAGTGAGTGTGAGAGCGAGAGCGAACACCTCACTTTGAACTTTTCTTCTTTTACTCACACCCACACTCACACTTCACCATGTTCGATTTTGAAAACCTCGAAGTTTATAAGAAAGCGAAAGCATTTAACCTGGCAGTAAATAAAGCTGTACTCAGTATTGAAACACTGGATGGGGTAACAAAGAACCAGCTTCGCAGAGCATCATTGAGCGTGCCGCTTAACATCGCAGAAGGCGCCAGTCGCTTTAGCAAGGCCGATAGGAAGAACTTCTGTGTAATTGCACGAGGTTCAGTATTCGAATGTGTTGCTGTATTTGATATACTCAGAGATAGCGGCCAGTTACCAGGTGAAGTATTTACCTATCTCTACACCCAAGCAGAAGAAATGTCCAAAATGTTGTTTGCGATGATCCGCAATCTGGAGCAATAGCGATGTTGGTCTCCGTTTTGTTTGTCGATCATCATAGCAATAACATTCGTTTTCTACATCTCTACAAGCCACCATACTTGCACCAAACCCCGCATGCCTTATTTTTGTATAAATATCTGGTATGGAGTCATTTGCCGCTATTAGATCAGCTATCAAACAAATGATCAGTATTGCTGATGCTGAACTGCAATTGCTGTTACAGGGCGCTTCAGTAAGAACCTGTAAGCCCCAGGAAGTGCTGAATAAGCCCGATAGGGTGGCCAACGATGTGTACTTCATCAACAGGGGCATTTTACGTGTGGTGATCACCGACCACGATGGGGAGGACCATACCATTCATTTCGCTTTGGAAAACCAGTTCATCGCAGACTATACCAGCTTCCTGCGCCAAACTCCGTCTATCTCATCGCTGCAGGCTATTGAGGAGACAGAGGTGGTGGTGCTGCCCAGAGCTACAATAGAGTGGGGCTACGCCAATCTTAAAGAAGGCCAGAAGCTGGGTCGACTGATAGCAGAATACTATTTCACCTACCAGGATAACAGGATCATCAATCAATATGCCAGGACACCCAAACAGCGCTATGATGCGATCACTGATGTTTTCCCCAACATTCACAATCGTGTACCGCAGTACATGATCGCCTCTTACTTAGGCATTTCTCCTATTCATTTAAGCAGACTGAAAAAAGAAGATTTCGTAAAGGGGAAAGTATAAACATTTGTTTATGTCCGTTCAGTAATTACGGCGCTACTTTGTGCTAAAAGAACAATGGCACATAGTTATGAATTTGAGTTTACTGAATCCTTCTTCTTCGAGAATGCTGGCGGAAACGCTGCATCGTTCCAGCCCAGGCTGTTGCTGCACGCCTATCAATTGGCTACAGCCCGTGGCTTTCCCGAACTGTTGATCAGTTCTTTCTATTTGTTCAGGGAAGAGCATGCCACAGCACTTACTATTGAGTGCGATATACTGGACATTACAGAAGAGAATATTGCCATAGAATGCTATCTGTATACAAGGGCGCCGGCGTCATTTATCGCCAAGTCGTTTTTCATTTTTACCAGGAATAAGGAGGTGTGAAATAAATTGGCCGGCCGCGGTATTTATAAACATTTGTTTACCAATGTCGGCCTGGCTGCATGCTACTTTTGCTCCGTCAGCAGGCACCGCTATTACAACGTTAGCGCACTTGTTGACCAGTAATTATTCATTCTTAAAAACAAAAGATCATGCAGAAAATGAAATGGGTAGTGGTAACACTTATGCTTCTTTTAGTTGGCCCGTTGGCGTTTGCACAAGCAAAGGGAGATGCCATACTGGGTACATGGCTATCCGGTAAAAAGGATACCCGCTTCGAGATATTCAGGCAAAATGGCAAATACTTCGGAAAAATTCTCTGGGGTTCCGGAAGTGCCACTAAGGACATTAAAAACCCGGACAGTAAATTAAGGGGGCGCGATGTGGTGGGCCTGGTCATCCTGAACGACCTGGTATTTGATGGCGATAACGTATGGGACGATGGCACCATCTACGACCCGAGGGAAGGCAAGACATACTCATGCAAGGTCTCCCTCAAGTCGCCCGATCAGCTCAATATGCGGGGCTACGTAGGCATCTCGCTCTTTGGCCGCACAGACACCTGGACCAGGATAAAATAGCAAACTAAAAAACATAAAAAGATGAAAGAATACATTTTGATCACCGGTGCATCTACCGGTATTGGCTATGAAATGGCACTGCAGCTGGCAGCAAAAAAACACAACCTGGTAATAGCAGCCAGGAGCGAGCAAAAGCTGAAGGATATGCAACAGCAACTGTCATCAAAGTACCGTGTTGATGTAGAATATGTGCCGGTCGATCTCTCGCAGGTATCAGAAGCGTACGATCTGTATAACCACACCAGGTCGCGTGGCTTTGTGGTGAGCGGGTTGATAAACAATGCAGGCGTTGGACTATATGGCAAATTCGAGGAAGTGCCGCTGGATGAGGAGTTGAAAATGATCGAGCTGAATGTTGCTTCCCTTGTTGCCCTTACCAAATTATATGGTAAAGACATGGTAGCGCGCAAGAAAGGGCGTATTATGAATACGGCGTCCTTACTTTCATTTCTTCCCTTTCCGTATTACTCCACCTATTCTGCTACCAAGGCATTTGTATTAGCCTATACCGAGACCATTGCAGCAGAATTGGATGGCAGCGGCGTGGTAGTAACGGCACTATGTCCCGGCACGGTAGAGACACCATTTCACAGTGATGCCATGCGTAAAACCAACGCCATGAGCACCAACAAGCCCATGCCGGCATCTGTGGTGGCCAGGGCAGGTGTTGAGTTGTTCTTGCATGGTAAAGGGAAAAAGGTAGTAGGCTTTATGAACTGGTTCATCAGCAATCTGCCAAGGGTAACGCCCGACTCTATAATGATGAAGATCAAAAAGAACCTGGCCAGTATAAAGAAGTAATTGCTGTAAGGTGTATTAGAACGGGAGTGGTAGCGATGCCGCTCCCTCACTCCTTCACATACTTCAACGCTACATACCCCGAATCAAACACCTTAGATGCAACCAGCTTCAGGTCCTGGCTTTCAGCAAGCGCGGTAGTGTCCATAAAGCGACGGCCGGCACCGGCTATTATTGGCTGCACCATTATATGCAACTCATCTACAAGACCCATAGCTATCAGTTGCGATGGTATGTCTACGCCACCGGTAGATATGTTGCCGCCCGGCTGTTGCTTTAGTCGCAGTACTTCCTCTTGCAGGTTATCGCGAATGATGCTGGTGTTATGTCCTTCCACCTTGTCGATCGTGCGGGAGCATACTACAATATTCTTAATGGCGGCAAATGCTTGTGCAAAGTCGTTGATGGCTGGTGTAGGTGCATTGTTCTGTCGGGCCATATCGGGCCAGAAGGGTACCATCAGCTCATACGTCTTACGGCCATACAGCAGCGTATCAGCCTCGCGCATCAGCTGCGTAAAATAGTTGTGCACATCATCATTGCCGCGGCCCTTGGTGTGGTCGCAGCAGCCGTCTATGGTCAGGTTGATGCCGAATATCAGTTTTCTCATGGTGTTACCGTTTCGCTGAAATTAGCAGTTTTCTTTCATGTTAGGTTCGGGTTCGGTTCATGCCCTCCGATCTAAATGTTGTACCTTACGGTCATGCAAGCCCCATTCAGATCGCTATTGCTGCAATGCTTATGCTGTATCACACTGTTGCTTTCAACCCATACGTCATTGGCTCAACTGCCCGATGTAGGGCAGGATTGGTTCCTGTCGTTTGTGAATGCCAAACACACAGATACCTGCAGGCAGTGTATCATAAGGTTTATAAAAAATGGAGAAGGCTACCGGCTTACTTATTCCGGCAAGCATAATGGATACTTGCCCCCTGAAGGGCTGTACAAAATGTCGGGCAGCGAATTGCAGAGCAAAGATGTAACGCTGTATCGCAAAAGTGTTGCCTTATTGTATTATGTGGGCGACAGTTACTATGAGTTCAGGTCAGTAAAGATCGATAGTCTTGGAGCGTATTACATGAGCCTCTCAGGCGATAATATCGACAAAGGAAAGCAAGACTCGGCCCACAAAGAGCAATATGTAAGAG
Organism: Chitinophagaceae bacterium; assembly: GCA_947455215.1. Taxonomy (GTDB): domain Bacteria; phylum Bacteroidota; class Bacteroidia; order Chitinophagales; family Chitinophagaceae; genus Flavipsychrobacter. The sequence goes on from CANGNA010000002.1 coordinate 42,521, forward strand.
CGGGGATGAAGTATGCACAAAAGGTGCTGGCCTGGGACGACCGGTGTACAGAGTGTTATTATAATCTCTGTGTGTGTATGCTGGAGCTCAACAAACTGGACAGTGCTGCGTTCTACTATCACAAGGCAAGTGACATTTACCCGGAATACGATAAGCTCCCTGCGTTGTCCTCTGCCATATGCGGCATGTATATATCCGCTGCCTGGCATAACTATGGTGAAAAAGGAAACTACAGCGGTGCTATCCGCATGCTCAAAAAGGCTTTGCTGGTAGATACCAACAATGCTGATGTGCTGTATAACCTGGGTGGCGCATTGTTTAGCAATAAGCAATATCAAGAGGCAGTTGATGCATTCAGGAAGGCACTCGTCACTAATCCCAATTACAAAGAAGCAAAGGATGGGCTGGATGCAGCATTGCAGATGCTACATAAGTAAGCATCAACTTCTCCATGGACGATTTCCTGTAACAACACAATCTGATCGAGTTAAATGATGAGTTAAATATTATATGTTAATTAGTTGTTGGTCGTTAAAATTGTATTGTAGATTTAACATGCATTCGATCGATAACAGGGTAAAAACCGTAAGAGCATATAGCTGTTAGCATATAAAAAATGTCTCTTGGAGGAATATTTACTGTGGAACTGAAAGGTTTTTGACAATCAGTGTAGGCTCAAACAACATCATCTAACGTAAACTAAACCACCAATAAATGAGAACAGTTTTTTCCGCTGTTACAGCAGCATTTTTATTCACTGTAGTTGCCTTTACTGCCTGTAAAAAAGATAATTCTACTCCTGCCGGTAGTACATCTCAGAACAATTATAGCTCCCCGGTCAGTTTAGCCAGGATGCCGGACCCCGGGAATTTGAATTCAGTTAAAATATTCGCAGTTCAGACGCACGGCCAATACCTGGCCGCCGCACTTGGTGCGTATAACTCAGGTGTGCTTTCTCTTGACAATTCAGCAGCTAACGTAAACAGCCAGTTGACCTGGACCAAAACGTTCTTTTTAAATGTCGACACGCCTACAACCATAGCGTTGTGGAACGTAGCACCCGGTGTTGTTGTCAACGATTATAATTCCGGTACATTGGCAGTAATGTTGCACCTGAACAGGTTTGATGCACTGCCGCCTACTTTATATAAAACATATGCACAAAGAATAGTAGACGCAGTAAGAGCCTATGTGAACGGTAACGAAACGATAGATATCATGAGCATATGCGAGCAGACATTCGGTCTGATGTCGGCAGATCCCGCTTTGGATAATGTTTCAAAGCAAAAATTAGCAGCGATCATTGGTGTTACAGAAAGCAGCTGGACCTATTGGAATGCACAAATAGACAATTGGCCGCTGGCCGTTAACTATCCCAACCTCAGCAGTGTAGGTTTCAAAGCTACGATGAGCGACAGATCAAAGAAGGTAGGGCTCTTTCTTGCTGCTGATGCAATGGGCGCTCTGGATGGTGCTGCGTGGGGCTCTGCGGCTCCCGGCGTTGGCACTGTTGCCGGTGCTGTTTGTATCGGAGCATTATATTCAGGATTCGCGGCCTGGTCGTGGTAATACATACTATTATGGATAGATCACTTTTTAAACTAAACACTAACCGCTGGCTGATAATTGTCAGGTTCATCCTGCTTGTTGCCATTATTCTTGCCAAAAAATATATCGGTATCGATGCTGCATTGACCCTGGTATTTATTCTGCTATTTTGGAGTTTGATCAACTTTATCATACAAAGAAAGAATATGGCTACACAGCAGCGGTAAGATCGGTAGAACAGGGGAGGCGTGCTTCCCCTGTTCTTTTTTACAGCACCTATCTTCTCCTTATATTTAACTATGAAACAAAGCATAGCATTCATCCTGTTGCTGGTAGCTGGTATAGTAGCCCGGGGACAAAAGGCTAACAACCTCAACTACCATGCTTTTTGTTTTTACTACAATTGGTATGGCAGTCCTGCTATAGATGGTCAGCGCCATCATTGGGCACATCCCGTTATGCCGCAAAACGATAAAGACACAACAAAGCAATTCTTTCCTGGCGATGGCGATATTGGTGCCGACTACTATCCGCAGGCAGGGGAGTACAGCAGTGCCGATTCTGTGGTGATAGAGCGGCATATGGCGCAGGTGGCAGCGGCGGGCATTGGTGTAATTGCCGTTACCTGGCTGGGGCAGGGCGACTATACGTACAGGTCGGTGCCGCTCATCCTCAATGCTGCGCAGCGCCACGGTGTAAATGTGTGTTTCCAGGTAGAGCCTGTCGTGCGTAAGACAGCCCTAACCACAAAAGCTGCTATTGTATTCCTCATCGATCGGTTTGGCGATCACCCTGCCTTCTATAGAAATGAACAAACCAGGCGCCCCATTTTCTTCATTTACGATTCTTACATGCTACCTGCACAACAGTGGGCACGGGTACTCTCCGATACCGGCAGTTATTCCATCAGGCATACAGCTTACGATGCTGACGTGATAGGCTTGTGGGTGAATAAGGATGATGAACAGTCCTTCATTGATGGTGGTTTCGACGGCATGTACACCTACTTTGCCAGTTCAGGCTTTACCTATGGTAGTACGCCGGCCAACTGGAGTTATATGCAGGCTTGGGCCAGTCAGCACCACAAGCTATTCATCCCTTCTGTAGGGCCGGGGTACAACGACAATCGCATCCGCCCATGGAATAAGGCTAATACAAAATCCCGACAGCAGGGTAGGTACTACGACGAAATGTTTGCAGCAGCACTAAAGGCAAAGCTGAAGATGGTCGGCATCACTTCCTTCAACGAATGGCATGAGGGCACGCAGATAGAACCCGCCCAACCGTTCACCAGCAATGGGCACACGTACGAAGATTATTTGCCCTTGCCGCCGGACTATTATCTGCAAAGGACGAAGTATTGGTTGGAACGATTTGGTAAATAAGTATCGTCGAATGAAATCTTCTTTAGTTTTAGTCTATCGTGCATTCGGTTTATATCCGCTATTAAACTCAGATTCGTCAAAGGCTTCTTTCCAAGCCTTGTGCTTATTTCGTTTCTCTTCAGGTACATTCTCGAAATAGTTTACTCTGACTGTACCATCAACATCTTTTCCGAAAATCGCTACAATATGATTGTTTACCAGGTCGTTTTCAGTTTTTGTGAGCTGTTTACCTAATTCTAAATCCGCATAGTTGAGATCTGCAGCTTTAGGATCATCATAAAAGTAGGCGGTAAAATCCGATTTGTATGAGTGAGCAACGTCATCAATTATTCCCTGAATATCCTTTTTATATTCCGTGCTATTCAAGTCTACAGGATCTATTAAAATCTCATAATCAGAATAAGATGTTTTGCCTTTAATAATTTTGTATTTGCGCCCAGTGTAAGCATATGCTTGCGCTTTGTTACTCATGCTGCTGGATGAAGTAAAGGTGGTTAGGTTTGACTGATTGCTTGTATCTTTTGGTTCGCTACAGCCCAAAATAATACTGAATGTCGAGAATAGTATCAGTAGTTTTTTCATCAGTAAATATGTAGGTTGTTGTTACTAAGTTACGAAAATATAACGAACTCTTTTTCCCATCTTCTTAGCTTTACACAAAAGAGCAACTCATGGACGCAGCCTTCTGGGATTCCCGCTACAGCAAAACAGAATATGTTTATGGCGAAGAGCCCAACAAATACCTGGCAGAAAAGCTGAAAGGTCTTACCCCGGGTAAGATCCTCTTCCCGGCCGAAGGCGAAGGTCGCAATAGTGTATACGCCGCCACCCTGGGTTGGGATGCCTGGGCGTTCGACCAAAGCGCAGAGGGCAAACGCAAGGCCGATCAACTGGCTGCAAAAAATAATGTATCCATCCATTACACAGTGGCCGGACTACCCGAGGTCACCTACCCTGCAGAAGCGTTCGATGCCATCGCCGTTGTCTTTGCACACTTTGCCGATGCAGATAAGCCTGCCTTCCTTTCCCAGCTCAGCAGCTACCTGAAGCCGGGCGGTTGGATGATTTTCGAGGTATACAGTAAACAACATATACAATTCAATTCTGTTAACCCCTCTGTTGGTGGCCCCGGCGATGCACTTTTTCTCTACAGCAAAGAACAGCTGCAGGATATTTTAAAAGATTATGAAGTACTGGAGCTGGAAGAAAAAGAGGTAGAGATATGGGAAGGCTCCTTCCATGGCGGATTAAGCTCCGTGCTCCGCTTTGTTGGCCGTAAAAACCCCTGATTTTCGTCCGCAGGAATTTCGGCAGACATGCTGTTACGTTATTATGTTTATTGGGTTGCATGGTAAAAAGTTACTCGGAGATATCCACAAAATGGCGTGGCATGATGCCCCCTATGCGGTGTATGATGCTACTAAAAGTGTAGTATCATGCTTTTTTGTTTTGCCCGGCAGTGCAGCACATCTTACCTTGCATTACAGTATTGGTGATCCCGGTCTTTGACATATTTCATTTGTAATAATCACTGTCGCGGTAACAACCGGCAGAAAAAAGCGCCAGTTTTGCCACATCGGCAGAAAGTAATATTTTGTTAATGTGAGCAATTTTCAGCATATCAGTTGGTTACAGCCGTCACTTCAAGTAAAAACTGCCGGCAAGTGCTCAAAATTTTCATCGGCAGAAATGCGGGTCTGCCAACACCTGTAAAATTTTTATGTTAATATGGGTGCCAGGAGGCGATGTGCAGGTGCCTCTTTATTGCAACACGGAGAAAGTTTACTTACTTTTGCCCACTTACAACCGTGGTATCTACCGCGCATCTTAAAAATATGAATGTAACTCAGGAAGTTAAAAAAGAACGTTTTCACTTTCTGGATGGAGTGCGTGCAATAGCGTCCGTCCTTATTGTGATACACCACTCTATTACTTCCGAGGTGTCAAAGACCCTGGCGCGGCATGGCATGCCTTACCTTGGCAGCTCGATTGCTAATTTTACACAGTCGGGTGTTGCCCTGTTTTTCGTGCTCAGTGGAGTAGTGTTACTCAGGCCCTACCTGCGCGGACAGCGCAAGCTTGACGTGGGTGATTACTTTGTCCGGAGGCTCAAGCGTATTTATCCGCCCTATTTCGTTGCGCTTATATTTGGTTTCCTGGTTTTAACTGTGGTCAAGCAAGGGCCACATACATTTTACTCTGACGTATGGAAATGGGCCGACATGAGTTTTATACAACTGGCCCGGCAAACCCTCATAATCAGCTTCGTAGACTTTTATTATAATTTGGCTTGGTGGAGTTTACAAATAGAGGTAGTCTTTTATATTTTGGTTCCTTTGTTGATCCTGGTATTCCGTGGAAGGCAAAAGCTTAACCTTACCAGCATCTTCGTCTCGTTACTGGCAACACTGTTATTGTCTTACCTGCTGCAAATGGGTATGGAGCATTATGCACCCAGGTACTACAGTAATATAAAGATCAGGCTTACTTTCTTCAGGTTCATTGATTATCCGGTATGTTTCCTGCTGGGTATATATCTTGCCAAGTTCGATTTCGAGAAATATGTAGGCAGGGTATTCATGCTTATGGGTATCGCACTGGTCCTCGTGGCTCAAAACTATGTGCCGATGGTCAATTGCGGCTACGGATTTATATATGCCGGTCTTATTGTTTTGGTATTCAAGAGCAAGTCATTACAGCGTTTGCTGGATAATCCGCTGATGATATGGTTGGGAGAGCGTTCATATTCCCTCTTCCTGGTGCATTTTTCAGTATTTTACCTGGTAGATTACGCGTGTTCCCTGGTTTTCCATAGCAGGTTGATGTATGGTATTGCATCGCGTTTCATAGGTATCCCGCTGGCATTCTTCTGTGCTATGTTGCTGTTTAGCTTTGTAGAGCGCCGTACTGCACGTGGCCTGGTAACCGACAAGATATTCTGGCCCTGGCAGGTACGTAAACTGAAAGCCGATGAGCTAAAAGACTGATATGGCAATGTAGCTCGATGTCACATGCGCTTAAAATTCATAGTAAATTATAGTTTTTTAAACTGTAATCCATAGAAAAGTACATTATAAGTTTTATTTTCGCACCCATATGCTTAATGGTAAAAAAATAGTTGTTGTGTTGCCGGCGTACAAAGCCGAATTAACGCTGGAGCGCACATATAATGAAATACCCTTCGAAATTGTTGATGATGTGGTATTAGTGGACGATAATAGTCCTGATGGTACCGTTGCCAAGGGAAAGGAGCTGGGCATAAAGCACATCATCAAGCATGAAAAAAATACCGGCTATGGCGGTAACCAAAAGAGTTGCTATAAAAAGGCGCTGGAAATAGGGGCTGATATTGTTATCATGCTGCACCCCGATTACCAGTATACGCCAAAGCTGATCATGGCTATGTCGTCTATAATAGCCAACGAACTATATCCTGTAGTACTGGCATCGCGCATATTGGGCAAGGGTGCCTTAAGGGGCGGCATGCCGATGTATAAATATATCTTCAACAGGATGCTGACCCTGTTCGAAAATATAATGATAGGTCAGAAGCTGAGCGAATACCATACAGGTTACCGTGCGTTTACTGCCGAGGTGATCCGTTCCATCGACTTCACTCATAACAGCGACGACTTTGTTTTCGATAATGAGATGATATCCCAGATATTCATGAATGGCTTCGATATAGCTGAAGTTACCTGCCCAACCAAGTACTTCCCCGAAGCGTCGAGCATCAACTTTAAGCGGAGTATGAAATACGGACGCGGAGTGCTCAGGGTGTCACTCACACACAGGTTCCATAAATGGGGTATCGTTAAGAGCAATCTTTATAACAAAACCAACTAATCAAAAAAGCAGCCGATCGGGCTGCTTTTTTGTTAATGTGCGCTTTTAGCGGAGTTCATTGCTGTCCGCCTATTGCCCGCTATTATCCAGCACCATCTTCACCAGGTTGCTGCGCTTGCCGCCGGGGGTGATGGTGATACACTGGAAGTCGATCTTTTTGCCGGCCGGTACCTTTATGCGTAGCGGCTCGGTATACCACATGTCGGTTTCGCGGGGGGTATGACCATCTATGGTGTAGTACACATGTGCGCCTTCTACGCCCGGGTTCATCTCGAATTTAAAATCGCTGCCCTTGAGTGTGGTGTCGCTTACACCTTCGATATCGGGTACGCGATAGTTATAGCCCTTGCTCTCCAGGATGGCGAGGTGCTTGGGTACTCTTTTTTCGGAGAACTGTTTGTAGTTCTTATTGGCGGCAGGTGTCCAGGCTATTTCGCTAAGCGCCAGCATGCGAGGCAGCAGGTGGAACTCGGCCTTCGCAGGAGTGGCTATATATTCCGTCCACAAGTTGGCTTGTACACCAATGATGTGTTTGGCCTGATCTGCATTGAGCACCGATGGTACAGGCTCGTAGTTGTATGTCTTAGACAGTGGTGCATCGCCGCCTATAGATAATGGCTCCTGTGCGTTGGTGCTCTGTGCGTGGTCGAAATACAAGCCTCCGCTACCCGGTGTCATGATGACATCGTGGTTGAGCTGGGCCGCAGCAATGCCGCCGTTCTCGCCACGCCAGCTCATAATAGTGGCATTGGGTGCTACGCCGCCTTCCAGTATCTCGTCCCAGCCTATCATACGGCGGCCCATAGCATTGATATGGCGTTCTATGCGACGGATGAAGTAGCTCTGCAGCCCCGCCTCATCGCGCAGGGCAGAGTCTTTGATGAGCTGCTGGCAGAAGCCCGATTTTTTCCAGGCATCTTTAGGACACTCGTCGCCGCCTATGTGTATATATTTTGACGGGAACATTTCCATTACCTCATCCAATATATTGTTCAGAATACGGAAGGTGGTATCTGTAGGGCAATACACATCTGTGAACACACCCCATGTCTCTGCCACTTTGTAAGATTTTGAAGGATCGCAGCTAAGGATAGGGTAGGCACTGATAGCTGCGACGCTATGGCCGGGCATCTCTATCTCTGGTATCACGTTGATAAAGCGCTCTGCGGCGTAGGCCACTATCTCTTTTACCTGATCTTGAGTGTAGAAGCCACTATAAGGAGTGTTGTCATATAAACCATCGGTAGTGCCGCCGCTATAGCTGCCTACTTTGGTTTGTGCGCGGTTGCTGCCTATTTGTGTGAGCTTAGGATATTTCTTTATCTCTATGCGCCAGCCCTGGTCGTCGGTAAGGTGCCAGTGGAACGTGTTGAGCTTGTACATGGCCATTACATCCAGGTACTTCTTAATGAAGTCTACAGAATAGAAGTGGCGGCTTACGTCCAGGTGCATGCCCCTGTATGCAAAACGGGGTGCGTCTTTAATAGTGGCGCAAGGTATAGTGGCATAGCCCTTCTTTTGCGGTGTCATCATCTGCATCAGCGACTGTATGCCATAGAACAGGCCGGCATCTTTACCGTTGACCACTACCTGGTTTTCTGTCACCTTTAGTTCGTAGTTCTCATTGTTGACCGCACCACCAGTAAAAGTGGTTTGCAGCACAATAGCGTTCTTAACGTTGGCCGGCTTGGTGCCTGTAGCGTTAATGTTGACTATGGTATTGTTATAGCCATTTTTCTTCAGGAATTCTGTAAACAACTTTACGGCCTTATGGTCGGGAAAATCTACAAGTATATTGGTCTCGGGGTTGAGCGTGAAGGTGCCCTTTGCCGCCACTACTGAAGAGGGAGCCGGTATGATAGCAATGTCTTGTGCAAAGCTTTGCGCAGACAGTGCGAGCAATATAAGACCTAAGAACTTTTTCATTGTTTGCGTTTTTTTATTTCAATGTATTGCTTTGGTGTGTTCCACCCTTCTATACATAGCTGCGGCCATTCCTGTTCTGCAGCGTTACCCTGTAAGATAATTGTTTTTTCCTGACCCGGCAACAAGGAGATATAGTTGTCGTTGTAGAAAGCCGGTAGTATGCGTTGGCCATTTTTGCGGGTGAGCGACAGGCGCTCAAAGAAAGCAACGCTGTTACCCGGCGGATTGCTGAGTGTAACCTCATAGCCCTTGTCGGTTGCAACAGCGGTAACTGCTGGCTTTACCTGTGGCAACTGTTGCAGGAAAGGATAAAAACCTTTGGCATTGGGTAGCCAATACAGATTGTCATCGACCAGTGTATTGGTGGCAGAATCCGTAAGGCTGAGGTAAAGGAATATGCCTTCTTTTGCTGAGAGCGAATCTATCTGCTTAGCCAGCTTATTGAATTGTTTGCTTGTTGTAGCCGAGAGTGTGATGAACTTATTGACCAGTGGTATCTCATCGCCATGGGCTGTGTACGCTTTCGCTGTAAGTTCCAGCTTGCCGGTAGTTGTGAAGCCATTGTTGGCAGCAATGATCGTTTTATTGATGTGGTCATACATCACGTGTAGTGGCCTTGCTCCATTGGCAGTGCCATACAGGCAGGCATTTACATCCAGGTGATAGTCGTACATCTGGCCCTTCATGCAGCTCCATGGGTTCTGTGTCTTCCAGATGATGATGCCGGTGTACCAGTCCCACATTTTTGCTGTAGCGCCTTCCATCAATGCGCGGTACTGGTCGTAATTGACGAGTTGCGCCTTACGTGTAAAGTCTTCTATGGTGGTTACAGGGCCATACATCTCTACCGATGAATCGTAGTTCTCGTATTTGTGGTAACGCCAAACAGAGTCCACGATCCATTTATGCTCCTGCGCTGAATAGTGTGGGGGCACCATATTCTCTTTCGGCATGATGCGCTCCAGTGATTCGACATCACCGATACCTACGGAGCCAATTTCGGAGTTAAAAGGGAATGACCTGTGCGCCCAGAAGTAATCTTTGGACTGCAACACATACGGGCCATCACCGCCATGCAGCGACATGCTATCATCGTTAGAGAACTCGAAGAAGAAGCGGGTTCCGTCGAGGTCGGGGAGGATAGAGTCGCGGATAGCGGTAAGGATGTCGGCCGGTGGGCGTATCTCGTTGCCGCCGCACCACAGTGCCAGCGACGGGTGGTTGCGCAGCATCTTCACCTGGTCTTCCACAGATTCTATGAACAGCTTGTGGTTATCGGGGTACTGGCGGCGTGCATTGGTGTCCTCGCGCTTCAGCGGATCGTACCAGCGGCCATTGCAATCGCCCGATACCCAGAAATCCTGCATCACCAGCAGACCGTATTTATCGCACGCATTATAAAATTCCGGGCGCTCTGTTATGCCGCCACCCCATACGCGGATGAGGTTCAGGTTCATGTCTCGATGGAAATGTATCTCGGCATCGTACCGCTGGTTGTCGAAGCGGAGCATGGCATCGCTCAGTATCCAGTTGCCGCCCTTTATGAATATCTTCTGGCCATTTACGCGTATCTCGCGGCTGTTGGTCTTACTGTTCCATGGGGTTTTTATCTGCCTTACGCCTATGGTCTCTTCGGTCTCGTCGTACAGCTGCTTGCCGGCAGTAAGGGTGAACCTGCATTTATACAGGTTTTGCGGGCCATAGCCGTTGGGCCACCACAGCTTAGGATCGTTAAGGGTAAGGTCGGTCATCTCTACCTCTTCTGATGAGTTGGGCATGAGCCTTACCTTTTGTGCCACCTTCTTGCCGTCCAGTTCGTATTGCAGTGTGCAGGCAACTGTGTCGGCCGACGTGTTCTCTACCTCGGCTGTTACTTTTATAGTTGCCGGTTGTTGCTTGCCTGTGGGGCTGCGCTTGCCGGGTACCAGGGTAACAATGTGTGTGCTCTCTATGTGTGCCTTGCCGGTGCGCCTGATGAACACCTTATCCCATATGCCGGTATTCCGGTCGCGGATGGGTTGTATCCAGTCCCAACCTGCGGCATACTGGTTGCTTACGCTGTGGGCAATATCGCCATCGCCACCCTGACCGCCGTTGGGGTTACCCACAGGAGCAGGCGGGTATACGATAACGGCCAGCCTGTTCTTGCCTATGTTGCTGATATACTGGGTAATGTTGTAGCTGCTGCGCAGGAACATACCAGTATCGCGGATGTCGTTGAGCTTATGGCCATTCAGGTATACATCGTAACTATAGTTAACCCCACGGAAATAAAGGAACACTTCCTCGCCGGCCACCGGCATCTCTTCAAAGTCTGTAGTGAACCAATAGGTGTAATAGGCAGGTCCTGTAGAGTATATGTCCGGTATCTGCTCGTTGTTCATACCAAAGAAAGGATCGGGCACCTGGTAGTTGATGCGTTGTGCATTGAGCACTGTGCCAGGCACTTGCGCAGGTATCCAGCCTTTAAGGGGGGCGCCGTAAATGGATATGAACTCACCACTCTGCGGGGTTGCCGACGCGCGGATGCACTTCCAGTTGCCATTCAGTTCGTATTGCTTTTGGGCATACGCATGAATGGTGCAGATGTATAACAGCAGCAACAAAAATGAACTGCGGAACCATGACCTATCACCCCCGACATTCGACAGCTGGCCTGAAGGCCGGTCGAATATCGTCCCCTCTTTGGCAAGAGGGGAGTGACCTAAAGCTGACTTACGCGCAGCTGCGCGGAGCGAATGGAACTTATTTGGCCGCGGCAATTTTAGATGCACTTGTATGATTTGGTATGGTAGAACTTATTTGCCTTTGAATACAGGCTTTCTTTTTTCCAGGAATGCCTGTACGCCTTCTTTAAAGTCGTAGGTGGCGCCAGCCTGCATCTGTACTTCTTTTTCCATTTGCAGCTGGCCTGTCAGTGAGTTGTCGAAGGCGCTGTTGAGCAGCCTTTTGGTAAGCCCGATGCCACGTGTAGGCATCTGTGCCAGGTTGGTCGCTATCTTCTTGCTCTCTTCAACAAACACATCGTCGGCAAATGCTTTAAATATCATGCCCATGCTTACTGCATCAACTGCAGATACTTTTTCTGCGGTCATCATCAGTGCTGCGGCACGCTGCATACCTACGAGGCGTGGCAGGAAGAAGGTACCACCGCTATCCGGTATCAGGCCAATTTTGCTGAAGGCCTGTATGAAGGATGCGCTGTGGCTGGCCACAACAATATCGGCAGCCAGGGCTATGTTGGCACCTGCACCCGCGGCTACACCATTAACGGCAGCTATCACCGGTTTCTCTACATTGCGCATACGCAGGATGGTAGCATTGTAATGCTCATCTACCAGGCGGGCAAAATCTTCGGGCGATGGGTTGGTTGCTTCAGAAAGATCCTGGCCGGAGCAGAAGCCCTTGCCGGCACCGGAAAGGTAGATGCAGCGCACCTCATCATCGTTGGCACAATCGTCCAGGTGGGCCTGGAGTGTCATGGCCATATCGCGGTTGAAGGCATTGTATGTCTCGGGGCGGTTGAGCGTGATGTAGCCCACACCATTCTCTTTATGCAGCAATACTGTACTCATACAACAAATGTAGCTACAGTAAGGGTATTTTAAAACGGGGGTAGTAATAAATCTATGGTGAGCGAGGGTTAAATAAAATAACCTCCCGGGTGGGAGGTTATTTTTGATCTAACAGCATTTCGTTTATGTGCTTTATAGCGTTGAATACAGCCTTTTACCGTTGGCCATGTCGAATACTTCGAGCACATTGCTGCCGCCCTGGGCTACTTCCATCATCAGCTTGTTCTTGTACATGCTGAGATAGATGCCGTTGACGCCTGCTGTTGGTTGTTTCAGTTCTGCATTCCATACCGGCTTGCCGCTTGCCGCGTTGAAGGCGATCAGGCTGATGCCCGGTGCGCCCTGGTGGTAGCGGGCAAGGATAAGCAGGCTGTCTGTATTGATGGTCTCGGTGAGCAGCTTGGTAATGTTCTTATCGGGCAGCTGCCAGCTGGCGCCAGGCATGCTCACCTTCATGGTCTTTGCTGCCTCGTCGCGGAATATATATCCTTTAAAGGCAAGCTCGTTATCGGCCCTGATCACACCGCAAATGGTAGCTTCTATAGGGAGGGTTTTACCATCCTTAAGGTCCATGATGACCGTCTTATGGATGCTGCGTGTGTTGAGGGACGTGAAGGCCATGAACCTGTCGGTATGCGTAAAGTAGAACAGGTATGGTGTTTTGAAATCATCACCATCCTTCACCGGCGTAAATATGGTGTGCTGTACATTCTGGCGGAAGCGTGGTTTGCCCCACTCATCGAGGCGGGAAATGAAATAACCTATCTTACCTTCGAAGCGCTGCACGTGTATGATACCTTCAGGTACAGTAACCAGGAAGTCATTGCCCGGAACAGGATCCAGCTTATTTTCATCTTTGTTGCACTCTATTAATACATCTTTGGTTGCCGGCGGAATGTGGAAGCCCAGGTGACCTTCATCAACAATACGGAACGGCCTGCCTTTGTACATGGTCTCTTTAGGCACATCGCCCAGCAGCGATACCACATTGAACCTGCCAGCGAATTTGCTGAGTTTTTTGAAGTTGACGGAATCAGCATTCTCGGGCGCTTTGTCCGATTTGGTCATTGCGTCCAGGTCGACCCAATCTTTGTTGATAGGGTACATATTCTGAGCGCTCAGGGATACAATACCCGTAAAACATACTAACTGGAAAGAGAGTAATAGTTTCTTCATATATGTGATGTATTTGTTCAAAAATATAAAAAGTAATCTATTACTAATAACGATTGTGCAGATAGTTTAATAAACTATCGGTTGAGAGACAGGATCATAGAAGCCCGCAATTTACATACCAACCACCTTCAGCATAGCCTGTGTAAAGATCTCCCAGCTGTATTTGCGCTTTTCTGCCTGCATGTTTTGAGCAAGGTCGGGGAGCGAGTTGGGCTGGTAAAATCTGAGGATGGCACCGGCTACCGATGTTGGGTCGGGCTCGGCAACAAAGCCTACCTTGCCATCGGGCACTACTTCCGGCAGGCCGCCTACATTGGTCACTATCATAGGCTTCTCAAAATGATAGGCTATCTGCGTAATGCCGCTCTGCGTGGCTTTTGTATATGGCTGGGCCACCACATCGGCTGCGCTGAAGTAATAGCACACCTCGCGCTCGGGGATGAAGTCGGTAAACAGGTGTACGGTATCGTGCAGGTTGTTATCGGCTATTATCTTGGTATTGGTGGCTTCCACGTCCTTGCTGTAGTACTCGCCGGCTATTATAAGATGCACGCCCAGGTCGCGGATGCGCTGGTCTGCCATGGCCAGTAACATGCGGTCCACGCCCTTATAATCACGGATGAAGCCGAAGCATAGCATGTAATGCTTTTCCGGGTCCAGGTTCAGTTTAGCGCAGGCCTCGGCCTTACTTACCGCCGCACCATAAATATCGTAAACCGGATGCGGCGAGAAGACAGAAGGCTTTTTGGTAAATGTCTTCAGGTATTTCAGCTGGTCATCGCTCATGGTGATGAATGCATCTACAGCGCCTACAAAGTAGTTAGTGAATTGCTTATCGCCCGGGCGGCCTTCGTGAGGGATGATATTATCTACAATGCAGACCACGCGCGTTTTACCATTTTTCTTCGCCCTGCGCAGTATGGTGCCAAAGGATGGCCCCATGAAGGGCAGCCAGTATTTTACGATAACCAGATCGTACTGTTGGCGGTTCATGTCGGCACCAACGCTCAGCCAGTTGAGCGGGTTGATGGAGTTGACCACGCTCAGTATCCTCAGCCCTTGGGGTGCAGGACCATCGGTGTATTGTGTTTTGCCGGGGAACAGGACAGACGGGTATTGCAGTGAGAACGACCATATGGTAACATCGTGGCCCTGAGCCTGCAATTCGTAAGCCAGGCGCTCATTGAATGCTGCCAGGCCGCCCCTAAGCGGATGCGCTGTGCCCAGGATAGCTATCTTCATGGGAACATGGTTTTAAAATCGCCCTGCACCTTTTCGTAATCTTCGGGTATACCAATATCTATAAAGTAGCCCTGGTCTATAAAGCCATAGAACTTCTTTTCGCCTACATATTTTTCCAGGTAATCTTTCTCGAAGGAGAACTTTACCGGGAAATCTTTGGCCATAAAAGCTTCGCGGTTGATGATGTATACACCACCGTTGATGATGCCATCCGCGGTTGGTTTCTTTTCTTCAAAGTTGGTGATAACGCCTTTGTCGCTGGTTTTTACCACGCCATAGCGGTCGAAGTTGTGCATGTTTTTTAATGCCAGTGTGCAGGCAGCCTTATTGTCGCGGTGGAACTTCATCATGGCCGTAAGGTCTACGCTGAACATCGTGTCGCCATTCAGTATTACTACATCGTCGGTCTCTGCATCTTCTATTGCTGCCAGTATGCCACCTCCGGTGCCCAGTGGTTCGTTTTCTATCACACAGTCCAGCTCATATTCCAGGAACTGTTCTTCGAGCCAGTCGGTAACTATGCGATGCTTAAAGCCCAGCGACATAATGGCCCTGGTGCAACGCTGGCGCTCGAGGTAGTCGAGCAGGTAAGCCAGGAAGGGCCTGTTATTGACCGGCGCCATGCACTTGGGCTGTGCTCCGATAACGCCCTGTAATCTTGTTCCTAATCCACCTGCCAGTACTATTGCCTCCATTGGGAAAAACTGAAAAATTAAAAGTAAAGAGTAAAATTATTTGTTGGTCTGTTTTCGAAAACGAATACGTCCGGTGGCCGTTGGTCAGAAGACGCAACGGCGGCGTTGCTTAATGTTTTGCGTCAGGCATATTACATACTCCAGGTAAAGAGGCCGCGCTCTGTGAACTGGAATGGTGTAAACGATCCGCTATATACTTCCAGCGCCTGGCGTACTGCGTAGCGGGTGTTGGCCGGGCAGTAGAACATCATAAAGCCACCACCACCTGCGCCCGATATCTTGCCACCTGTTGCGCCGGCTTTCAAGGCCACGTCGTAAAGCTCATCCATCTTGCTGTTGGATATGCCCTGTGCCATTTGCTTTTTAAAGCGGAAGCCGAAATCGAGGATAGCGCCTATCTCGTTCACGTTGCCTTTCAGCAGTGCTTCTTTCATCATGCGCGCCTGCTCCTTAAGGTTGTGCATGGCATCGATAGAAGACTGATTTTTGTCAGTAACGTTCTTGCTCTGTGCTTCTATGATGGTAGATGACAGCCTGCTGGTAGCTGTAAAGTACAGCAGCAGGTTGTTCTCCAGTTCGTATAGATATTCGTGGCGGATGCGCAGCGGATTCACTATCACTTTGTCGCCCTCGTAAAACTCCATGAAGTTGACACCGCCAAAGGTAGCTGCATACTGATCTTGCTTGCCACCGGCCATGGCCAGGTCTACACGCTCTATGTCGTAGGCCATATGGGCTATGTCATACTCACCCAATGGCAGCCTCAGCCATTCGGCAAACGCGCCTATGATGGCCACCATGAGGGTAGAAGAACTACCCAGGCCAGAACCGGCGGGAGCATCTACCAATGTAGATAGCTTAAAGCCGCAAGGCACGGGGCCGTATTTGCGTACTATATGGTTATAGGCGCCGGTAGCCAGGTCCAGCATACCGTCTACAGGTAATTCGTCGGTTTTCTCGTACGACACTACTTCGCCCCGGTCGAATGCTTCGAAGATGACGCGGTTCTCCGGCAACAGTTCGATGGTGGCATATGCATACAACGATATGGTGGCGTTGAGGATGGCTCCGCCATAGAGGTCGCAGTAAGGGCTAACGTCGGTACCGCCCCCGGCAAGGCCTATGCGCAGCGGTGCTTTGCTTCTATAGATCATAACAGGCAGCTAAATTAATAAATTATCTGTGAGCCGGTGTGCTGGCTAACTTTAATTAAGGTTTATTGCTCATGCATGTGTGCCATATAACCGTAAATTGGCCGGCCATATTGTATGGGTTGGGCAGAATACACCTAATTTTGTGGCACAGACAACAATAACAGATGGGCGCGATCATCCAGGTAAATAATTTAAAGAAGAGCTATGGCGATTTTGAGGCTGTAAAAGGCATCAGCTTCGAGGTGATGGAGGGCGAGATATTTGGCCTGCTGGGACCCAACGGTGCCGGCAAGACCACCACGCTGGAGATCATAGAGACACTGCGCGACAAAACATCGGGGCAGGTGATAGTAGATGGCATAGACCTGGATAAAGATCCGCAAGCCATCAAAAACATCATTGGCGTGCAGCTGCAGGCTGCGGGGTACTACCCGGCGCTGAACCTGAAGCAGATAATAGACCTGTTTGCCGGATTGTATAATCGTGAAGTAGACCCTATGGCCCTGCTGGACACAGTGAACCTGCGTGATAAAGCCAAAAATGCTTTTAAGGAGTTATCGGGCGGACAGAAACAACGCTTTTCTATAGCTACTACGCTCATAAACGAGCCTAAGATCATATTCCTGGACGAACCCACAACGGGCCTTGACCCACAAGCCCGCCGTAACCTGTGGGAACTCATCAAACAACTACGCGACCGTGGCTGTACGGTGGTCATCACTACGCACTATATGGATGAGGCTGAAGAACTGTGCGAGCGCGTAGCCATTATAGACAGTGGAAAGATAATAGCCCTGAGCACCCCCAACGACCTGATAGACGGTCTTATTGCTTCAGGCTTTAAACGCCAGAAGGAAGTAAAGGCCGCTAACCTGGAAGATGTGTTCCTGAATATGACCGGTAAGGAGTGGAGAGAGGGCTAGGGTTGACTACATATAACTAACACGATACCCGCCATTGATGGCGGGTATCGTGTTTTTTAATGATGTTGCTTTTTCTCGCTTTTCACTTCTTTCTTGTTATGGGTAGTGTCATTCCCTTTATCGTCTTGCTCCTCGTTGGCGCGACTGTCGAGATTATCTTTGTTTTCTACCCTTTTGCCACCTGATTGAGACGCATGAGGGTTTTTGCGCATGTTGTTGGGTCTGAGATCCTGGTTTCCTGTTTTCATGATCGTTTTTTGTCTATAGGAGACACTAAAGTTGTACCAACAGCGAGGCAACTTAAACTATGGCATAAGCACTCCGGTTCAAACCCCGCGACATCGCATGATCTATTCCCCACAGTTATCGGCAGTTTGACCCGTAATAAACTGGGATAAACAGGGTTCGGTCTGCAATATTTTTATATATATGGGTCGTTTTTAGGAAATTTTTCAAAAAAAATACCCGTCAACCAACCATTATCATTGTTTGACTGTCTTATTCAAGAGCAAGCCGGTAAAAAAGATAATTGCTATTTGTTTTTTTTCTATCTTGCAAAGCCGGAATTATTCTAAATTAGTATTATACATCCCAAAATAAGGATTGATTATGAAATACAATCGTTACGCTCTCACATTGCTTTGTAGCTTTATGATGCTCTGTTTCGGAAACAGGGCTTCTGCACAAATCACTATTGTGGCAGACCCGACGACCTGTGGCGATACAGCAACAACCTTGCATGCTACCTTACTGGGTGACGTGCCTACATCTGCCGGTATTACCGCGGATGACGGTTATTCTGCCTGTATCAATATCGGTTTTACCTTCAATTATTATGGTAACAACTACACACAGTTGTGTATAGGATCTAATGGTGTGCTCACCTTCGGTTGTACTTCAGCCGGATCTTATTGTACCTGGCCGATCAGCAATACGCTTGCAGCAACGGCTTCAGGTGGTACCATGCGCAATACGTTCTGCGCGCTGTGGTCTGATATCTGTACGCCTTGTGCTACCCCTGGCGGTACTATTACGTATTCGTCTATAGGTACTGCTCCTTATCGTAAGTTCATGGCTACATGGTGTGCTACGCATATGTACGGCTGTACTACACAGTGGGAAACATTCCAGGCGATACTGTATGAAACAACCGGTGTACTGGAAACGCACATCGCGCACAGAACATATATAGGTTGTTCATGGAATGGTCCTTACGCTATTGTAGGTGTTACCAACTCTACCGGTACTGCCAGCACAGTAGCCCCGGGCCGCGACTGGCCAGCAAACTGGGGCGCTATCAATGAAGCATGGCGCTTTACACCATCTGGCGCACCTACGTCTGCTTACACTTGCAGTTCAATTCCGTTCGCTCCTGTTCCTTATGCATCATCTACTATTTACTGGTACGACAGTGCAACTCACGTGCTAGTGGGTACTGGTCCAACGTTGAATGTACACCCTTCCGTGCCAACAACTTATATGGCAACAGCTGCAGGCTGTAGTGATTCCACATTTGCTTATATACATGTAATGCCACTGTCTGGTGGTGGTTCTGTAGGTACCGGTATTTCTGCGCCGGTTCATATCACTAATCTGTCTGGCTCTGATACTATCGATTGCGGTAGCAGTACCGGTGTGATCACTATTCACGGTGTAAATCCCGGCGTAGCAGATTCTATCTTCTACTCTTATAATGGTGTACCTCAGGCAACGATCGTACAAACATCACTGTCGGATAGTACGCTGGTATTAACCGGTCTGCCTGCAGGTGTTTATGATTATATTTACGTGAAGCAGGGTAGCTGTATATCAAACGCTCTGCCATGGATCATTTACAATTCTGTACTGGTGCCAGGCTTTACCGTTCAGTTGCTTCCTGGTTGTACATCAGATCAGCTGATAGTTACAGATCAGGCTTACTCTCATCCTTCCTTTAGTGCTGATGTTCCGATCTCAACTTTCGATTATGGAGATGGTACAGGTACTACCAGCACAGCTACGCACACCTACACTGCCCAGGGTAGTTACGTAGTGTCGCAGAATTATCATAATGCTTATGGTTGCTCGGTGACTGCTACTTTACCGGTATCCTTCAGTCACTCACTCAACTCTGTATTCATGCCTTCTGCTCCGCAGGTTTGCCTTGGTGTGCCGGACATTTTCACTAATAATTCTGTTGCATTCTACCAATACAATGGTGTATATTCCAACAACCCAATGACTTACTCCTGGACATTTGGAGACGGAAGCACAAGTACAGACCAGAGCCCTGCACATATTTATGCTGCACCTGGAACATACAGTGTAACGCTGACAAATACGGATAGTATCGGTTGTACTGCAACATCATCTACGACAATCGATGTTATCTCTATCACTACCACGCTGAATGTTCATGACACAACGGTATGTCTGAGGTTGCCTATGCAACTGGAAGCTACCACTGAAGTAATACCTTCTTCCCTGACGAATGTGATATATTCATGGTCTCCGGCAACAGGATTGTCTGATCCTACCATACCAAACCCAACGTTCATGACAGTAGGTAACTTTGTGTATACCCTGAGTGCTACAGTGTTGCCGCTTGGTTGTACTGCATCGGATGTGGTAACTATCCATTCTAATCCTCCTATAACGCTTACCAATGTAACCGCTGATGCAACGATACCTTATGGTGCCAGCATCCAGCTGAATGCTGATAGCGCATGGATCTTTGTATGGAGCCCTAACGATGGAACGCTCAGCAATCCAAACATTAACAACCCTGTAGCAACGCCTACTGACTCTGTTAATACGTATATGGTTGTGGGTATGTCGCCTTACGGTTGCCGCGACTCTGCTTATGTAACTATCAGGGTTGACCAGGGTGTAACGGAATTTGTTCCTGAGGCATTCACGCCAAATGGTGATGGTTTGAATGATATGTTCAGGGTTTATAACCTGCATTACCAGAAGCTTGTAGATTTCAGCGTATTCAATCGTTGGGGTAAGCAAGTGTTCCACACCATCGATCCTAAGACAGGTTGGGATGGTACAGTTAATGGCGTAGCACAGGATATGGGTACGTATTACTACCAGATCATTGTTGCACATCCTGATGGCGAACAGAAGTCGATAACAGGCTCCGTAACGTTGATAAGATAGAAATTTATTAAGGTATAATTGCAGATCCCGGGTGTAACGCCCGGGATCTTTCTTTTTTATATTATTTGCCGAAAAGGTACTACATTTGTCATTCATCAGATGATTAGATGAATTATGCTGAGTAAAGTTGTTAAACGCCACTCCCTGGCAGATGATGTGGCCGCAAGGCTGCGTGCTGAAATAGAAAAAGGTACGTACCAGGTGGGGCAAAAACTGCCTATTGAGCCTGAGCTGATGCGCATATATGGTGTTGGCCGCTCATCTATAAGGGAAGCAGTAAAACTGCTGGTGACAGCTGGCATACTACAGGTACAGCAGGGTAGCGGCACCTTTGTTAAAGAGGCCAGCGCCATTAATGAGCCGTTTGCCCAGCGGCTGATGCGCAGTAATTATGTGGATCTTGATGAAGTACGTAGCCTGCTTGAGATAAAGATAGCACAAAAGGCTGCGATCAACAGGACAGAAGGGGATATAGCCAGGATAACGGAAGCGCTGCTGCAAAGAAGCAAAGCAGCCCATAATGGCGATCTGCAGGAATGCGTGAATGCTGATGTGCGTTTCCATATAGCTATTGCAGAAGCGGCCGGGAATGAGATACTGACCGATATGTACAAATCGTTGGCGGTAGAGCTGAAGAAGTGGTTTCTCCAGGTGTTTACCGATACCAGCGAATTCGTGAAAACAACACCGGCCCACGAGGCAATACTGAAAAGTATAATAGACAGGGATCCACAGGCCGCCTGGACCAGTGCTCAAACACTGCACGGTCGATTTTTATAGATATAACCAGATCTTCCATGAGTACCATAGCTAAACATCAAACATCGCAGACCATATTTTCCATCCTGTTTACCATAGCTTTTACGCATTTCATCAACGATATGTGCCAGTCGGTCATCCCGTCTACGTACCCGATGATGAAGGCTAAATATCATCTTACATTTTCGCAGATAGGGTTGATCACGTTTAGTTTCCAGCTCACCGCCTCGCTGTTACAGCCGTTTATAGGTCATTTTACAGATCGTACACCACGGCCGTTCTCTTTAATGCTGGGGATGACATTTACTTTGCTCGGCCTTGTGTGCCTATCGCAGGCCGGTAATTTTTACTCCATCCTGGCATCAGCGGCTTGTGTGGGAGTAGGGTCGTCTATTTTCCATCCTGAATCATCGAGGGTAGCGTTCCTGGCATCGGGCGGCAGGCGAGGATTGGCGCAGTCGATATTCCAACTGGGTGGTAATGCGGGCGCAGCCTTTGGCCCGTTGCTGGTAGCTATAATAGTAATGCCCTACGGGCAAAGCAATATCATATGGTTTGGCGCGGCTGCAATAACCGGTGCATTGATACTGATGCGCGTTGGCGCATGGTATAGAGATCACCTGGCGCTAAAGGCGGCAGGTAAAACGAACAGGGGACAGGAGGAAAAACATCACCTGCCGCGCAATAAGGTGGTAAGTGCATTAGCTATACTGTTGCTGCTCATCTTCTCTAAGTACTTTTATATGACGAGTATGACCAGCTACTACACATTCTTCCTCATAGATAAGTTCCATCTTAGCGCGCAGCAATCGCAATTCTACCTGTTCATTTTCCTGGGCGCCATTGCCACGGGCACACTGGCTGGCGGGCCGCTTGGCGATAGGTTTGGGCGTAAGTATATCATCTGGTTTTCCATACTAGGGGCGGCGCCATTCACTCTGTTGCTGCCTTATGCCAACCTGTTCTGGACAGGTGTGTTAGCCGCCATCATAGGTGTTATTATTGCCTCTGCTTTTTCGGCAATACTGGTGTATGCACAAGAGTTAGTTCCGGGGCGGGTGGGCACGATCTCTGGCCTGTTCTTCGGCTTTGCCTTTGGTATAGCGGGTATAGGATCGGCTTTGCTGGGCAAATTGGCAGATAGCACCAGCATCAGCTTCGTATTTCACGTATGTGCGTTCCTGCCGCTGCTGGGTATTATAACCGGCTTATTGCCTAACCTGGAAAGGAAGTGATAACTTGACTTAAAGTATTGCTAAATCACGGAAGGACTGGTGTAGCAGCAAATATATAAAGTAGTTTTACCTGTACATGACAACTGCTTGCAGAGGTATTTTGCTTTACTCTTCTTTGTTATTGTCGTCGGTGTCTTATGCCCAGAATATGCAGGGTGTGGTAACTGATGGCGTGACCGGCAGGCCCATGCTGGCTGTTACGGTAGTGAATGAGCGCACGCAGCAGGCCACGACAACCGATGAGAATGGTTTTTATACAATAGCTGCAACGCAGGGCGATAAGATAGCCTTTACTTATGTGGGTTATAAAACCATTGAGAAGCAAAAGCCTGTGTCGGTGATCATTGCCACGCAGAACATAAGTATGGAGCCCGGTGCCACAACGCTTAGGGAGTTTGTTTTTAAAGGCGATAAGCGCACCAAGTACCAGATAGACTCTGCTGAACGGATGGAAGTGTATCATTCCCCGTTGTCGAGGAAGCCACCGTCTCCGTTCAACAGTCCGGTATCGGCCATAGCCGAGTTGTTCAATAAGAAGGCCCGTATGGCCTATGCGTTTCAAAAGGCTTATGTAGGTGACGAGCAGAACAGGTTCATAGATACCCGTTATACCACCAAGGTGGTGGTACAGTTGACCCACCTTACGGGCGATAGTGTGGCCAGCTTTATGAACACTAACCCTATGCCTTATGATTTTGCCCGTAATGCCAGCGACCTGGAACTGAAGATGTGGATACGCGAGCGTTATAAGGAATGGATAAAGAACCCCGTAATGATAGCAGACACGGTGGTTACGCAACATTAAGTATCCTGATATAAAAGAAGA
This sequence comes from Chitinophagaceae bacterium, assembly GCA_947455215.1. Lineage (GTDB taxonomy): Bacteria > Bacteroidota > Bacteroidia > Chitinophagales > Chitinophagaceae > Flavipsychrobacter. Next base: position 65,955 of record CANGNA010000002.1, read on the forward strand.
AGCCGCTCTTAGCAAAAGAGCGGCTTCTTCTTTTATAAGTGTATATCTCCCCAAAACTATGGGAAAAGAACACCGTTATACTTGTTCACATTAACCGGTGAAACAGTAGAATGATAATAGCTGTTGATGGTTTCGATGATCTTGTTAGCTACCAGCGCATAACCACGTGGTGTAAGGTGTACACCATCGAGAGAGAAAGCACCACCAGATACATACTGCGCATTGTACATGATGCCATTGTATGTGATACCAGATTGCAGAGTGCCCATGTAAGTATACATATCAACATATGCCAGGTTGCGGCGGAAAGCTTCACCCTTGATGATGTCGTTGAAACGCTGAGTAGCATTGCGGATGTTCTGCAGCTCTTCTGTAGTGATCACATACTGTTGAGGTATTGGCTTAAAGCTACCCCAGCCAGCACATGTCAGAGAGTCTGAAGGTGTGGTGAGTAGCACCAGTTCGCCGGCAACTGCCTGGCGCATGTTGCCCAGATTGTCGCGTACGATGAAGAAGTTGGAACCCAACTGGAATTTGTAGTTGATAGAATTGCCGTAGAATGCATTCAGAGAGTCCGCAAGTGTCTGGCGGGTAATGGTAAGACCATTAATAGGAATGGTAGTGAAGAACGGTATTGTTGTAATATCCGGGATATTGATCAACGCGCCCTTTGCACCTGTGCTGACAGCTGTAGTTACAGCAGTTTTGAAAGCGGTATCGAAAACAGCCGTTGGTGTGATATCGTTCCTGTTGTAGAAATTAGTGAAAGCCGGGGCAGCATTGCCGGAACCATCGCCCTGGCCGCCTGCAGTTGCATAGCCCAGTACATCATTAGCACCCAGCCACATGGTAAAGAATGTAGGGTGGGTATTGTTTACGCGGTATACCAGCTCATCTTGCGGGGTACCTGTAGTTGGTGCGTGGTAGAAACGGGCAGCATATGGGTTAAGTGCGCCATAAGACACAACCGGATAATCGGCCACCCTGATACCGGGAACGCCGATATTGTTGATCTGGCCGCCTACTGTTTTTGCGTCATTGGCATCCTGGGTCCATCCCGGCAGATTTATTGGAGACAAGGTAGAGTCGCCTACGCAAGGATAGACCATACTGAGCACCATCCTGGCAGCAGGATAACCATTGTCTGATGCCAGCAGCGGCTGTTTGAAGTCGCCCTGGGCGCCATATGGCGCAGGTATCTGGGCAAACTGTTCGTATAAACGTTGAGGATAAGAATTGAGCTGGCCGGTGGCATACAGGCTACCATCAGCATAACCAGCTGTAAGCGAGTTGCCTATAGCCAGATAGCTACGGAAATCAGCATCGCCGGCAGTAGGGGGAACTGTAATATTTACACTGGGTTTGCAGGCTGCAAACAGGCAGGCAAAGGCACCAAGAATATATATTTTTCTCATTTTGGATCGAATTAGAAGTTGTAATAAATACCTATACCCGGAGTGATGGCTTCTGTCTTATACGTACCGCTGAAGTTGCCGAAGTTGTAATTAGCAGCGCGCTTAGGCGTAGTAACCCACTCCACCGCAGCCATGATGGTAACACGCTTGATCGGCTTAACAGAAGCACCGCAGGTGATAACTACGTGATCAGCATCCGGAAGATCCGGGCTAACGTAGCCATTGGTAACCGGTGTTGGATCGTAAGCGCCACCAGCCATTACAGAAACCACCTTGCTGATCTTGTAATTAGCACCAATACGAGAGGTAAATGTATTGCGGTAATGACGTGGAGCGTGGTTATCCTTCAGAGAATTGGTATGTGTAGCAAAGTTGATATACAGGGAATCATAAGAGTTCCAGCCTGTATAGTTGAAGTCGGCCTGCAGAGTAAGGCGCTCGTTGTTGAGCGGCTTGATCGCAAAACCGATGGTAGCCACCTGCGGCAATGGCAGGAATGTTTCGAAACGAGTGTTCGGGAACGAGCTGCGGAGCGTATAAGGCACGTTGAAGTTAGCGGAACCGCCATCCAGGTTCATTGTTACCTGAGAGCGGTAAGTAAGACCTACCTGGAAACGATCGCTGAACTTCATATGCAAACCTGCATTGAAGCCAAAGCCGTTGGCGTTGCCGTGGAGGTGCAGCGTAGCATCTTCGCTATAGTTGTTTTGTACTGGTAAAGCAGCACGGTAATCAAAGTCGCCGGCAGCATATATCAGGCCAATACCTGCAGACAGGAAGTCGGAGATACGGTAGCTGACAGTAGGCTGGAAGAAGAATGACCTGAGATTGATGGACTGTACCATGTAGCGGCCGATCCAGTTATCGTCCCATTTGAGGCCGGAACCGAATGGCGTGTATATTCCAAGACCCAGCGCCAGGCGGCTGTTTTCCCTAACCGGACCACCAACATAAAGGTTGAATGGCGTAAAGGTCTGATCTACCGACCTTGTAGAGCCCAGGTAGTAGTTGCCATAGGCTGTAGCCGGCTTGATGGCCAGGATACTACCGTAAACCTGTATACCCTTTAAGCGTGCGAATGCACCGGGATTGTAAAAGATAGATGATGCGTCCCATGCATAAGCAGTACCAGAGCCGCCCATCGCGAGCTGCCTGATGCCTTGCAGGTTCAATTGGTAACCGGCTCCGAAAGAAGAAAAGGATGCCATTGCCAGTGATGCCGCCAGTAAGTGTTTCTTCATAAACAGTGAGTGTGTTATGTAATAGCTTTTTCAGCTGGCATTCATGCCAACTAATCGTGTAAGGTATGGCGAATTATTTATTTAACCAAACCAGACGCGTAAATCTACGCAAATATAAGCGAACACCTGAAAAAACATAGTAGATGTCAATAGTTTAAATGGGATACTGTGCCACTATGCCAATCCTATGGTACCGATACTTACTCTTACACCGGGGCTTTGCAAAAGTGCTGTGGCACAAGCTTCAAGCGTAGCGCCGGTGGTCAATACGTCGTCGAAAATAAATATATGTTTGTTTTTTAGCTGCATTGGGTTCTTGACAGCAAAAGCATCTTTCATATTGTCAATGCGCTCATTCCTGTTCTTTTTGGTCTGGCTTTCGGTATTGCGCACACGTATCAGTGCATCCGGGAGCATAGGAATGCCAGTAGCCTCCGACAACCCTTTGCCGATGAGCAGGCTCTGATTGTAACCGCGTTTTGCTTCCTTATCGGGGTGAAGGGGAACGGGGAGCAGGTAGTCGATATCGTCCACCCAGCCATTGTGCAGCAAACGCTGCCCCCAAATGTGGCCCAGGTAGCGGCCATTCTTTTTCTTGTCCTGGTATTTCAGGCCGTGAAGTAGGTGCTGCAACAGGCCGTCGTCTGTGAAATAGCAAAATGATGTGGCTTTAATGAATGGAACCCGCCCGGCCAGGCGGAGTGTGGTCTCGTTTTCGGGATGCCAGTTGTCTATCTCGGGTAGTTCGCTCTCGCAGGCGAGGCACAACACATCTTCGTTGCCTGTGAGGGGTTGACGACAGCCCTCGCAAAGATGAGGGTACAACAAGCGAAGCAGATCATGGGTAAGTTGTTGGAGTATCATGGCAGGAGTGCAAAACTATTGCAAACAATACATTTTTCTAAAACTATATTTATTACGCAGCATGGTGGTATGAATTGTGAAAATAGTCTTGGCCTGGCTTTTATGGTAGTTTTGCGTAATGAATTTTAAAGTTTATGACAAAGACCATAGTCATCATAGGTGCGGGCTTCGCCGGCTTGCAATTAGCCCGCAAGCTAAAGAGTAAACACTATAATATTATTATAGTAGACCAGTACAACTTCCACCAGTTCCAGCCGCTACTATACCAGGTAGCCACCGCCCGATTAGAGCCCAGCGCAGTTTCCTTCCCGCTAAGAAAAGTTTTCCAGGGCCGTAAAGATGTAAGAGTAAGGATAACAAGGGTAGATAATATAGATACCGGTAATCGCCAGATAGTAACACCTGACGGTACATTTGCTTACGACTACCTGGTGGTAGCCACCGGCTGCACATCGAACTTCTTTGGTAATAAGAACATAGAGGAGCATGCCTTTCCCATGAAATCGACGAATGAGGCGATAGCACTACGTAATCGGATATTGCTGAATTTTGAGGATGCACTCAGTGCTACCACTCAGCAACAGCTGGAGGAGATCATGAACATAGTGATAGTGGGCGGCGGTGCCACCGGGGTAGAGCTGGCGGGTGCACTGGCAGAGATGAAGAAGAACGTGTTGCCAAGAGACTACCCGGACATGGATTTTTCGAAATTGACCATATACCTGCTGGAGGGTGCAGGCCATACGCTGCAAAATATGAGCGAAGCTGCCCAGCAAAAATCACAGCAGTACCTGGAGCAGATGGGTGTAAAAATATTGCTGAACACGGTGGTTGAAGATTATGATGGCCATGTGGTCAAGCTGAAAGGTGGCCAGACGATCAATAGTGCCAATATGATATGGACGGCCGGGGTGCGTGGCAATGTGCCCGCCGGTATACCCGATTCTCTGATAGTAAGAGGCAACAGGATAAGGGTAAACGAGTATAACCAGGTGCAGGGGTTGCCGGAGGTATTTGCCTTAGGTGATATTGCCTACATGGAGACAAAAGATTTTCCGCGCGGGCATGCACAGTTGGCCAATGTAGCCAATAACCAGGCTAAAAATCTGGCGAAGAATTTTGAAAGAATGGCAGCAGGCAAGGAACTGAGCCCGTTTGTATATAAGAATCCCGGAACGATGGCCACTGTTGGTAAACGGAAGGCGGTGGTAGATCTGCCATTCATGAGTTTCCAGGGGGTATTTGCGTGGCTTACATGGATGTTCCTGCACCTGATGCTGATACTGAGTGTAAAGAACAAGTTGATGATATTCATTAACTGGGCCATCAGCTACTTTACCAATGATACTACGCTACGCCTGATACTGCTGCCAACCGAGCGAGAGGTGGAGCAGGCAGAAACACATACTGATCTGAAGATAAAAAAGGCGGCATAAAAGTCGAAACTCGAAAGTGAAAAGTTAAAAGCGTGTGTTAAGCCGCAGGCCTTAGGACAGTGAAATAATGGAATTCCCAATTAAATGGTATTTTGGCACAATAAATGCTCTAATACCATTTTTTAGTTGACACATGGCACAAAATATACTGATAATAGACGATGAGCGCGCTATACGCAAGGCGCTTACGGAAATACTGACCTTTGAGGGATTTGCTGTAGATGAGGCTGTGGACGGGGAAGAAGGGGTAAAGAAGATAAAGGAGAACAACTACGATTGCATATTGTGCGACATTAAAATGCCGAAGAAGGATGGCATTGAAGTGTTGCAGATAGCCAAGGAAGAAAAGCCGGACACGCCGTTCATCGTGATATCGGGCCATGGCAACTTGGAGACAGCTGTAGAAGCTGTAAAGAAAGGCGCGTTCGACTATATATCTAAGCCGCCGGACCTGAACAGGCTGCTCATCACCCTGCGTAATGCCATGGATAAGAAGAGCCTGGTAACAGAGACCAAACAGCTAAAGAAAAAGATAGCCAAGAGTGGTGCTGAAATGATAGGCAACAGTGCCGGCATACAGCAGATACAGGAAACGATAGCTAAAGTAGCCCCAACTGATGCACGTGTATTGGTGACCGGTGAGAACGGTGTAGGTAAAGAGTTAGTGGCCCGCAGGATACATGAGTTGAGTAACCGGGCGAATGGTCCGTTGATAGAGGTGAACTGTGCAGCTATTCCATCGGAACTGATAGAAAGTGAATTGTTTGGCCACGAGAAGGGGTCGTTTACATCGGCCATCAAACAAAGGCTGGGTAAGTTTGAACAGGCCAGTGGTGGTACGTTGTTCCTGGATGAGATAGGAGATATGAGCCATGATGCGCAGGCCAAGATGCTGCGTGCACTGCAGGAAGGCAAGATAACCCGTGTAGGTGGTGAAAAGGAGATAAAGGTAGATGTGCGCGTTATAGCCGCTACAAACAAGAACCTGCTGGAAGAAGTAGAGGCCAAGAAGTTTCGCCTGGACCTGTATCACCGCCTGAGTGTGATATTGATACAGGTGCCATCGCTGAACGAGCGCAGGGATGATATACCCTTGCTTGTAGATCATTTTCTAAAGGATCTGTGCGAGGAATACAAGCAGCCGGTAAAGGAAATAGATGCGGCCGCAGTAACAGCCCTGCAGAACTATAACTGGACAGGTAACATACGCGAACTGCGCAACGTAGTAGAGCGTTTGATCATCCTGTCGGACAAGAAGATAACGAAGAAGGATGTGGAGACGTATATTCTCCGATGATCTATTGATATACTACTCAAATAAATGAGGCGCCCCGTGAAGAGGCGCCTCATTTATTTTTTACGCTAACTATTCCAGTATGGTCAGCTTGCTGTGGTAAATATCATTACCGCAACTAACTTTCACGAAGTAATTACCTGCCGGTACATCGTTTATAGTTGCCTGGCCTGAAATGGTCATTGTTTTTATCGTTCTGCCGGTTACGTCGATCAGCTGCAATTGTCCTTCGGCGCTTGTTGGCAGTTCCATTATAACTGAGCCATTGGATGGATTGGGGAATACACGCAGATTGTTGGCGGCTGTAACCGCAGCAACACCGGTGGTATTGGTGTTTACGGCACGTACCACGTTTTTAATAGCATCTGTAATAAAGAGTTTGCGGCTCACATTGTCGAATGCTACGCCATAGGGGCCTGACATTTGTGCGGCCAGTGCTGCACCACCATCGCCACTGTCTCCGCTTGTGCCATTGCCGGCTACTGTTGTAATATACCCGCTTTGTGTTACCCTGCGTATGACGTGATTGCCGTAATCGGCTATGTATACATTCTGGTGATCATCTACGGCAACCTCTGTAGGTGTATTAAGGGTAGCATTATAGCCAAGGCCACCATCGCCGCTATAACCAAAAGAACCGTTTCCGGCATATACGTTGATGATACCCGAAGTGTTGATACGACGAATAGAATAATTGCCCTGGTCTACTATAAAGATATTGCCCAGTGTATCTACAGCCACACCTTTAGGATAGTTTAAAACGGCTATAGCTGCCGATCCTCCGTTGCCAGTGCTGCCGGGCAAGCCATTGCCACAGATGGTATAGATAAAGCCGGTGTCGATGCGCTTGATAGAATGGTTGTACACATCGGCAATAAAAATGGAACCGTTCTTATCTACAGCTATGCCGGAAGGGCCATTCAGCTCTGCCGCTATAGCCAGGCCATCTGTATTGCCGGCTGTGCCTGTGCCTGCAATAGTAGTGATGATACCCGATGGGTCTATCTTGCGTATCATATTGTTGCCATCGTCGGTAACATAGATATTGCCCAGTCTGTCTGTTGCCACACTGGTAGGCTGATTGAGCATAGCTGCCGTTGCCGGGCCGCCATTGCCGCTGAAGCCGTGAACGCCTGTGCCCGCAATGGTGGTGATGGTGCCGGAGGCATCTACTTTACGCACAACAGAATTACCTATTTCGCAGAAATACACATTGCCGGCATTGTCTACAGCGATGCCCGCCGGAGCATAGCATTGTGCATCGGTGGCGGCATGGCCATCGCCACTATAGCCCGATGTGTGGTTGCCAGCAAACAGGTTGATAGTTTGGGCGTTTACTGAAGCGCATGGCAGCAACAAACCCAGCAGAGATATAGCGTAAAAAAAGGCCTTCATGAGCACGTGTATTTGTATATGAAAATTAGGATTTTTTACTAGCCGGGGCAAATTTGGCTTGGGTATTATATTAGAAAATAACAAACAATTATGGTTAGGCAGGGTCCACATCAAACACTATCTGCACATTGCTATAGCCGCGTTGGTTAAGGATGTGCTGTCTTTGATTCTTTAAAAAGTCTTTCACGCTCTCCACCAGTTTATTGTCCTTAGGACATTTGAGCCATATCTCCTGTATGTATTGATCGCGGACGCGGGCTATGATGGCCGGCCCGGGACCCTGTACTGTTATGTTAGGTACTTTGTTCAATGCTTCTGCCATAAGCCCTGCCGCCTGCATGGCTTTAGGTTCTTCCCTGTGGCGGAATACTATTTTTATCAGCCGGCTGAATGGAGGGTATGCAAATTGTTCACGGTATTTGATCTCTGAGCGATAGAAGGAACTGACACTGTGCTCTTTTACCATTTGCAGGGTAGGGTGGGTAAGGTTGTAGGTTTGTATCAGTACCTTGCCTGCTCCGTCGGCGCGGCCTGCGCGGCCACTCACCTGCTCCATCAGCTGGAAGGCACGCTCATTGACCCGGAAATCGGGGTAGCTGAGGATGCTGTCGGCACTGATGATGCCTACCAGCGATACTGAAGCCAGATCGAGCCCCTTCACTACCATCTGCGTGCCCACTAATATATCTATCTTGTGTTTTTCCAGCTTGTCGAACAGTTCGGTAATGCTGTTCTTGTTGCGCATGCTGTCTACATCCATGCGGGCTACTTTGGCCTTTGGAAAGAGCTGCTGCACTTCTTCTTCTATCTTCTCTGTACCAAAGCTTTTGCTGGTCATGCTGCTGCTGGCACACTGCGGACAAGATGATGTTGGTGCTGCTTTAAGTCCGCAATAATGGCAATGCAGTTTGCCGGTGCTTTTGTGGTAGGTGAGCGATACGGCACAGTTGGTACACTGTGGTATCCATCCGCATACTGTGCATTGCTGGAATGGGGTATAGCCGCGCCTGTTCTGGAAGAGGATCACCTGCTTTTTATTATTCAAGGCTTCGGTAATGGCCTCTTGCAGCAGCGGGCTGAGGATGGTTTTCTTGTCCTTCAGCGGGTCGGCAACCTTGGGACTCACCAGTTCAATCTCGGGCATGTTCACGCCCATGTAGCGCTCTTTTATAGATGCATAGGCATATTTACCCTGCTGCACATTATACAGGCTTTCCAGCGATGGCGTTGCGGAGCCCAGGACCACCTTAGCATCGTAGAGGTTGCCTAAGTATATAGCTGCATCGCGGGCGTGGAAGCGCGGGGCAGGGTCGCGTTGTTTGTAAGATCCATCATGTTCCTCATCTACGATAACTATACCTAGAGTATTATAAGGCAGCCACAGCGCAGAGCGTGGTCCAACCACAATTTTGTAAGTGCCTTTGCGCACTTTCTCCCATATTTCCACTCGCTCGTTATTGCTGAAGTGGGAGTGGTACACGCCCAGCTCATCACCAAAATAAGCAATCAGCCTGCTCACCAGTTGGGTGGTCACGGCTATCTCCGGTAGCAACAGCACGGCCTGCTTACCTTGCGCCAGTGCTTCGCGTATCTTATGTATGTACAGAAAGGTTTTGCCACTGCCGGTAACACCCTGTAGTAAGGCAACATTCTTTTCTGTCAAACCCTTATTCAACTCATCGTAAGCGGCTTGCTGCACGGGTGTGAACGCCACTTCTTTTGTTGCAGCTATATTGCTTGCAGGCAGCCTGTCTATCTCTTGTTCGCGTATATTAAAAACGTCTTTTTCTACAAGTGCTTTTAGCTGTGCCGCGCTTGCCTTTGCCCTGTCCAGCAGATCGGTCTGCCGCACGTAACCTTTCTTTATCTTCAACTCGGTATAGGCCATCAGCAGTTCCAGCTGCTTAGGTGCGCGCTGTAACTTGTCGAAGAGGTACATCATGGCCTTTTCCTCTTCATAGGCTTCGGCCAGCACTACTATACGTTCTTTTTTAGGCTTGTAAGCTTGCTCCAAAGCCTCGTTGATGGCTACAGCTTCGTGTTCCAGTAGTTCGTTGAGCACAGCGGCAAGGTATCTTGCGCCAACTATATCGCGCAGCTCGGTGATAGTTATTGCTGTTTTTATCTGCAGGGCATCTACCGCCAGCCAGGCCTCGTTGCTCCACTCTATATATACATCAGGCTCAGCTATCCATTGCAGGCGCGTTTCGCCCATCAGTTTCAGGTGGGCAGGCAGTGCGGCCTGCATCACTTCTCCCGGGGCGGCCATGTAGTAATCGCCTATCCAGCGCCAGAATTTCAGTTGCTGTTCGTTCACCACCGGTTCTGTATCAATAATGCTGCGTACCGGTTTTACCATGTAGGTCTCCGGTTTTTCGTTGTGGAGCCGTTCCACAATGCCGGAATATTGCTTGTTCTTGCCCAGTGTCACTTCCACCCGCATGCCGGGGCTCAGGGTGTCCTGTAGCTCAATAGGCACACCATAGGTAAGTACCTGTGGCATATTAAGCGGCAGTATGATATCGGCAAACATTAGCGCAAGTTAATCAGCAGCAGTGGAAAATGTAGTTAAATATCAGAAGAACAGATCTGCGGCTATGCCGTCGGCAAATAGTTTGCCTTTTTGGGTCAGTAGCAGTTTATTGTCTTTTAGTTCCAATTGCCCCTTGTCCATTGGTTCTTCGGCATTGCGCAGCAGCTGGCGGGCCATGTCCTCGCTCCAGTCTCGCTGTATTTTGGAGATATCGCAGCCCCACATAGTACGTAGAGATGTCATGATGTATTCGTTCAGAAACTCTATATCGGTCAACTGTTCTGCCTCAGCAGGCAGTTTTTTCTCGGTCAATATACTTTTAATGTACAGTGCGTTGTTCGCAATATTCCATTTGCGTTCGCGGTCTTTGTAAGAATGCGCCGCGGGGCCTATACCCAGGTAGGGCAGGCCGCGCCAGTAGTTGGTATTGTGTACGGCATAGTGGCCGGGTAGGGCGAGATTAGATATTTCGTAATGATCGAAACCCATTGCTGCCGCATGTTCTGTCAGGATGTCAAATTGTCCGGCCGCCTGTTCCACATCTACTGGTGCCGATATTTTCTTTTTGATGTTGTGGTGAAGCGCTGTTTTTTCTTCTACTGTAAGTGCATAGGCCGAAAAATGCTGCACACCCAAGGCTGCTACCTTATCCAGGTTGTTTTTCCAGTCTTTATCTGTTAGCCCGGGCGTGCCATATATCAGGTCAATGCTGATGTTGGTCAGTCCGGCGTCCTGCGCAGCCTTGATGGCGTAATCTGCCTCTTGTGCATTGTGCGCGCGCTTCATATACAGCAGGTCCTGATCGCGAAAAGATTGCACGCCAATGCTCAGGCGGTTTACGGCAGTATTTCTTAAGGCTTTTGTGTATTGCTTGTCCAGGTCGTCGGGGTTGGCCTCAAGGGTGTATTCACTGATGGTGTCAGCTTTGTAGTTGCGTTGCACCGTTTCGGTTATCCTGTTGATCTCGGTTTCTGTAAGGAGTGAGGGCGTGCCGCCGCCGAAGTAAAGTGTATTTACCGGAATGCCGTAAAGTTCGTCCTTGCGCATTTCCAGTTCCCGGATGATGGCCGCAACCATTTCGTCCTTGTGTTTCAGCGATGTGGAGAAATGGAAGTTGCAATAAACGCATGCCTGCTTACAGAAGGGAATATGTATATAAATGCCGGCAGATGGCGTTGCGTTTGCCTGCATTATATCGGTACCGTTGGTCATTGTTGCAAAGGTAGTGCAATATCTGCTGGCGGATTTTTTGTATATAATGATGTATGCTTATATGTGGATATTAACACAGCCAGGTGGAAAAATACTCCGTTCATTTTGCTTCCTGCAACTCAATGAGCCATTTAATCTGTTTAGTTTTGTACGTCCATGCGTTTTATCCGTTTTCTGCTTTGCTGTATTATTTTATCCGTTGCTGTTGGTGCACAGGGTGCGTCGTTGCAACTGGCCAAATACGGAATTCCGGTATTGGGCGACAGTGCGGTGATGAAGGCGCAAACGCTGGCGCTTACGGATAGTGTATTGCGCCATCACCCCATGGTTAGCACTACTTATGTGGTGAGTGATATAGAATCGGTGCACAAATGGACATCTCAGACCTCCGATTTTTACCTCCTGCTGTCTTTGTGCCTGCTGCTGGGTATCATCCGCTTTATCGATCCGCGTTACTTTGTTAACCTGTGGGCTGCTTTTTGGAATCCCACCTTGAGCAGCCGTCAACTGAAAGACCAGCTACAGGGCGCCGGGTTGCCCAACCTGCTGATGAACATCTTCTTTTCCATCACTGTTGGCTCTTATATATATTATGTTGTCAGGTATTATACGCCACATCCATCGGGTGTCATACCGTCATCATTGTTGATCATCATGCTTATTGCGGGTACATCCATCATCTATTCAGCCAAATACCTGGCCGTGAAGTTCAGTGGATGGGCATTCCGGCTGGAGGCTGTTACAGAACATTACTTGTTTAACGTGTTCCTTATCAATAAGATATTGGCGATGATACTCATCCCGTTTGTTATCGTACTGGCGTTTGCAGATGCCGGGGTGGTGAAGCAGATGGTGATCATCTCCTTCATCACCGGCGGCATATTGTTACTTAACCGTTATTTCAGGTCGTGGCAGGTGTTCGGGTCGTTTTTCCAATATTCAAAATTTCATTTTTTTATGTACCTTTGCGCCTCGGAATTATTGCCGATGGCGGTTTTAATGAAGCTGTTAGTTCAAGGACTAGTGTTTTATTAACTCGAAAATAAAAATACCGAACTCTCTAATTTATGGCAAAAGCAGTTGCTGGTAAAAAGAAAGGTACTGACAAAAAGGAAGTAAAGATAGATAGCATACTTATTACCCAACCGCGCCCGGAAACCGAGAAATCACCTTACTTCGATCTTGCTAAAAAATTTAATGTTAAGGTAGATTTTCATCCTTTCATCCGTGTTGAAGGCCTTTCCGGTAAAGAGTTCCGCAAGCAGAAGGTAGATATCAATGAGTATACTGCGTTGGTGCTTACCAGCCGTAGCGCTGTAGATCACTTTTTCCGCATTTGCGAAGAGCTGAAGGTGAAAGTATCGCAGGATATGAAATACTTCTGCATTACTGAGGCCGTAGCGCTTTACCTGCAGAAATTCATCCTGTACCGCAAAAGAAAGGTGTTCTTTTCTGCTGACGGCAGCACTGCCGGCCTGTTGGAGATCATAGGTAAGCATAAAAATAACGAGAAGTTCATACTCCCATCGGCTGACAGCGGCAAGAACGATATTGCCCAGTATATGATCAAGCACAGTGTGCAATATGCTGAAGCTGCGCTGTACAGAACGGTATCTAACGACATCTCTTCTGTTATGACCAATCCGTACGATGTTATTGTATTTTTCAGCCCGTACAGCATACAGACATTGTTGGAGTTCGACCCCAAATTCAAGCAGAATGGTACTTTTATAGGCGCATTTGGCCCTACAACGTCTAAAGCTGCCGAAGATAACGGGCTGCGTCTGGACATCAAAGCGCCGGCACCTAATGCGCCGTCTATGGTATCTGCGCTCGACGTGTTTTTATCAGCAGCAAAAAAATGATCCGGGTATACCGGTATTACATAACAGAGCCCTTTGCAAAAGGGCTTTTTTTATGTCCGTACCTATTGCGGGCATATGTTTCACCTTTAGTATTTACTTTTAATTATGGCTAACAGACTTATATCAGAGCAAAGTCAGTATTTGCTGCAGCATGCGCATAACCCTGTAGATTGGTATCCGTGGGGCGATGAAGCTTTTGAGAAGGCAAAAGCAGGCCATAAGCCTGTAATTGTGAGCATAGGGTATTCTGCTTGCCACTGGTGCCATGTAATGGAGCGCGAGAGCTTTGAGGATGCGGCTACTGCGGCCTATATGAACGAGCATTTTGTGTGTATAAAGGTAGACAGGGAAGAACACCCGGATGTAGACCATATGTATATGGATGCGGTACAGGCGATAAGCGGCAGCGGTGGCTGGCCGTTGAATGTTTTTGTAACGCCTGACAGGATACCGTTCTACGGCGGTACCTACTACCCGCCCAGGCCTGCATACAATCGCCCATCGTGGGTGCAGCTGATGCAGCGGATGACCACAGTGTGGCACCAACAACAGGACGAGGTGCAACTGCAGGCCGGACAGATGTTGCAACACCTGCAACAGGCGGCAAAGGTGATCACCGCAAAGGGTGACCTGGACTGGAATAATAGTCTTGCCGACAATATAGCCACTAACCTGCTGAACCATGCGGATAAGGTAAAGGGCGGCTTTGGCAATGCACCAAAGTTCCCCGGCACCATGGCCATTACTTACCTGTTGGAGCACTACCATTTTACAGGCAACGAGGACTCACTAAAGCAAGCGCTACTGAGCCTTGATGCGATGGCCGACGGGGGCATCTACGATCAGCTGGATGGCGGTTTTGCACGATACTCTACCGATAGAGAATGGCTGGCGCCGCACTTTGAAAAAATGCTCTACGATAATGCGCTTCTGGTATTGGCTTACAGTGATGCATATGCAGTGACCCAAAACGAGCGGTACCGGGCTATTGTTGAGGAGACAATAGCATTTGCAGAACGTGAGTTGAAGGATGCATCGGGCATTTACTACTGTGCGCTGGATGCTGATAGTGAAGGAGAGGAAGGTAAATTTTATACCTGGACGTGGGAGGAATGGACGGGCGCACTTGGTGGCCCCGAAACTGCTGTAGCGGCGTATTTCGGCATTACTGAAGCGGGCAACTGGGAGCATACCAATATACTACACCTTGGGCGCGATGTGGCGGAAATTGCAGCTGCACACCATATGCAGCAACAGGCCCTGCTTGATGCAATAACTGACGTGAAAGCCAGGCTACTGGCGATACGCAGCCAGCGTATAAGGCCACTTACAGACGACAAGAGCCTGCTATCGTGGAATGCGTTGATGAACCTGGCACTGGTAAAAGCGGCCACCACTTTCGATAAAGCAGAATGGCTGGAGCGGGCCAATACCCATGCAGCAACGCTGCTGCAGGAATTTGATACTGCTGATGGCCTGATGCATGCGTGGAAGGGCGGTGTGGCTAAAATACCTGCCAAGCTCGATGACATTGCCTACCTGGTGCAGGCTTTGCTGCAGCTGGCCTCGGCTACCGGCGATCTGCAATGGGCCGTTAAAGCCATGACACTCACAGAGCAGGCGATCAGGGATTTTGCGCATCCCGATGGCTTTTTCTACTTTACATCGGTAGCGCAAACGGATATCCCGGTGCGCAAGCTGGACCTGTACGACGGCGCCACACCATCGGCAAATGCTGTAATGGCGCACAACCTGTGGCTATGCGGTATGCTGGCTGAGCGCAACGAATGGATGATTATGGCGGATAAGATGCTGCACAATATGGCCGGTACTGCCAGCCGCTATGCCTATTCATTCGGTTATTGGGCGCAATTGATACAGCGCAGCATTTACGGGCAGAAGACAGTTGTTGTGGCTGGTAGTGATGCTTTAAGCGAGGTAAAAGAGCTTTATAAAAATTATTTACCGCATGCATTCTCTCTTTTTGTAACTTCGGAGCGTAAAATTTTACCCATTGTAGAAAATAAATTTTCGGAAGATAAATTGCATATATTTGTGTGTTCCGGGGATAGATGTTTGCCGCCTGTAACCAATACAGAACAGGCGCTGAGGCAGATCAACGATTTTAAAAGAGAGTGATTCTATTTTAAAATTGATAATCTGTTTGTTAACATTTTTTTACGGAAAGTTGTATTTTTGAAAAATTCTTTGAATATTGTGCGTCGGTTTTAAATTGTGAATAGTTTAGACCCCGACGATTACTTGCCAAATTGCTAAAATAATAACAGTAGTATGAAAAGAAAATCCCTTGCAGTCTCAGCTTTAGCATTGCTCGCACTATTTGCAAGCTGCGGAAAAAGGGGCTCTAATGGCCAATTGATAGGAGACCAGAATCGTCTTATGTATAAGTCGCCCCTGCCTATAGGCATGGTTTGGGTTCCTTCAGGTACATTCAAGATGGGTGCAAACGATGAGGATATCCGCGGACGAAATGATGCGACCATCCACACTATGCAGATCACCGGTTTCTGGATGGACGGTACTGAAATTTCCAACCAGGAATATCGCCAGTTCACCAATTGGGTAAAAGACTCTATAGCACGTACTATTCTTCAATATGTAAAGGACCTTCCGGATGGTTCTACCCGCCTGGACTGGAACAAGCGTATCAACTGGAGAGATGCAGACATCCAGGATCAGCTGGCGTCAATGTATACTCCTGCCGATCAGTCGGGCTGGGGTGTTAAGTTGATCGATGCGAGCAAGCTGGTTTATCATTCAGAAACTTTTGACTTCGCCGGTGCTTCACGCGCCAGGGGAGCTGCGGGATATAACGAAAAAGCTTTCGTAGTAAAGCACGATGAGCCGATCTATCCGGATACAACTGTTTGGGTGCGTCAGTTCTCTTATTCTTACAACGAGCCTATCAGCCGCCAGTATTTCTGGTTCCAGGGCTTCAATACTTACCCTGTAGTTGGTGTTGATTGGTATCAGTGTAACGCATTCTGCGATTGGCGTACCAACCTGTGGAGGTCTGAGCGCGACAAATCACGCATGTACACAGAAGGCCGTTTCCGTCTTCCTTCAGAAGAAGAGTGGGAATATGCCGCACGCGGTGGCCGTAACGAAGCTCCTTATCCATGGGGCGGTCCTTACATTATCAATAAGAAAGGCTGTTACCTGGCTAACTTCAAGCCTCAGCGTGGTAACTACTCTGCAGATGGTGGTCTGTACACAGTACCTGTTGACAAATATGCTGCTAACGACTTCGGTCTGAAGAATATGTCAGGCAACGTATCTGAGTGGACAAACTCTACATTTACCGGTGGTACTTACACACAGGTTGCAGATATCAATCCTGAGTTCGCAATGAACGTAAATAGTTCAAACGCGGCGGTTAAGAACCAGCCTTACCCAACACGTAAAGTGGTACGCGGTGGTAGCTGGAGGGATGTTGCTTACTTCCTGCAGGTGAGCACCCGCGATTACGAATATGCTGATACAGCTAAGGCTTACATCGGTTTCCGTACCGTTATTACTTACCCGGCACCAGCGCTTACCAACAGGCGCCCTATGAGAAACAAATAATTTCCGGTAAAAATTTTCAATCAACTTTTAGAACACAAGATCAAACATAAAAGAACATGAATCCGATAGTAATCTTTTTTGAATCTAATGCTGGTAAGTACATTAAAAACCTGATCATCGGTCTGGGTGCGTCGGTGGTACTGATGGGTGCGCTTTTCAAGATCCAGCACTGGCCAGGTGCAAGTATAATGCTTACTTCGGGCATGGTTACGGAGGCCGTTATCTTTGCGATGCTCGGTTTGCTCCCGCCTCACAGCGATTACTACTGGGAGCGTTTTTACCCGGGTATCACTGAAAATCCACACGTAGAAGCGTATAAGAAAGGTATCAAGCATGTACATGGTGCCGGTCACGACCAGAAGAGTGCAGGTACAGGTGTTTCTGATATGAACAAAATGCTGGAAGATGCACAGATCAACTCTGCAAGCCTCAAACGTCTTGGCGAAAGCTTCAATAAATTCGGCCAAACGGTTGACCAGATAAAAGATGTAAGCAATGTTGCTGCCTCTACAGAAGCTTATTCTAAAGGCGCACGTGAAGCTGCTGAAGCACTGGGCCAGATGAAAACATCTTTCCAGGGTGCTGCTAAATCAATGGGTTCTTTCAACGATGCAGCCGGTGATACAGTTAAGTTCCACGAGCAGGTAAAAGTACTGTCTCGTAACCTGGGTACGCTGAACCAGATATATGAAGTAGAACTGCAGGATGCTAACAACCACCTGAAGGCTATGAACAAATTCTATAGCAACCTGGTTGCTGCTTCTGACGCAATGGCTAACAGCGCTAAGGACGCAACAAGTGCTAAAGAACAGATCGGTTTGCTGGCTAACAACCTGACCACACTGAATAAGATATACGGCAACATGTTGTCTGCTATGCAGGGTCGCTAATATCTGATCGGTAAGAAGGAAAATTATTACAACTCACTTATAGTAAATAGTAAATAATGTCTATACCTAAGGAGCCTCGGCAGATCATGATCAACCTGATGTATCTGGTGTTGACCGCCCTGCTGGCACTCAATGTATCTAACGAAATTCTTAACGCCTTCCGTACGTTAAGTACCAGTATCGATGACTCTAACAAAGCCATTGATGCACGTACCGCTGAACTGTACAGGGCTATTAAAGAAAGCGAAAAAGAACCGGGACAGGCCGAGAAAGTAAGGCCTTTCAGGGAGCGTGCTGATGAGGTGGTAAAGAAGTCTGATGAGATGTGGAAATATCTCGAAGAATGGAAGAAGAAGGTGATCATAGCAGGTGGTGGTTATTCTAAAGAAGAGCCTAACATGCCGGATAAGCCCGATAATATCGATGCAACTACAACCTTGCTTGTAGAGCAGAAGGGCGGCACTGAGTTACAGAAAAAGATAACCGAGATGAGGCAGTTCTTCCTCAGCCAGTTACCTAAAGACTCTGCAATGCTCAGCCCTGTTATGCCGATCAAAGTGGTTGCAGCTATTAAGAACCACGACCACAACCCAACAGGCGACTGGAACATCGGTAACTTCGAGCATATGCCTTCTATCGCGGCTATGGCCATGTTCTCTAAATTCCAGAACGACGTTCGCAGCTCTGAGGCTATGGTGATCAAGCGCCTGGCTGAATTGTCTCACGCACGAGATCTGAAATATGATACTGTTGCAGCCGTAGCTGTTCCAAAAACAACGTACGCTATACAGGGTGAGACGATCGAGGCCACTATCCTCCTGGCAGCCTTCAACAAGGGTAATCAGCCAACTATCGCTATTTCACAGGGCGGTGGTGAAAAGAAGCCTGCTAAGAATGGTGTTATCGAATGGTCTACCAAAGCAACAGGTACTGGCTTACAGACTGTAAAGGGTACCATTACACTGGAAACTCCGGAACAGGGTAAGCTGACAAGGCCTTGGTCTTTTGATTACATGGTGGGTTCTACCGGTGCATCGCTGCAGCTGGATAAGATGAACGTATTCTATATTGGTGTTAAGAACCCGGTTACAGTAAGTGCCGCTGGTTATTCGCTGGAAGATGTGTTCCTGAAGATGCCTCCGGGCGGTACTGCTACAGAAAATACCGCAGCTGGTCGCGGCCACTACGATATTGATGTGACTGCTGTTAACCCTGCTTTCGTTGTTGATATCATGGCTCACCCTAAAGAAAAGGGTGGTGCTGATGTGAAGATAGCTTCAATGTCTGCACGTGTGCTGAAGATACCTAATCCAACGGCTGTTATCCTGGGTAAAGATGGTGGTTATATGAGCGCCTCTCAGTTCAGGGTAGCTATCGCACCACAGGCATTGCTGAAGGACTTCGTATTCGATGCTAAGTTCCAGGTTATCGAATTCTCTATGTCGATATTGCCTAAAGGAAAGGACTATGTAACAGGTATGACTTGTAAGAATCCAAATGGCGCTCGCTTTGCTGATAACAAAGACATGGTTAACTGGCAGAACCAGGCAAAACCAGGCGACAGGGTCTTTATAGAAGACATATATGCCATTGGTCCGGACAGGATCAGGAGGAAGCTGAACTCGATCAATCTGACATTGAATTAATTAACTTTGTAAAAATTATTTAGGATATGACAATCCTGCGTTTTAATAAACTGGCTCTTTCGGTTGCACTCATGATGAGTTGTGCCACAGCATTCGGACAGAAGCCAACTACCAAAGATGAGCCTGTAAGTGCTGGTGGAGACCAGGGCGTTACAGATACCTGGAAACCTTCAATAGAAGTTGACGGGGCTTACGACAAAGTGAAGCATATCGGGGCGCCTATTCCATGGCAGACCATCCGCGAAGCTGACGTTCTTTGGAAGAAGAGGGTTTGGCGCGAGATAGATACCCGCGAAAAGCAAAACCTTGCATTCCGCTATACCGGCGATGAAGCTACCGGTGGTGGTATGTTCATAGAAATATTGATCGACGCTGTTAAAAAAGGTAAGGTTGCCGCTTATTCTACTTACGACGACCGCTTTACCAGCAAACTCACTAAAGAGCAGCTGATGGAGCAGATCACGCCTAAGAGCGATACGATCGAAGTGGAAGATCCGGTAACTGGCCAGAAATACCAGAAGGTGGTAACCAGGGACTTTAACCCACAGACCATTACCAAGTACAGGATCAAGGAAGAGTGGATCTTTGATCGTAACCAGGGTAAAATGGTGGTGAGGATACTGGGTATCGCTCCTGTTCGTGACATTTATGACGAGAACAATATCTACCGTGCATCTATGCCAATGTTCTGGCTGTATTATCCAAAGATCCGTCAGACATTGTCTGAATACGAGGTATACAACCCCAACAACGAGGTATATCGTGCAACATGGGATGAGTTCTTCGAATCACGCCAGTTCTCATCGAGGGTAACGAAGGTGAGCAACGCACTGGATCAGCGTTTTGAAGATATCTACGGCACTGATCCTCGCGGCAAGATGGAGGCTCTTTACGAAAGCCAGCAGAATGCCCAGGAGATCTTTAACAAAGAACACGATATGTGGGTATATTAATACTACATCTGTCATATACTTAAAAAGCGCTGCATCCGCAGCGCTTTTTTTATTATTTTGCATACTCATTAGCTGTTATGAATATCACACCCCGCCCACGACTGGAAGTTTGTCTTTCACCGGCACTGCTGCACTTGTATGATACAACCGATACTGTTGTGGTTATCATCGATATATTTCGGGCCACATCCACTATCACCGCTGCGTTGCATAACGGTGCCAGGTGCGTTGTGCCTGTGGCATCCGTAGCAGAATGCATCTCGCTTGGGGAGAAGGTGCCCGGAAGTATTACTGCCGGTGAGCGTGATGGTAAGGTAGCGGAAGGGCTGCAGCATGGTAATTCGCCATTGGAGTACCCTTCTGCCTTTGTGCAGGATAAAACGCTTATTCTGACCACTACCAATGGTACGCGCTTGCTGCATATGGTAAAAGACGCTCACGAGATCGTGATCGGTTCGTTCCTTAATTTATCTGCCATTTGCGACTACTTGCTGGCTAGCGGTAAAAATGTGCTGTTGGGCTGCTCGTCATGGAAGGACAGGTTTAATATGGAGGATACGCTGTTTGCAGGTGCTGTTGTGCACCACATTGGGCATGCCTTTGATATTAATTGCGATAGCGCCAGGGGAGCCCGCATACTGTACCAGGCCGCCGGTTCCGATCTGCTCGAATTCTTGAAAGATAGTTCCCATTACCTGCGCCTGTCTCGTTTTGGTCTGGTAGAAGACATGAAATATTGCGTAACACCTAACCAGCACCCTGTGGTGCCGGTGCTCAAAGGCATGGAGATAGTCATTGCGGGGAAGTAGTACATTAGCATCGTTGTTCCTTATCTGAGTATATTTACCTTAATGGCCAAACCAAAGAATAATCAGAACAGGCCTGTTGCTACGCCAAAACAACAGCCACAAGCACAGGCAGTCTCTGCCCTGGCTAAACCCATGCCGGTATTGCAGCAGAACATCATCGCGGTTGCAGGTGTTATTGCGGTTGTATGTTTGTTTCTTTATGCCTGTCTCGACAACCAATTCACCAATTGGGATGATCCCGGGTATGTACTGAATAACCCCCTGGTGAAGGACATGTCGGCCGAGGGCATCAATAAGATATTTGACCTGCACAATGCGGTAATGGGTAACTATCACCCGCTTACCATTTTGTCCTACGCGTTCGACTATAGTAAGGTAGCGCTGGAACCCCAGCATTATCATGCGCAGAGCTTATTGTTCCATCTGCTGAATACGGGGCTTGTATTCGCTTTTGTGTGGTTGCTTACGCGCCGCCGCATTGTGGCCATTATAACCGCATTGTTCTTTGGGTTGCATCCCATGCACATAGAGTCTGTGGCCTGGGTAGCGGGCCGTAAAGATGTTGTTTACGGATTCTTCTACCTGTTATCGTGTATATCATACATCTATTACATACGGGAAACAAATGGTGGTAAAAAGTGGCTGTGGTATGCAGGTGTTGCCATAATGTACGCTTGCTCTTTACTGTCTAAACCTGTGGCAGTGGTGCTGCCGGTCACTTTGTTGCTGATCGACTTTTTTGAAGACCGTATATTCCTTCGCGATGAGCAAGGCAAACCAATATGGGCTGTAAAGGCCATTAATGTCGGTGCCTTACTGGATAAGATACCCCTGTTTATCCTCTCGGTGTTGGCAGGTATACAATCGCTCAACGACCAGAAGGTTTTTGGGGCACTCAATACACAGGGAGAACATTTCAATATTATAGAGCGTTTCAGCCTTGGGTGCTACGCACTGATCACCTACCTCTGGAAACTGGTACTACCCATAAAACTGCTGTGTTTTTACCCTTATCCGCTGAAGGAGAATGACCATTTGCCGCTTATGTACTACATATACCCGGTAATTGCATTGTTGCTGGTGGCTGCAACAGTTTACTTTTTCCGTAAGAGCAAGGCGGTGGTATTCGGCATTTTGTTCTTCCTTGTCAATATTGCCCTTCTGCTTCAGTTTCTGCCGGTGGGTGGTGCTATCATAGCCGACAGGTATACCTACATCCCCTATATTGGTTTCTTCTTTCTGCTGGGGTGGGGCGTAGCTGATCTTTACGACGATCCGGCAACAATGGCAAAAGGTAAAATGGCATTAGCCGTTGTTGGGGTATATGCACTGGCACTGGGGTATATGAGTAACCAACGCTGTAAGGTGTGGTACGATGGTATGAGCCTGTGGCGAGATGTGATAGAAGTAGAGCCTGTACGCGCTCCTAACGGATACAATAACCTGGGGTTCTTTTATTTTAATAAATTCAGTGCAACGGCCGATCCGGTGGAAAAGAAGAGATATTACGACTCTTCCAAGTTCCTGCTCAGTCGCGCTATTGAGCTGCAGCCGTCGTTCGTTAATCCCTATATCTCTCTGGGAGAATTGTTGCGCAGTAACAATGAGATGGACGCGGCCAAAGCATATTATTATAAGGCTTTGAAACTGGACTCGACAGCCGATATGGCAGCCAATGCCTACCTGGGGTTGTCGGTTATCTACAGTATCGGTTACATGAGTACGCCTGCAGAGAATGCTGCATTGCGTGCGTTTTATAATGATTCGGCTATTTTCTGTTACGACAAAACACTAAAGACCAAGCCCTACAACCCTGAGGCACATAGCAACTATGCCAACTTCCTGGATATGACCGGTAAAAAAGATGCTGCGATAAAGGAATATGGCGTAGCTGTAGATCAGAACCCCGATATTTACCAGCCCTACCTGAACAGGGCCAGGGCGCTGATGAGGGCCGGACGGAATGAAGAAGCAATGAAAGACTTGAACAAGGCAGTGCAACTGGAGCCGAAGCTGGGAGAGGTGGTGTATTGGCGGGCACAGTGTTTTGCAGCTATGGGTAACAACAATATGGCGCAGAAAGATATGGCAACTGCACAGCAGCTGGGCTTTAAAGCGCGCTAGCAGTTTAAATTTGACAGCAGAGATAGAGATCAAAATAAACTAAAAACATACGTATACAATGTCTAAAAGTGCATTTTACAGCAGGTTACAGACGGAACTGCAAGACCTGGAAAACAACGGCCTTTATAAAAAGGAGCGTATCATAGCATCGGAGCAGGGTGCGGAAATAACGGTGAATGGTAAGCAGGTACTTAACTTTTGCGCCAACAATTACCTGGGCCTCTCATCTCACCCCAAGGTGATAGAAGCTGCCCATAAAACTGTAGATAACAGGGGCTATGGTATGAGTTCTGTTCGCTTTATCTGTGGTACGCAGGATATACATAAGGAGCTGGAGCAGAAAATATCGAAATTCGTAGGTGCGGAAGATACCATCCTGTATGTGGCTTGTTTTGATGCAAACGGTGGTGTGTTCGAGCCGCTGCTGGGTGAGCAGGATTGCATTATTTCAGACGAGCTGAACCACGCTTCCATAATAGATGGTGTGCGCCTGTGCAAAGCACGTCGTGCCCGTTACAAGCATAACAACATGCTAGACCTGGAAGATCAGCTGAAGGCGAATATGGACTGCCGTACGCGCCTCATCGTTACCGATTCTGTATTCTCGATGGATGGCACTATTGCCCAGCTGGATAAAATATGCGACCTGGCCGATAAATATGATGCGCTGATAATGATTGATGAGAGCCACTCATCGGGTTTTATGGGTAAAACCGGACGTGGTGTGCATGAACTGTGCAACGTAATGGGCCGTATCGATATCATCACTGGTACACTGGGCAAGGCGCTCGGTGGTGCATCGGGTGGTTTTACAAGCGGTAAAAAGGAAATTATAGAAATGCTGCGCCAGCGTAGCCGTCCTTATTTGTTCTCTAATTCACTGGCTCCATCTATTGTAGGTGCTTCTATTGCTGTGCTCGATATGCTGAGCGAAACCACCACACTACGCGACAAACTGGAGGAAAACACACTGTATTTCCGCAAACGCATGACAGATGCCGGCTTTGACATAAAACCAGGTACGCACCCTATAGCACCTGTAATGTTGTACGATCCGGTATTGGCCCAAAAGTTTGCCGCCCGTATGCTGGAAGAAGGTATTTATGTCGTAGGGTTCTTCTACCCGGTCGTGCCTAAAGGCCAGGACCGTATCCGTGTGCAAATTTCTGCCGGTCACGACCGTCATCACCTGGATACTGCGATCGATGCCTTTATAAAAGTTGGTAAAGAATTGGGTGTAATAAAGTAGTGTATGATCTTATTTTGTAAGTGTGTCGCCGGATCGTGCGGCACACTTTTTATTTGATACATTGCTTAACTATTATTTATGATGGGCGTGCCCAACCGTAAATAACTGGTTGTAAGTCTCTAATAAATCGTCAGTATAAAAGAGGCGCTTAACTCAAACATAATATAATGTTTTTACGTTATTTTCATTAGTTTTACGCGTTCTTAGCATTAGTGATCCTATTATATTTCTAATTATATTTTATGAGGAAATTTTTACTTTTTACACTCAGCCTGCTCTCTATCGGTATTATTCCGGCGTTTGCCCAGTTCCCTATAACAGGAACTGTATGGAGTGGATCTTCTGCTTCTACGGGTACAGCAACCGATCCGAGTACGTTCACTACAGTCCCGGCCTCTGTCAGTCCCGGTTCTACAGCCGTTAACGTCTCTCAATGGAATCGTAATGGGTCTATTACGGCCACTGCTACATCTACAGCGTTGTGCTATAATTCCAGCAACTGGGAAATAGGTGGTTCTTTTGCTGCTGCACAGATGGATGGTAAATACATATACTTTACTATTACCAATAATGCAAGTACTGAACTTGAAGTAACAGCCATACATCTGGAAACTCAAATCAGCGGTACTGGTCCAACAAATGTTCAATGGCAATACGCAATAGGTTCAGGCGCTGATCAGAATTTTGGAGTCGCTACAGCCACCGCACCTACGGCATCGCCGTCTACATTGGATTTTACCGGTGTAGCTCATGTGTGCCCAGGTCAAACAGCAACGTTTAAGCTATACGGATGGGGAGGTTCGGGGGCTGCAGGAACGTTACGTATTAACGATAATTCAGGATTGACAGCGACGTGGGCTTCCGGTCCGGTGTCGGCCACTGCAAGTAATTTTACGAGCATCGGCTTTCCCGCATGTTCCGGTACCGACGTCAACCTGGCAGGCTCGCTTACATTCCCGCTCGGAGGCGTATTCCCTTATACGTATAGCTGGTCTGGCCCCGGTTCATATACCAGCACAGACGCTAACCCAATAATTACTGCTATACCTGTTACAGGAGCCGGTACCTATACTCTTACTGTGGCAGATGCCTACGGTTGTGTCTCTGCCCCATCTACTACCGATGTTTTTGTTAGTGCGGGGCCCGATACTACTATGACGCTTAGCGGTCCATTGACCTTCTGCTCTCCGGGTTTCGAGACGTTTACAGTGCCATTTGATGCTAATTATCTCTACGACTGGTACGATATCAGTTCAGGTTTCCCGCTGGAAGTAGACCTGGGCATCGGTCTTAACACTTATACTACTTTTACATCAGGGCAATTTTACGTTCAGATCACCGATATATTTGGTACCAATTGCATGTCTACCTCCGATACTTTCACGGTAAACATCACTACCACGCCTACAGCCACTATTTCGGCCAGCTCGCTTTCCGTATGTTCTCCGGCAGTGATCACCCTGAGCACACCTACCGGTACCGGGTATACTTACCAATGGTCTTCAGCAGCAACGGGTGCTATACCTGGTGCTACTAATGCTACATATAATCCTACGGCATCGGGTACTTACTCTGTAACGGTGATCAATGGGTCGTGCTCCGCCACATCCATCCCTGGCACTACGGTCACACTCAATACTTCCCCAACAGCGCCGGTAGTAACGCCCACGGGGCCAATTACAGTTTGTTCCGGTAGTCCTCTTACGCTTACTTCTACTAATCCGGGTGGTGTAACCTTCCAGTGGAAGCGAGGTGCGATCAACATTCCTTTTGCTACTAACAGTACGTATGGTGCATCTTTAACGGGTACATATAGTGTAGTGGTAACAGGTGCAGGCGGCTGTACAGCAACATCCAATGCGGTATCGCTTACCATCAACCCGTTGCCAACTACTACAATAACGGCTAATCCGGGTACTACGATCTGTTCCGGCAGCAATGTCACCCTCAGTACTACATCATCGCCCAACAACACTTACCAGTGGCTGCTGGGCAACGCAATAGTGCCTGGTGCTACCAACGCAACTTATGTTACCAACAACCCGGGTACTTACCGCGTGTTGGTTACTAATACAATTACCGGTTGTTTCGATACTACTGTAGCGCCGGGCACTACGCTGACGCTGCACCCTTCGCCTTCAGCATCAGATGCGGTCATTTCGCCTGCAGGGCCGTTCACTATCTGTTCTAATGATAGCGTTGTGCTCAGCACACCAGGCACAACCCCGGGTCTTACGTATCAGTGGTTCAGGCCGGCTACAATTACAGGTGCTACCAACTCGGCTTATACAGCCAGGGTTACCGGAACGTACACTGTTAGGATCACTAACTCTTTTGGCTGTTCAGTTACAAGCGCGGCTTCTGTAAGTATTACTGTTAACCCGGCACCTTCGGCCGCTTTAACTTTATCCGGTCCGGTTACTTTCTGCGAGGGCAGCAGCCTGAGTATAACTACAACCAGCGGACCTGGCTACACTTATGAATGGCACGATGCTACAGGGCCTATTAGCGGAGCAACAGCAGTTACAGAAACCTTTACAGCATCTGGCACATACTACGTAATAGTAACCAGCGCTAATGGTTGCCAGGCTACATCTACGGCAACCACAGTTAATGTTGTACCTACACCGTATATCATTGTGTCTGGGTCTCCATCGTTCTGTGCAGGCAATAATGTGTTGCTTACGGTTAGTACCATAGGCATACCTGGTGTCATTTACCAGTGGAAGCGCAATGGCGTCAACATTCCGGGCGCCGTGTCTGCTACTTACGCTGCCAACGTAACCGGTACCTATACCTGCTTTGTGAATATTCCGGGTAGCTGTGCCACCTTAACTACGGCAAGCGTCATCAATGTATTCCCGACGGTATTCCCGGATATCACCTTCGATGGTACTTATGTGAAGACGTATAATTTCTATGTTTCTTACCAATGGTACAAAAATACGGTCACCATTCCGGGGGCTACCAATTATAGGTATGCACCATGGGAAAATGCCAGCTACCGCGTCTTAGTTACCGATACCAATGGCTGCCAGATACTTTCTCACGACTTTGACCTGTTCAACGTAAGTGTGCAAAATCCGAATATTGCTCCGAATGTGTTGATATATCCTAATCCGGCAACTGACCAGGTGCATATAGACGCACCGATCGCAATTAATGTTTCGATCACAACACTGGATGGAAAAGTGGTAATGGCTGCTGCAAAGACAAATGACATAAATATTTCATCGTTGGCCAACGGTTTATATATGATTTTGGTCTATGATGAGAAAGGTAACAGATTGCATACCGAAAAATTGGTGAAGAACTAGTTTTCGGGAAGTGGACGATCATGGCAAAGGCTATCTTTTACAGATAGCCTTTGTTTATTTACAGCAGAAAAGTCGTCGGATTAAATCGTTTGGCAATTCGATGATTATGGTTTATATTGCAAGGAACTCTGTTCTTAGCAGGTGTTGGCTTAAACTACATCCCAGTAATATTTAGAAATATGAAGAAATTATACGCCTTATTGTCTGCATGTGTTGTAGGGCTTACTTCTATTGCCCAAACAACCACGGTAAATGTAAATGCTACAGGAACGTCCGGTTCTTACAAAACCGGTTGGATCCGTGATTGGACTACGCAGGCCAATTTTGATGGCGATATGAATGTGAAGTACAATGCATCTGCTGCTGCTGCAAATGGTATGCGTCGAGGCTGGGCGGTTTTTAACCTGGCCGGAGTAATGCCGCCGGGAGCAAGTGTAACCGCAGCTGCAGTGCGATTTACTATCAGTGCCAGGGCTACAACTGGTGTTCCCAGCATGTCTATCTCTGGGTGGTCTGGCGATATGTCGACATTGTCTGGTAATCCTTCGCAGGTAAATACGAATTGCAACAGCGGCACCCCGTTCAATACTACAACCTGGGGTAGTGTTGTAGGCACTTATACTAAAACGTTCAATGCTGCAGGAGTTGCATTTGTAAATGCTGATGCGACGGCTGGCAACTACACCACTATTTGCTTCAATGCCACAGGTACACCAGCAACCCAGATATACACGGTAACTGGCGAGGGCGGCTCTACTGCCACGCAACCACAATTACAGATCACCTATTCGTGCACAGGTGTTACGGGTGTAGCTGCTTCAGTTTCATCTCCTGTTTGTATTGGTTCTACATTCACCCTTTCGGGTGCTGCCACAGGTGCCGGCACTTACGCGTGGACCGGCCCTGCCGGATTCTCTTCAACTGATCAGAATCCAAGCCTTACTGCTTCTGCCTCTTCGGGAGGTGTATATACATTTACAGCTTATTATAATGCTCCGGGTGGCTGTGGAGTTACTAGTACTGTTACGGTTACTAGTAATACGCCGCCAACAGCTATTACAGGCAATACTACGCCTTGTGCCGGTGCTTATACAACACTGGCCAGTACGCCGCTTACAGGCACCTGGTCTATTAATAGCACTTCAGGAGCTACGCTGTCGGGTAGTACTGTACACGCTGGTAGTGCTACTGGTGCTACCACTGTTAGCTACACGCTGCCGTCAGGTTGCCGTGTAACGGCAGGTATAACTACGCTGGATACACCGACCGTGATCACAGGCCCGTCATCGCTATGTAGCGGTGTGCCTACTACGTACACCAGTTCTCCGGCTTCAGGTATATGGAATGTCAATCCATCGGGTATTGCCTCTATTAATCCTTCAACAGGGGTGCTTAATGGTGCCTCATTAGGTACTGCAACAATAACTTATACAGGCCCCAATACCTGCACCACAACAAGAGCTGTCTCTGTGTTGGTGCCACCAGCCCCTATCACATCTTCTTCAGGTAGTTTTGACCTCTGTCCGTCGCTGAGTATCGTTTTATCCAATGCGATCCCCGGGGGCACGTGGTCTACCTCCGGTGGTAATGCTTCAATAACGTCGGCAGGTGTGGTAACGGGTAATACTATAGGCATAGCGCCGATCGTATATTCTAATATCTGCGGCACAGCTACAGCTAATATCAATGTTACGCCGCCACCAGATCCTATTACCGGTGTATTCTCGGCATGTGTTAACCAGGCATCTCTTTTGCATAATACAACGCCAGGTGGTTTGTGGACCAGTAGCGACGCATCAATTGCCGCTGCCGCTGCCGGGTTTGGTACTGTAACCGGTGTTAACCAGGGTACTGCTACCATTACATTTACAGCGCCATCTGGTTGTATTGCAACAACGCCGTTTACTGTTTATCCAAATCCTACACCTATTCTGGGTATTGCAAGAGCTTGTGCCGGAGGCGGAACCAGCTTGTTGTCTGATACCTCTCTTGGCGGCGTGTGGAGCACAGCCAATCCGTTTGTAGCTTCTGTGGGCACAACAGGTATGGTTACCGGTGTATCTGCCGCTAATACAAATATTACCTATACCTACCCAACCACAGGTTGTTACACAACCGTAACCTTTACCGTAAATCCGCTGCCGGTAGCTATTACGGGTAACAATGCTTTCTGTGCACTTAAGTCTGATACGCTGTTCGATCTGTCTCTGGGCGGCACGTGGACCTCAGGTAACAACAGTATTGCGGCCGTATCGTCAACCGGCGTGGTAAGTGGTATATCCGGTGGTACTACCAACATTACCTATACACTGCCCACAGGATGCTATCGTACACGCCCCGTAATTATCCATCCACTGCCAAATCCTGTTATTTCTTTCGATTGGTACGCCAATACATTCAGCGTGCCTGCATACTATGTTAGCTACCAATGGTATTTTAATGGCAATATTGTTCCGGGTGCCGTATCCCGTTACAAAGCAGCCACGGAAAATGGCAACTACAGCGTTTACGTGGTAGATACTTTCGGGTGCGAGAAAATGTCACCTGTTTATGTGTTGACGCACCTTGCAGTGGGCCAATCTAATGTTGGTGAAGCTATAACATTAGCGCCTAACCCTACTACTGGTAATATCAATATCATATCGCCCGTTAAGGTAAATGCCATAGTGTCGGGCCTGGAAGGTAAAGTAGTGCTGTCGCAGAACGAAGCGCAGACGCTTGACCTGTCTATGCTGCCGGATGGTATGTACTTTGTTACGATCACCGATGAGCACGGCAATAAACTGACCACACGTAAAATAGTAAAGCAACAATAGTTTATTTTAATATTATGTGTAGAGAGGGTCACTTTATGTGGCCCTCTTTTTATTATGCCGCTATTGTTGGTCGTATTATACATTATTGGCATTACGGACAGGCAAAAAATTTGTAGGTTTGCAGTATGACCGCAACATTAGAACAAGCCACCAAACTGGGACTGCGTGAAGAGGAATTTGAGCATATAAAAAAGATTCTCGGCCGTACGCCCAATTTCACCGAAGTAGCTATGTACTCCGTAATGTGGAGCGAACACTGTAGCTATAAAAACTCCATAACCTGGCTGAAAACATTGCCTCGTGATGGTGCAAAACTCCTCGTAAAAGCCGGTGAGGAAAATGCCGGACTGGTGGATATAGGTGATGGCTGGGGTTGCGTGTTCAAGATAGAATCTCATAACCACCCTTCAGCAATAGAACCCTTCCAGGGAGCGGCCACCGGTGTAGGCGGAATACATCGCGATATATTCACCATGGGGGCAAGGCCTATCGCTTCACTCAATTCACTGCGCTTTGGTAAGGTAGATAACCCTAAGACAAAGTGGTTGATAAAGGGTGTAGTAAAGGGTATTGGCCACTATGGTAACTGTTTTGGTGTGCCGACCGTTGCCGGCGAAGTATACTACGAAAGTTGCTACCAGACCAACCCGCTGGTCAACGCAATGAGCGTTGGCGTGGTGCGTGTTGGTGAAACAGTATCTGCTACATCGCATGGCGAGGGTAATCCTGTGTTTATTGTAGGTGCATCCACCGGTAAAGATGGTATTGGTGGAGCGTCGTTCGCCTCTGCAGACATCAGTGAGAACAGTGCGGAGCAACTGCCATCGGTACAGGTAGGTGATCCGTTCGAAGAAAAGAAATTGTTGGAGGCGTGCCTGGAAATGATACCTACAGGCGCATTGATAGGTATGCAGGACATGGGTGCTGCCGGTATTACGTGCAGTACCAGCGAAATGAGTGCCAAGGGCGAACATGGTATGATCATACACCTGGATAAGGTGCCTACCCGCCAGGCCAATATGAAGCCATGGGAAATGCTGCTGAGCGAAAGCCAGGAGCGCATGCTGATTGTGGTGAAGAAAGGCCGTGAAGCGGAAGTGCAGGTGATATTTGATAAGTGGGATATACACTGTGTGCAGATAGGTGAAGTGACCAAAGACACCAACCTGAAGTACTACATGAATGGCGAACTGATAGCGGATGTGCCTGCCGAAAGCTTGGTACTTGGCGGCGGTGCGCCTGTATACGAGCGCCAGTTCTCTACTCCGGCCTACCTGGCAGAGATAGCAAAGTATGATATTAACGATGTAGCTGAGCCGGGCGACCTGCGCGAAGCCGCTTACCAGCTGATACAGTTGCCGAATATAGCCTCTAAACGCTGGATATACGAGCAGTATGACAGCATGGTAGGAACAGGCAACACACAGACCAATGAAGCCAGCGATGCCGCAGTGGTGCGTGTTCACGGAACACAGAAGGCTCTGGCCATGACAACTGATTGTAACAGCCGCTATGTATTTGCCAACCCTAAGAAGGGGGCAATGATAGCAGTAAGTGAGGCAGCCAGGAATATAGTATGTAGCGGTGGCATGCCTGTGGCCATTACCAACTGCCTGAACTTTGGTAATCCTTACAATCCTGAAGTATACTACCAGTTTGTAGAGGCTATTAGGGGTATGGGAGAGGCTTGCCTCAAGTTTGATACACCGGTGACCGGTGGTAACGTAAGCTTCTACAACCAGAGCGAAGACGGCCCTGTGTACCCAACTCCTACCATAGGTATGGTTGGCGTGTTGGAGCATGTAGACCAGAAAATGTCTCTTGGCTTTAAGCATGCCGGCGATACCATCTATATGCTGGGCGCTGCGCACAACGATATCAGTTGTTCAGAATACCTGCACCATATAATTGGCGTAACACATAGCCCGGCGCCGCACTTTGAGCTGGAAGAAGAATACAGGTTGCAGCAGGCAGTGGCTAATGTTATTTCTATGAAATTGGTTAAGTCGGCGCACGATATTTCTGAAGGTGGTCTTTTTGCCTGCCTGTTGGAGAGTGCTATGGCTAACGATATGGGCTTCTCTATAAGTACACCGGCAGATATGCGTAAAGATGCTTACCTGTTTGGTGAAGCGCAGAGCAGGGTAGTGGTATCTGTAAATACTGATTTGTGCCCGCTGTTTGAAGCTGAATTGAAAGGACTGCCATTTACTAAACTGGGTACTGTAAATGCACATAAGGAGATCATGATAGACGACCACAACTGGGGTTATATCAGCGACTGGAAAGAAGCATACGATACATCGCTGGAAAAGATGCTGGCGTAACAAAAATAGAGAAGTGTATACGTCCCGGAACATCATTGCTTCGGGACGTTTCTTTTTCAGCAACCGCGTGTAGTAACAATATATCCGTTCTTGCTATTATTGTTCAGTTATGCAAATCCTCATCGACAATTACGATTCATTCACTTATATACTGCACCATTACCTGTTGCAGGCAGGGCTGGAATGTAAGGTGTATAAGAATGATGAAATAACGGTTAACGAACTGAAGGTAATGGCGCCGAAGGGCATCATCATATCGCCGGGCCCTGAAACGCCGCTACAAGCGGGCATTTCTATGGACGTGATACAACAGTTCTATCAGCAAACACCGATACTTGGGGTATGTCTTGGTCACCAGGCACTGGGTATGTTCTTTGGCGCGAAACTGACTCATGCACCTTATCCTATGCACGGCAAAGTAAGCCAGGTGCGGCATGCCGGGCATCAGTTATTTGATGGTGTTCCTGCTCCGTTCCCGGTTATGCGCTATCATTCGCTGATCATAGAACAACTGGAAGGCACAGGTTTGACATCCATAGCACAAACAGACGATGGTATCATTATGGCGATAGCTCATGCTACATTTCCTTGCATTGGCGTACAGTTTCACCCGGAGTCTATAGGCACACCACAAGGGTTGCAACTGCTGCAAAATTGGAAGCGCATGTATTTTTAGTGTGCTCACCCTTTAACAGGTTCCCGCAGAATTGTTCTCAGTTTTTCCACGGCAGTTTTCCTGAAGTCTGACAGGTATATCTCGTGGTGATGTCCACCCTTTTGCAGGCTATTCTCGCGCATAAAGTTGATGATCCGCTGTATGGTTTCCGGCTCTTTATCGAAAGGGCCTACGTGCATCATCTGTGCTGCTTCGTGAGCTGAGGTTGTGTGCTGGGTTAGCGCCGCGGCACGCGCAATGCCCTTCTTTTCTATTGCTGTTTTTTGTGCCTTTTCAATTTGGTTGCTCTGTACAAATTCGGGTAAGCGTATCATAAGGCGATATAGCCATTCGCTGCGGGGTATTTTTGATGGCGTATCTTCTCCGGATATCCCGGCATACAATTGCTCGTCGTACCACCAGTCGCCCTCCAGTTTGGCAACAGTAAAGTCGTTGCCACCTTCTTTACACATGAATTTGATAGCGTATGCTACACTATACAAGGCCTGTATATCTTGCTGGAACGCGGCGGATGAAGGGTCGCCTTTGCCGGTAATAGATAAATACTGCGCAGCTTCTATATACACAAGTTCCGGCTTTGTTTTGGCGGAGTAGTAACTCTTATATTGTTTAGTAAGGTCTAACTTATTCATATAATGACGATGATCTGAGTGCAATGTTACAATGTCCGTCACTGTGGATACAATGACGGACATCAGGAAATCTGAACTTAGCTTTTATGGTGATAGAGGTAAAGGTGGTTGGAATTTGACTTGAGGAAATTACTTGCCCATCTCATCGGCACTTGGGCCGTAAGAGCCTGGAATAGCTACATCGAGCAAGCGCAGGAAAACACCCAGCTGAGCACGATGGTGGGTGGTTTGATTGAGGGCAACTCTAACTACCTCATGCTTTTGCTGCGTAAATAAGATATGGCTGCCATTGCGAAGCGTCCATTCCTCCTGCAGTACATCTTCATTGGTGTTGCGCACAGCATCAAGCCCTTTCGCCAGTTGCGATTCAAAGAAAGCAAGCAATTCTTGGTTGTTTTCAAATGGTGGCAGTGTATAGGGGTTGGTAGCAAAGTCGAGACCGTCGGTAGTAACACCCATTTCGGCCCAACCGGGCAGTTCTGCAATATGGCCGCCCAGCTCGCGCAGGCTCATGCTTTTAGGGTGTGGTTTCCAGTCATACTTGTCTTCTGGTATCAGCGCAAGCATTTTGCGGGTGGTCACCGCTTCGTTCTCCAGTTCTTTCAGGAAGATGGGGATGATGTTCATTGTTATGTGCTTTTTGTTTACACCACAAAGGAACTACCGCCCACTGACAGCCCTATGGCAGTCTGAAAAAAGAAAATGAAAATTATTTTTGGAAGAGGTTAATAGCTGACGGGCAGGCTCTTCATATACTCATCTACATCCAATCGTTTAGAACGGTCGAATGTTTGGCCGGTATTGGTTACCGACATGATGCGCGATACACGGAAGTCTCTGTATTCGTTGCGTTTATGGCACCAGGCTATGAGGTGCCAGTTGAGGGCATAGAAAATAAGACCAATAGGCTCAGCCCGGCGGTTGCTGATCTCGCCATTATTATTCTTATACCCCATACTAATGATGGAGTGCGAGGCAATGGCCTCCTGAAGCACAGAGAGGTATTCAAAGTTTTGCCGGAAACACTCGGGTATCTGTAGTTTTATATTGTTGTCCAGTACATCCAGCTTTTCCTTTTGGGAGTGGCGTAAGCCAGCCTTTATTTTGCTAAGGCCGCTTTTGTAGTGTTTCCTTATCGATAGGTCAGCGAAACCTTCTACCAGAGCCTCCATCAGCAGGAATGCATTAGCTTCCTCATTAGTAAGGGATACCGGTGGCAGGAAAAATTCGCGGACCACGAAGTAGCCCCTGTTCTGTTCGAAGCTCACCGGTATGCCTTGTTCGCA
The DNA here is from genome assembly GCA_947455215.1 of Chitinophagaceae bacterium. Lineage (GTDB taxonomy): Bacteria > Bacteroidota > Bacteroidia > Chitinophagales > Chitinophagaceae > Flavipsychrobacter. The sequence goes on from CANGNA010000002.1 coordinate 101,523, forward strand.
GAGGGCCTTAACATCGCGGTATACTGTGCGTACGCTTATGTTGAAGCGTTCAGCTATCTTTTCGGCAGGCACATATTTTTTTGATTGCAGCAGTACCAGTATGCCGAACAATCTGTCTATCCTGTTCATGTGTTTAAAAGGTAAATGCTGTTACCGCATTGTCTTTAAGTATATGCTCTATGAAAGCATGGTGTTTTTGTTCGCTGCCGGTTACGGTCCAACGGCCGGTAATGATATTGCCTTGTTTGTTTTGGGAGCGCGATTTGATACTGAGGCCGAACTGGGTGATCAGATCCTCATACTTGTGTTGTCCGTTCTCTTCGTAAGGGTAGGCGATCTTATATTCACGAACCTGGTTGATGCGGTCGAGCACAGTATCGAAGGAAGAGAAAAGGATAAGCACTGCCAACACCAGTATAGTGCCGAATATGGCTTCCTGGTAAAAGCCTCCACCGATGCCCATACCAAGCGCCGCTGTGAGCCATATGGACGCTGCAGTAGTGATGCCACTTACACCATTATCGCCACGGAAGATGACACCGGCCCCAAGGAAACCAATACCTACCACGATATTGGCGGCTATACGGTCGTGCGAGGAAGGTGCTCCCAGTAAATAAGAAAAGACGGTAAACAGGCAGGCACCTACGCTGATGAGTATCATGGTACGGAAACCGGCAGATTTGCTCCGCAATTCTCGTTCCACGCCTATACACGCGCCTATCAGCAGCGCCATGGCCAGTTTAAATGCAATAGTGTCCAGCATGTGTGTTGATTACTCACATAAAGGTAACCTTGCTGTAACAAAACAACAATAGTAATGCATCTTATGTGTGGATCCTCTGATTATTTCTTGCCAAAAGGTATGGGTACGCTTACGCCATCGGCCGGATGCTGGCTGGTATTTTTTACATCCATAGTTACGGTCAGTTGGCCCTTTTCGAAATGACCATCGTTGCCGTAGATACGCTGCACCATTTGTCCCAGCTGTGCTGCTTTGGTTGCCTTTTCTTCGGCAGTAGCAGCGTAAAATGTTTTGTCGCCGATCACAATGTCGAACACAGTATTGTCCAGCTGTTTGTAGGACTGCGCCGCCTGCCAGGTAGGGAATATGTTGGCCAGGCTATCTTTTAGTACAGGCCATTTGGTGTCTTCGGGCTGGCCTCCTTCTTTGCAGGAAGTAAAGCAGCTAAATAGTATACCTACAAAGGCAAGGGTCAAAACAATATGTTTCATAAACATGGTTTTATTAAAGGTATAGATAAATGGTTAGCTATTGAACAGTACATCGCGCATGGTGTACACCCCTTTCTTGCCAGCCAGGAACTCTGCAGCAAGCACTGCGCCCAAGGCAAAGCCATCGCGATTATGGGCTGTATGTATGATCTCTATATCGTCTATGGGCGATGCGTATTTTACATGGTGTGTGCCGGGTACATTATCTACCCTGTGTGCTACAATTGGCAGTATATCGGCATTGTTCATAAAGTTGAGCGCCCAGGTTTTCTTCCGGTCTATTTGCTCCAGTATCTGTGTGGCCAGTGTTATGGCTGTGCCGCTTGGTGCATCTTTCTTATGTATGTGGTGTGTTTCTTCAACACTTATCTCATATTCGGACTGGCTGTTCATCAGTTTGGCCAGTTGCTTATTCACTTCAAAGAATATATTCACGCCTATGCTGAAATTGGAGGCGTGCAGGAATGCACCGCCCAGCTCCTGTACGCGGGCAAATACTTCCGGCAGTTCTTCGTTCCACCCTGTCGATCCGCACACTACCGGGGTGCCTGTGTTCAGGCAATCCAGCACATTTGTTTTGGCGGCCTCAGGGTTGGTGAATTCTATAGCTACATCTATTCCCTGCATGTACGCTGCATCCAGCTGGTGGCGGTTGCTGCTGCTGATCTTGAGGCCGATGGTGTGTCCGCGCTGCAAGGCAATAGCTTCTATGGCATGCCCCATTTTCCCGTATCCTATAAGTGCTATATTCATACGCTGTGAAGTTAGACAATTGCTCATTTTATCCCGTGAAATTCCGATGATGTTTTTAACAAGTAAGGGCCGCCCAACGGCAGCCCTTACACAGTGTATGCTTTATAAACTATTTAACTTAGTTCAGGTCGCCGACCATATCTACCGGCTTCACCCACTCGTCAAATTGTTCAGGGGTAACATAGCCCAGGTCTACAGCGGTCTGCTTCAGGGTCTTGCCCTGTTTGTGCGCTGTCTGCGCTATTTCAGCGGCCTTGTAGTAACCTATCTTGGTATTGAGTGCGGTTACCAGCATCAGTGAGTTATTCACATGCTTGGCGATGTTCTCTTCTATTGGTGCGAGACCTACAGCACATTTATCGTTGAACGATACGCAGCCTTCACCTATCAGGCGGGCACTGTGCAGGAAGTTGAATATCATTACGGGCTTGAACACGTTCAGTTCGAAATGGCCATTAGAGCCACTGATGCTTATAGTTACATCGTTGCCCATTACCTGTGCTGCTATCATGGTCAGCGCTTCGCACTGTGTTGGGTTTACCTTGCCCGGCATGATAGAAGAACCTGGCTCGTTATCCGGAATGAACAATTCGCCGATACCGGAGCGAGGGCCGGAGCTGAGCATGCGGACGTCGTTAGCTATTTTCATCAGGCTAACGGCAACTGTCTTCAGTGCGCCGTGTGCTTCAACAATAGCATCGTGCGCAGCCAGGCTTTCGAATTTGTTTTCGGCAGTAATAAATGGCAGGCCGGTAAGTGCAGCAATATTCTCTGCTACTTTTACAGCGTAACCCTTAGGTGTATTGATGCCGGTACCAACAGCGGTGCCGCCCAGGGCCAGTTCGCTAAGGTGTGCCAGGCTATTATTGATAGCGCGCAGACCATGATCGAGCTGAGACACATAGCCGCTCAGTTCCTGGCCTACGGTCAGTGGGGTAGCGTCCATAAAGTGTGTACGGCCTATCTTCACAACGTGCATATACTCCTTGCTCTTGGCAGCAAGCGTATCGCGCAGCTTCTTAATGCCAGGGATAGTAGTATCTACCAGCATCTTGTAAGCCGCAATGTGCATTGCAGTAGGGAAAGTATCGTTAGATGACTGTGATTTGTTCACATCATCGTTAGGGTGAATGAACTTTTCCTTGTCGGTAAGCTGGCCGCCCTTTATTACGTGCGCACGATAAGCAACAACTTCGTTCACGTTCATATTGCTCTGGGTGCCGCTACCTGTTTGCCATACCACTAACGGGAATTCAGCATCCAGCTTACCGTCCAGTATCTCATCGCATACCTGGCCTATCAGGTCGCTCTTTTCCTGCGGCAGTACGCCCAGCTGGCAGTTAGTGATCGCGGCTGCTTTTTTCAGGTACGCAAATGCCTTGATGATCTCTTTAGGCATTTTGTTGGTGTCCTGTGCTATTTTGAAGTTTTCTATAGAACGCTGTGTTTGCGCACCATAGTAAGCGCTGGCAGGCACTTGTACCTCGCCCATTGTGTCTTTTTCTGTACGGAAAGCCATTGTTGATGAGATTTGTTTTATTTATCGGACCGCAAAGTTAATCGTTTTATTGCCGCCTAGTGTTAATAAGCTGCTGATTGTAGGCATAATAAAAAAGCGCCGGGAAAACCTGGCGCTCTATTGCTAAAATCATACACAAAATAGTTCTAAGCCTTAAGACAAGGCGGAAAAGACGAATTAAAGACGGGAATGCAGATGGAAGAGTTGGGTAAAACCGTAATAAATTTTTTCTACACATTAAAAATATGTAGATCGCTATTTTATAGCTGAAAATCAATAATAGCAGGTCATACAATGAAAATAAATATTCAATTATTTTTGAAATAAGACTAACATAACTGCACATGGGCTCGTCAATAACAGCAGACCTAAATTTAAATGCTCATGAAAAAGCTTTGTACACTCGTGCTTTGCAGTATAGTCGCTCTAACATCAAGAGGTCAGACCATCACCGCAACGCTTACAACACCGCCCTGTCACGCCGATGGCGTACTAACCACCAACTTCACGGGTATGGGCTCCCCGGTGACTGTTACCTATTATCTGCCGTCGGGTCCTGTCACGCACTCGGGTATATCGGGATCCAGCGATGTACTTACCGGTTATGCCGGGCAAAACGTCTATATCTATGCCTCCAGTCCCTCGGTCACGTCGGCATATACTTATTTTACCGGAACACCACCATTTACTTACACGGTAAGTATCAGCGGGGCCATGTGTCCTAACCCGGGTATGGCCAATGCCATAGTATCCGGCGGTACTGCGCCTTATAGTTACAGCTGGACCAACGTGGCCACCAGCGCGGTAACAACAGGTAATCCCGGTATACTGCCCGTAGGCAACTACGACCTGATGATCACGGATGCTGCAGGTTGTACCTGGGGCTCTGTTTATTCCGGTGACTCTATTTATATGTACGACCTTCCGGCCTTTAGCTTTTCGCTTACCAGCACAATAGCCAACTGTACCAATGGTACGGCCACTGCAGGCCCCGTAACAGGCGGCACTGCACCTTACAGCTATCTGTGGTCCAATGGAGCTACATCGTCTTCGCTATCTGGTCTTACAATGGGGGCTTACAACCTTACCGTGACCGATGCTATTGGTTGCTCTGTAGTGGAAACTGCTTATGTAGAGCAGGCTGTAAGTATCACAGCACCTGTTACCCCTACCCCCGCTACCTGTACAGCTGCCGACGGTGCTGTTATAGCATTCGGTTCGGGTGGTATGCCGCCTTATAGCTACTTGTGGAGCAATGGTGCTACTACCCAGTCGCAGACTGGCCTTACTGAAGGTTATTATACGGTCAATGTGACCGACGCCAATGGTTGCATAGGCGAAGGTTACGGGTATGTAAGTGCATCAAGCCCTGTTACGGCATCTTATACGGCTACTTCCAGCAGCTGTACAGCGCCTACAGGTACAGCAACACTTTCTATTGCAGGCGGTACCACTCCATACAGCATCAACTGGTATACTACGCCACCGCAAACAGGTGTTACTGCTACAGCATTGGCTCCGGGTAACTATGGCTTTAATATTACAGATGCGGTAGGTTGTGTACGTTCCGGTATCGTAGTTATCGATCCGATAGACATTATTAATCTTAGCTTTAGCAGCACTGCTGCTACTTGTACCATGACCAACGGTAGTGCCAGCGTAAGTGCCACCGGCGGTGTGGGTGCGCTTTCTTACCTGTGGTCTACAGGCGGCACAGCTTCTGCTATAGCCGGCATTGCAGCAGGGTACTATAACGTAACTGTAACTGATGCTAACAGCTGCCAGGCAAGCGGTTATGTAGATGTACCTGTATATTCGCCTATGGGCGTCGGGCTTACATCAACAGCGCCTTCATGCCTGTTTACCAGCGATGGTAGCGCTGCTGCCTTACCTTACGGTGGTACGGCTCCATACGCGTATCATTGGAGTACAGGTGCCACAACAAGTGGTATATCCTCACTAGGCGCCGGCTACTATTCTGTTTACGTTACCGATGCATCTGGTTGCACCGGCTACAGGTATCTTGACCTTGAAGCAGGGACGGCGGATAATTGCTATTGCACAGTAAATGGTACGGTTTATAACGATGTAAATGGCAACTGTGTTCAGGATGCAGGCGAGAATGGTATAGAAGGTATACAGATACATTGCAGCGGCCACGGCTATACCTATACAGATGCCAGCGGTCATTATTCTTTCCGTGTGCCAACAGGCTCTTATACGATCTCTGAAAATATCGAAACGTTCCACCCGCTGTCTGCATGCCAGTCTAACAACATTCCAGTATCTGTAGTAGCTTCTTCGGGCTGTACACATACTGTGGATTTTGCCAACAGCACCAATACTATCCACGATATGCACATCAGCACATGGGATTATACATGGCCTGTTCCTGGTCACTCTTATTCTCAGATAACAGTTGTGACCAACGAAGGCACAGTTAATGAAGCCGGTATACTGGCAGGCTACCAGACAGACGGCCAGCTGTTTGCTCCTTCATTTGTTCCCGGTGGTATATTCTCTGGTGCTGCTAACTGGTACGGCTCTGCTGCTTTCCCCGCAATGGCACCTACTACATCGCAAACATTCTTCGAAAACTATGCTGTGCCAACCAGCATACCATTGGGTACTACAGTTGTTACCAAAGACTCTGTAGTAGCAGCATCGCCAATGAGCACGTGGTTGAGCGACTACACACCATGGAACAACGTAGACTACTTCACTACTACAGTTGTAGGCTCTTACGACCCTAACTTTAAAGAAGTAAGCCCCAAAGGCGTAGGTGCGCCCGGCTACATTACTTATGCCGACTCTGTATTGGAATACATGGTTCACTTCCAGAATACAGGTACATGGTATGCTGATAACGTAGTGGTTATTGATACCCTGGATGCCAACCTGGACTGGACAACACTGCACCCTGTTTTCGAATCGCACAATTGTACGGTGACCATGAGTGAGAATGGCGTTGTTAGATTCGCGTTCAATAATATTCACCTGCCCTATTCATCTGCATACCCTGTAACCAGCAATGGCATGTTCACTTATACTATCAAAACACGTCATGGACTGGCCCATGGCACACAGATACGTAATCGTGCTGCTATTTACTTCGATTACAACGAGCCTGTTATGACCAATAGCACGCTTAACACACTGTATAATGGTGTAGGCGTAAATAATGTGAATAACGAAGCTGCTGCATTCTCACTGTATCCAAATCCGGCTGACAAGACCTGCTTTGCGGTGATCAATAGCGACGTGTTTGGTAATGCCGATATGACCATTACTGATATTACAGGAAAGATCATGTCTCGCACTACAGTTGGGCTGGGCATTGGTAAGCAAACTATTCCTGTAGAGGTTAGCTCACTGGCTACCGGTATGTACTTTGTAACGATCCACAACCTGGATAAGACATCTACCCAGAAACTGGTGATCATGAAGTAAACAACTCTTTTGAGTGTTCAGAAAGGGGAGGCTGTCAGTCTCCCCTTTTTTATGCCCCTGCAGGTATACGCCCAATGGATAAAAAAAGAGTAGTTTTGACACCTGAAACAAGTATAATATGAACGCTTTTCTTTCTGAGCTTTTTAAAGGCCAGGATAATAGTAAAAACAATTTCTTCCTTATGGCGGGCCCCTGCGTCATAGAAAGTGAAGATGTGATCATGGAAACAGCCGAAAAGGTGGTGGACATTTGCCGCAGGCTCCATATCCCGCTTATCTTCAAATCTTCTTACCGCAAGGCCAACCGCAGTCGCCTGGATAGTTTTTCCGGTATTGGTGATGAGGAGGCTTTAAAGATACTGGCTAAAGTGAAGGAGAAATTCGGCGTTCCGCTGGTTACAGATATCCACGACGCGTCTGAAGCCGCTATGGCAGCAGAATATGTAGATGTATTACAGATACCGGCATTCCTTTGCCGCCAGACAGATATACTGATAGCAGCCGCGAAGACAGGTAAGATAGTGAACGTAAAAAAGGGCCAGTTCCTGGCACCGGAGTCTATGATATTTGCCGTAGACAAGATAAAGCAGAGTGGTAATAACAACATCATGCTCACCGATCGTGGTACAATGTTCGGCTACCAGGATCTTATTGTCGATTATCGCGGTATCCCTACCATGCAGGCCATGGGTGTACCAGTAGTGATGGATTGTACGCACAGTCTGCAGCAGCCTAACCAAACCAGTGGTGTAACGGGCGGTAATCCGCAGATGATAGAGACCATATGCCGCGCTGCGATAGCTGTTGGTGCGGATGGCCTGTTCATAGAAACGCACCCTGATCCGGCACATGCTAAAAGCGATGGAGCCAATATGCTGAATCTTTCCCTGCTCGACCCGCTGATGCAGAAGCTGGTGCGCCTGAGGGAAGTGGTAAATACGTTGTAGTCGTAAGTCTTAAGTAGATAGTCGAAAGCTGTTGTTAGCGCAGTAGCTTTCATCAACACATTAATTATACACACCGATAAGCATTTATGAACAATACCAGACTTTTATTGCCTGCGTTAATGGTAACCATGTTGTGCAATATGGCTATTGCGCAGAAGAAGCAATTTACAATGACCGAGGCTACCAACGGCCTTTCTACAACACTGGCGTCCAAGAGTATTAAAGGCGCTGCATGGCAACCCGGAACCCATAAAATGTGGGAGATCATCAAGGCCGATGGCAAAGAAGAGTGGAAAGTAACAGAGTTCTCGTCTAAGAATACAGTGGCAGCTACCGAGGTGCCACAAGGTGCTTATCCGCCCGGCGAAACAGTGAATAACATACCATCGTTAAAATGGCTGGATAAGAACACAGCATGGTTCATGAATGGTAAGAACATCATCATGGGTTCGCTCGACGGTAGCAACTGGACATGGACCAAATGGGTAAGCCTGCCGGATAACGCTGAGAACGTATTTGTAGATAAAAACAAGAGTATTGCCTATACTGTTGATAATAACCTGTACCTGCTGGACAAGGATAAGCGCAACATAAAGGTGACCAACGAGACCGATAAGAACATTGTATGCGGTACTTCTGTGCATCGCGATGAGTTTGGTATCGATCATGGTATCTTTTTCTCCCCGAA
>CANGNA010000003.1 GCA_947455215.1 Chitinophagaceae bacterium
GCTTCCAGTTCGCTCTTCAGCTCTTCCAGCCTGTCGGCGCGGCGGCCGGTGATGCAAATAGTATAACCATTGGCAGCAAAGCGCTCGGCTATTGCCTTACCGAAGCCGGAAGTGGCCCCGGTGATGAGTATTGTTTTAGTCATGTGTGCCATCTGTAAAAGATGGGGTAAAGATAAGGCGGGTATGGTTAATGTATTACTAATCTTAGACAGGGGTATTCTATTACACTAAAAAGCCCCGGAAACCGGGGCTTTTTAATTTTAATGTGTTATCGTCACTTTTTGTGTCATTATGCGTTGACTACTCTGCATGCGCAGCGTGTAGTTGCCGGGTGGGATATCCGATACACTGTATTTAAATGTATTGTATCCTTTGTTGATGGCTCCGCCCAGCATCAACTGGCGGGCAACCCGGCCGTTTATGTCAATAAGGTCGAGCGTGGCATTATCCGGAGCATCGAAGAAACATTTTACGATCAGCTGGTCGCTTGCCGGATTGGGGTAGGGCGCCAGTAACTGCTGGCCGTGATAGTAAGTATTGCTGAGCGAAGGCGTATTGAGTGCTACTGCAGAGTCGACTATAATATTTTCGTCCCCCGCCTGGTAAAGCGTAAAAATGAAATATACCAGCATCATCTCATCTGTGGTATTCTCGCCGGCGGTCACTGTTTGTGGCGGCGAATTCGGGTTCTCGGGGTTGGCGGTGGTGTTGTCGTAAAACGCATCTGCATGCAGGGTAGCAAATCCTGGTATGTGTATCAACCTTGGAAATGCATAGAAGCCCTGCCAGTGGAAATCCCATTTAGGTATACTGATCAACTTAGTGGTATCGCCGCTGAAAACACTGTAACTATTGATGTTTTTGCCGAGCAGGTGCATGTGCGGGGCGAGGCCCAGCAGGGTTATATCGAACGGCACAGCCTGCTGCTCGTGGTAGGTTTGGGTAGTATTGGCTGCTATATTCAGCGGTGTGTTGATATTGCTTTCATGGTTCAATATGGGCTGAATGTAAATATTCCTGATTCCGGTGGTGGTTGGTGCAAAGAAAAAATGCACCTCTGTGCTGTCTTGCAGGCCCGCAGTTCCGGCAGGATAGTGGACCTGGAAGACAATATCTGAGCCATGTGGCAACCTTAGCCCAAAGCCGGTAGGGTATACCATTGGCGGGCTGCCGGGTACCCAGGCGCCAACCATATTGGCATTGTTACTACCCACGCCGCCAAAGTTGGGGTAGCCGGGGCCGGGGCTGGCCGCATCCAGCGCAGCACACTCGCCCGATGTATCTGAGAACACCAGCACGTGGTGTACTATAGCCGGGTTGCCGGGAATTGCTTCGAAAGCTGTGATGTATTTATCGGCCAGCAGTCCGCTGGGTATAGAAAAGCACTGGTACACATCGCCCGTTGTAGCGGTAGAGGTATAGGTGGGTATACGTATCACCAGGTCGGGTGTGCCGGGCAACGTGCCACCCGTAGCATAAGTGGGTGCTGGTGGGGCCAGGGAAAGATCGCCTGAAGGAGTGCCACCATTTACCCAGTCTACGATCGTGCTCACCTCAGCGGCGCTTAAAACACGTTCATGTGCAAAGCGCGAATAGTTGCGGTCTGGCGGCCATGGGGGCATTACCCCGTTGGTCACATCGTGCTGCATACCGGTAGCCTGCGCTACCGATTGTGTATAGCTCATGAGCGGGAAGGGCGCTATACCACCGTCGTGGTGGCACGACGTGCAATGGTTATATAATATAGGTGCCACATCGGTACTCCACACCGGTGTAGTTGCCCGGCCATATAGCGCTGCTCCGCAGCATACAAGTGTCAATAAGGCTTTTTTCATGCCGTGCCAGTTTTTTGGTTAATGCGAAGAATGGTCGCGTAGAACTAATTCGGATTTATGTTATCCGGAAAATCCTGAATAAATTTCGGTAATAATGTTCAAATAAAATATCTTTGGACACCAAAATATTAAAATAAATATGAAGCGTAAATTTCTGTCTGCATGCCTCATCGCTTTATCCGCCCTTACCAGCAGGGCCCAGGAAGAGAAACCCCTGGATGCATTCATCAGGCATGTGGGTGAGTCCCACTCGTTTAAAACAGTTGGTGATCTGTGGCAGCCTAACCTGCAGTTTGACCAGAAATCTATGCTGCAAGCGGTAGAGAGAGGTCAGCCGCTAACGATTGATTTTAATAAGATCGCAGCCTTTATGCAGCGCAAGGCTACTGCCATAGACCTGGTCATACCCGGTATAGGCGGTGGTTCTTATACTCTGGAGCTGGGACGTTACGATTACTTTTCCAACGATTTTGAAGTACATGCTAACGGAAGCAAGGGCGACCAGAAGGTGGATTATACCCCCGGTTTGTACTACAGTGGTATAGTTAAAGACATCCCGGGATCGCTGGTAGCATTCTCGTTCTTTAACAACGAGGTATACGGTGTGTTTTCTATACCTGGCGAAGGTAACTACGTACTGGTACCTAATACCATGACCGGTGCAGCACCCGGCAACCGGAATTATATATTGTATAACGACAATGATATAAAATTCAAAGAACTGGCCCCTAAGTGTTTTACTGATGATCTGCCGGATATGAACCGCCAGGCGCAAAAGACCACCACCACCGCTAACAATAATATTTACAACAGCTGTACACAGGTGAGGTGCTACGAGCTGGTAGACTATACTATGTATGTGAAGAAAGGCTCTAATGTAACCACTTCTACTAACTATGTTACAGCGATGTTCAATGCCAAGGCAACCATATACAAGAACGAAGGAATACCTATTGTGCTGAAGTACCTGCAAATAAATACCGCTACAGATAACTATGCTACGCTTCCTACCACATCGTCTGCCATATGGTTGGACACCTTTGGTAAGCGCACTCAGAATACTATGCACGGTTGCGATCAGGCAACTTTATTTACTACCAAGGGTGGATCTATGGGTGGTGTTGCATGGCTGGAAGCTATGTGCGAGCCATATTATGCTCCGCAGTTTTTTGGACCATATGCATTTTGTAATCTGAATAATAACACTTCTACCACCATCAGTGCATTCCCTACTTACAGTTGGGAGGTAGAAGTATCTACACATGAAATGGGCCATAACCTTGGTTCTCCGCACACGCACCGGTGTTGCTGGGGGCCTGCCCGTAACTACGCTATAGACAGTTGTTACACCATCGAAGGTTCTTGTATTGCACCTGCGGGTCGCCCGAGTGGTACGGTTAAAGGTACCATCATGAGCTATTGCCACCTGATAACCAGTATAGGCATCAGCTTCAGTAATGGTTTCGGACTGCAGCCGGGCGATACGGTAAGGCATTTTATCAATCAACAGTTCTCTTCCACCTGTGGTGTTACTTACCATCCGGGTGTTGCTGCATATATGGCCAACCGCACTTACACAGCTAACCGCGAGTGTACGGACATGAACACCGGGTATACTTACTACTGGTACGACAACAATACCGCCAGCACTGCAGATGATACCCTGGTATTAATGGTGAAGAAGAATGGTAATAATATAGGAGACCTGAACACAACAGGATTTGCCGTGAAACAAACTACGCTTGCCGGCTGGGGCGCAGGTACAGGGCAGGCGACCACATTCCCTGCAGGCACTACAGGTGCTGGAACTACCAATACGTCTATGAACAGGTATTGGAGCGTTGTGGCCAAGGGCAGGCCGTCTACAGCGGTAGAAGTAGTTTATCCGTTCTCTGCTAAAGACACTGCCGATGTAGATGGATCAGTAACAGGAGCCGTGCCTGTAAGTACGCTGAAGATGTATAAGATAGACAGTGCCTACAATGCAAATCCTGCAGCGGCATTTACAGGTGCTACCTCGGCTAATTTCGATACATATATTTATGGTGCAACAGCATCTACTACACAGTGGTCACTTACTCGTAGCGGCGATACGTGTTTTGCACACTTCATGGTTACCGATCTTAGCGGTGGCGGAACAGGGTTTTATCCTGCAGGAAAGATCACGGCAGTAACCGGGGTGAATGGCAATATCGGGGCAAGCATTTATCCTAATCCTACTAACGACATATGGTATGTATCTGTAGCAGGTACTACCGACCAGGAGATGGAGATACAGTTATATGCAGCCGATGGTAAGACAGTGCTGAGCCAAAAGATAACAGCAGGTACGGTGAACGCAGTATCAGCAGCTAACCTACCTACGGGCATGTATTTTTACCGTATAGTGGCTAAAGAAGGTATAGCAACAGGTAATCTGATGAAGAAGTGATCTGCCTTAAAATAAGGAATGATGACGGGCTGCATGTACATGCAGCCCGTTGTTTTTTATACCGAGCCCCTGCGGATAAAGCCCAACAGAAGGGATATAATAGCCAGAACAAGCAATATGTGAATTAAATTGCCCGCATGCCAGGCAAAGGACCCTAATAGCCAGCCTATAATGAGGATAACGGCTATGATGTACAGTAGTGATCTCATGTTGGTGTGTTTTTATTTTCAATGGTCTATAAAAACATTGTGCCACAGTTTAGATGAAATGGTGAATTGGCTGGTCAATTTTCCAGCCACAGTAATTATTAAATCACTTTTGACTTAATTTAGTATACATGGAACCGACATTCTTTAAACACCAGGACGACTTTAGGGCATGGTTGACGACGCACTATAAAAAGGAAACTGAGTTGTTGGTTGGTTTTTATAAAAAAGATTCAGGCATACCCTCCATTACGTGGCCGGAATCGGTAGACCAGGCACTATGCTTTGGGTGGATAGATGGGGTAAGGAAGAACAGGGATGAGCAGAGCTACACCATCCGCTTCACGCCACGCAAACCAACCAGCATATGGAGCTCAATAAATATTGCCAAAGTCGAGAAACTGAAAGTCGAAGGACTGATGATGCCGGAGGGCCTTTCAGCCTACGATCTGCGCAAGGAGCACAAAAGCGCAATATATAGTTACGAAAAGGAAGCTACTCCGTTGACCAAGGAATATGAAACGATATTTAAAAAGAACAAAAAAGCGTGGACATTTTTTAACAGCCAGCCACCGGGTTACAAAAAGCAGATGATCCACCGCATAATGGATGCAAAGCAGGAAAAGACACGCTTGTCGCGCCTGGAAAAGATCATCGCTGAAAGCGAAGAGGGCAGGAGGGTATTATGATAGTAACACGATCAGGGCAGCTCAAGGCCCTGTAAGGGCCGGTTATCACAGCGTCGGGTTTCAACCCAACGGCTTAAGAAGTTCAGACGATCTGCACACAAAACCCTACCTTTGCACCACCTAAACCCACCCTTCCTGCCGATCATAGCAAAAAAAATCTCGAAAAAATCGAATAATAATTTTTTTTGCGTGTTATTTAAAAAATATTCTCTACCTTTGCAGTCCGAAAAATTATGGCTAAACAGTCTCTTATTAAGCAAGACGGAACAATTATTGAAGCATTATCTAATGCTATGTTTCGTGTTAGGTTAGAGAACGGGCATGAAATACTTGCAACGATCTCTGGTAAAATGAGGATGCACTACATCCGCATACTACCAGGTGATAAGGTAGGTGTAGAAATGAGTCCTTACGATTTGAGCAGGGGCCGCATAATTTATCGATACAAGTAGTTATTAATTCATAGAACATACAATTGTTATGAAAGTTAGAGCATCTATCAAAAAGCGCAGCGCCGATTGCAAAATAGTTCGTCGCAAAGGCAGGCTGTACATTATCAACAAGAAGAATCCACGCTTTAAACAGAGGCAGGGGTAATATATTTTAATTTTTTATCATTAATTATTAGATTTCAATGGCTCGTATAGCTGGTATAGATCTTCCGAAGAACAAACGTGGCGAAATAGCGCTCACATATATTTACGGCATTGGCCAAAGCACTGCCAAGTACATCCTGGACAAGGCCGGTATCAATTACGATAAGAAGGCAATGGAGTGGAATGACGAGGAGCAGACTGCCATCCGTAATATTATCAACGGTGAGTTCAAGGTAGAAGGTCAGCTGCGCTCTGAAGTGCAGATGAATATCAAGCGCCTTATGGATATCGCTTGTTATCGTGGTCTTCGTCATCGTAAGGGTCTTCCTTTGCGTGGACAGCGTACCCGTACCAACAGCCGTACCCGTAAAGGTAAGCGCAAAACTGTTGCAGGTAAGAAGAAGGCAGCTAAGAAATAATCTTAGTACCACTGCCGGATACTGCCAGGCTGCGCAGGGTAGGAGTGGTACGCATCAGCCACGGCTGATCCATTTATTAATTGATTACCTTATTTTAAAAACAAAATGGCAAAAGCGCAAGCATCAGCTAAGACCGTCGCTAAAAAGCGCGTAGTGAAGGTTGACGTTCACGGAGACGTGCACATCAACGCTTCATTCAACAACATCATTATCAGCATTACCAACAAGGCTGGTCAGGTTATCTCCTGGTCTTCTGCCGGTAAAATGGGTTTCCGTGGTTCTAAAAAGAACACACCATATGCTGCTCAGACAGCCGCTCAGGATTGCGCTAAAGTAGCAACTGACGCAGGTATGAAGAAAGCTGACATATTCGTAAAAGGACCAGGTTCAGGCCGCGAAGGTGCTATCCGTTCCCTCAGCAACTCAGGCATAGAGATCGTATCTATCAAGGACGTTACTCCTCTGCCACACAATGGTTGCCGTCCTCCTAAGAAGCGTAGGGTATAACAATATAAATATTCAAGGTCCAAATCCCGGAGCACAAACCTGGGATTTGGACCTTGATTTTGACTATAGTATTTTTCATTTAACAATAAAGTTGCTGTCGCGGATCGGATTTACGATTTTGAATGAGACGGGGCAGCTAAACACAAAAAATCGTCAATGGCACGTTACACAGGACCAAAGAACAGAATCTGCCGTATATTCGGCGAGCCTATCCTGGGCTCAGGCAAAAGCCTTTCAAAGAACAGCAACCCTCCGGGTCAGCATGGTGGCACCCGCAAGCGCAAGGCGCCAAGCGAGTACGCAGTGCAGCTGAAGGAAAAGCAGAAGGCTAAGTACACTTACGGCCTGCTTGAAAAGCAGTTCGCTAACACATACGTAGAAGCTGCACGCCAGAAGGGTGCAACTGGTGAGAACCTCATCAAGCTGCTGGAAAGCCGCCTGGACAACGTAGTATATCGTATGGGTATATGCCCAACACGCCCTGCTGCACGCCAGATGGTTTCTCACAAGCACATCCTGGTTAACGGCGAGATCGTTAACATCCCTTCTTACTGGGTTAAGCCGGGCGACGTTATCGAACTGAAGCCTAAGAGCAAGGTAAACACAACGGTTATCAGCATGGTTCGCGCTAAGAACCCTAAGATCAGCTGGATGGACTGGAATGAAAAAGATATGAAGGGTACATACATTGCACACCCTGAGCGTGATTCAGTTCCTGAGAACATCAAGGAGCAGCTGATCGTTGAATTGTATTCTAAGTAATCAGTTTTTTGCTGGTTATTTTGGGTCAATTGTTGCAAAAATTATAAAGTTTTTAGTATATTGGCGCTCTTTAACCGTTACAAGTTAAGTTTGCGCCAATATTTTTAAGCTTTAACAAGAACTATAATAAAACAATTCACAAATAAAGGTCTATATGGCTATATTGAATTTTCAGAAACCGGATAAGATAGCACTTCAGAAAACTACTGAGTTCGAGGCACAGTTTGAATTCCGCCCGCTTGAGCCAGGATATGGTGTTACTATCGGCAACGCATTGCGTCGTGTTCTTTTGTCTTCACTCGAAGGGTATGCGATCACAGCTATCAGGATACCAGGTGCAGATCACGAGTTTGCTACGTTGAAAGGTGTTCTGGAAGACGTAACCGAGATCATCCTGAACCTGAAGCAGGTACGCCTGAAAGCTCAGGGTGAATTCAATGACTTCCAATCAGAAAAGATAGATCTGTCTATAAAAGGTACAGAGGTGTTCACTGCAGGTATGATAGGCGACGCATTGCCTAACTTCCAGGTGATGAATCCTGATCTGGTTATCTGCAACCTGCACCCGGGCACTACTTTCCAGATAGAAATGCACATTGGCAAAGGCCGTGGTTATGTTCCTTCTGAAGAGAACCGCCCTGTAGATGCACCGCTTGGCTACATCGCTATTGATTCTATCTACACGCCGATAAGGAACGTTAAGTACACTATCGAGAATACTCGTGTGGAACAGCGTACTGACTTCGAAAAGCTGATCATGGAAGTGAATACCGATGGTACGATACATCCTGAAGAAGCTGTTAAAGAAGCATCACGTATCCTTATCCAGCACCTGATGATCATCACTGATGAGAACATCTCCCTGGATACAAGGAAGGAAGAAAAGGAAAGCATCGTAGACGAAGAAACACTGCTGGTACGTAAAGTATTGAATACGCCTCTGGAAGACCTCGAACTGTCTGTACGTGCATTCAACTGCCTGAAAGCGGCTAAGATCAACTCCCTGAGCGAACTGGTACAGTACACACAGGAAGAGCTGATGAAGTTCCGTAACTTCGGTCAGAAGTCACTGTCTGAGATCGAGCAGGTGCTCCACGAGCGCGGCTTACATTTCGGCATGGACATCAACAAGTTCCGCAGGGGCGACGATATCTAATTTAGTCAAAACTCAAAAGTTAAAACCTCATGGTGCTGACTTTTGAGTTTTTTATTTTTTATTCAACAAATAGTCTCATAAATCCTGACACGGTATGAGACCTTAAAACAACAATGTCATGCGTCACGGAGACAAGATCAAAAATTTAGGCCGCACACAGTCCCACAGGATGGCCCTGATGTGTAACCTCACAATCCAGCTTATCCAGCATAAGCGTATCACTACTACTTTGGCTAAGGCTAAGTCGCTCCGCGTTTTTGCTGAGCCGCTGATCACCCGTTGCAAGGTAGACAATATGAACAACCGTCGTGTTGTGTTCAGCTACCTGCAGGATAAGGAAGCTATCAAGGAACTGTTCGGTGTTATCAGCGATAAGGTTGGTGACCGTCCGGGTGGCTACACACGTATCATCAAGTTGCCTCGCCGTGCCGGTGATGCTGCTGATATGGCAATGATAGAACTGGTTGACTTTAACGAGATCTACGGTAAGTCTGCAGAAGCTAATACTGCTAAGAAGACTCGTCGTAGCCGTCGTGGTGCCGGTGCAAAGGCTGAAACTGCTGCACCTGCTGCTGACACAGCTGCTGAAGCAACTGAAACTACAGAATCTGCTGAATAAGCAATTATATAGTATTCAAAGTGTAATGGCCATCCGGAAGGATGGCCATTATTGTTATGGTGCAGATGTTGCTCAATTATGCCAGTCTGGATAAATAAAGCAGGCTACTTTCTTAATATCTTTTCCATCGCCCTGCCCTTGGCTATCTCATCAACTAACTTGTCGAGGTAGCGTATTTTTTTCATCAGCGGGTCTTCTATTTCTTCTATTCGGTAACCGCAGATAAGGCCGGTTATTTTTACAGCATTAGGGTTCAACTGAGGGGCCATGGCGAAGAATGTCTCAAAATCGGTATTGGCATCTATATGGTGTTGCAGCGCATCTTCATCGTAGCCGGTCAGCCATAGTACAACAGTGTCTACCTCGGCCTTGGAATGGCCCTTCCTTTCCACTTTTTTGATGTACAGCCGGTATATACTGGCAAATGATGTTTTGAAAATGCGCGCGTAATTGTTGTTCATATATACATGGTTTGGCTGGAATATAAAGATAAAGGGTAAAAGCCATTTTTTGCCATGATGTATTTGTTACAATCCATTGCGCAATGCGGAACCTCTAAGCACCTTTATGCCAAATATATGTTGCAGCAGCCATTCTATTGCCTGCCAGAAGTGTATCGACTCGAGCATGGGATTGACAAAATTGGTGATGACACAGTAGTGGCAGGCATAGGGTGCCCTATGGTGTTGTGCGTGATGCCGTACTGATTGGATGATATGCCACTTCTGCAGCCATGTGATGAACGCGCCATTTTCTTTTTTGGTCTGGTGAGCAAACCTGTGAAACTCATTGCCCTGTGTGGCCACAGCTATGGCCAGTGCAGTGTAGGGCGTGAGTATATGGAATAGTGCGAACAGGGCGATCAATACCACTCCGGCAATGACGGAAGTGTTCACGCGGCCCCACCAGGTGCCTTTGATGAATGCCCGTGGCTTTTTGTGATGTTCCAGGTTGGGCAATATTACCGATGCGCCCAGGTACTTCCATTCAGGATTTCCGTAAGCATCTTCCAGCCAGTGAAAGATACCTGTAAGCAGATCTGCGAATGCTATAGCAGCAATTACCTTGAAAAATATGAGCAGCATTATTTTAAATTTTGTCAAAACTATCCCGGTGGCGGGTCTTAAGTTTTGACGTAGATCAAATAATGCTACGGAGACATTTCGACAATCAGAGCTATTAATTTACCTGCTCAACTGGCGGATCATGCTCAGCATGGCAACGATCGCCAGTGCTGCATACAGGTCGGTTTGCGATGCGTCGTTTGTTTTGAACAGCTGGCAATAAATAAAGCCGATCACAATAATGCCGGCAATTGTGGCTATGTCGTATTTTTTTATCATTGCTTTGTGTTTATAGTTGAATAAGCATCCAGTAAAGTGGCAGGCCAAATGTGATGTTGAAAGGGAATGTTATGCCCAACGCCATAGGGACATAAAGACCGGGGTCGGCACCGGGGGCTGCCTGTTTCATGGCTGCAGGTACAGCTATGTAGGATGCACTGGCCGTAAGTATGGCTATCAACAGCCTGTCGCCCGCAGGCAAGTGCAACAGGTAAGTGATGTAAATACTGGTACAGGCATTGATAAGGGGGATAAGCAATGCGAATGCGCTCATGGACAGGCCATACCTTTTAAATGACGCAAACCGTTTTGCGGCAAGCATACCCATCTCCAGCAGGAAGATCGACAGAAAGCCTTTAAATATATCTGTAGTAAAGGGCTTTATGCCCTCTGCTCCCTTGGCATCGGCTATCAGCCCGATCACCAGGCTGCCTGTAATGATGAACACAGAACTATTGGTGAGCGATTCGTGCAGCAGCGTACTTATACGCAACGATGTTTTCTCGGAGCTGAATCGCCGCATAAGTATAACGCCTATCATTATGGCGGGGGCCTCCATCAGTGCCATTGCGGCCACCATATGACCACCAAAGGCTACATTCATAGTATCCAGGAAGATGGTGGCGGTGACAAAGGTTACCGCACTTACCGACCCATACGTAGCGGCTATGGCTCCGGCATTTTCCGCGTTCAGTTTTTTCTTCAGTATAAAAAAAGTATACAAGGGCACAAGCGCAGCAAAGGCCATGCATACCGTAAGTGCTTTTAAAATTTCTGCATTAAATCCGCTGTGTTGCAGCTCCTGCCCGCCTTTGAAGCCTATAGCAAACAACAGGTAAAGAGATATAAAACGGGAGGTAGACTGAGGTATCTCCAGGTCGCTTTTTACTATAGTGGCTAATACACCGAGTATAAAGAATAGCAATGTAGGGTTGGTAATGCTGTTAATAAGTAAGTTGGTGTTCATTTATTTTTATGAGTTATTGACATTGATCTGCTGTTTGCTGGTGAGGCGGATTTAAAAAGAGGTGATTTTTTTGCCAGGGCCATTGTTGCTATTTTGCTGCTGCCCGTTGCAGTCGATCGTTGAGGGCGCGGCCAATACCTGCGTCGGGAAATTTTTTAGCAATGATGATATCGTACCCGCTATTGTCCATGGTGTGCATGGCAGCATATAGGTTCCTGGCAGCCGATCCCAGGTCGGTATCCGTGCATAATAAGATCTGCCGATCGGTAGCTATGTCCGCAACGTAATTGTCGTAAGTAATAATGCCTACGCTTTTTGCCTTGTATTGTTGTAATTGAGTTTCTATATTATCTGTGAGCAGCAATGGTGTTTTGGGGCTGTAATGGGCTGCCGACATGCCCGGGGCGAGCGTAGCTGTCCCTGAATATACTCTTACAACGCCCGTCACCGCTTTGATGTCATCAGCCGTGATGATGCCCTGCCTGTATATTACCGGTATATCATCTTCAAAGCCTATAATGGTAGATTCTATACCAGCTGCACATTCGCCGCCGTCAAGTATATAGCTTACCTTATTGCCCAGTGTATGCAATACATGTTCTGCCTTGGTTGGGCTTATATAGCTCGATGGGTTGGCACTCGGTGCTGCCAGTGGTATGCCCGACAGTGTTAGCAGCCGGTGGGCTACAGGGTGTGCAGGTATACGGATGGCAACAGTAGCCCTGTCCGCTGTTACTATACTTGGTACAATGTCTTTTGCAGGTAACACCACGGTAAGCGGGCCGGGACAAAAACGCTCTATCAACTTATGTGCATTGCCTGGTATTGTGGTTACGTAGTCGCTTATCTGTTCTTTGTTGGCCAGGTGAATGATGAGCGGATTGGTTGGCGGCCTGTTCTTTGCTTTAAAGATGTTGGCCACGGCTTCTTCATTCAGCGCATGCGCTGCAAGGCCATAAACAGTTTCCGTAGGGATGGCAACCAGCTGACCGGCCACAAGTAGCTCCGCAGCTTTTTCTATATCGTTACCTATCAGTTCGTTCATTTGTGTTTCGTTCTTACGGATTGCACCAATCGCAGTACATAGCCGATTCGTGCATTTTATTGTGTGGATATTCTTTTATTTCGTAGTAGCTGCATCGTTGGCAACTAATGATGTGCGCCTGTGTGCTGCGTGTGGGCGCTCCGCACATCTCGCAGGGCAGTCCCGGCCGGGCACTGGTCACATCAAAGCCGGGTACCTGGCACTTAGGACAAGTGCGTTTAATGGACTCAACGAGCTTGAACGTAGCCTGCTCAATGATCTTCATCCGGGTAGGGTTGAACATGGCCCGCATATCTGTTTCTACGAATACCTGTCCGTACTTGACCAGCATGTTTTCGGTTTCCTTCTCCAGCTGTTCCCATGTATCAATGCCTTTTACCAGGGCCTCCGTGCTGTTTTGTGCATCCCTCAGTATCAGCCCATGAGATGGGAACAGTGCCGTACGCGCAAATTTTTCCACTTCCCGCCACGATGAGTGCAACGCGCCGCCAAAGTTGGTTTCTGTTGAGAGTACACGTGCTTTGAATTCCAGCCTATGCTCCAGGTCCAGCAACAGGATGAACTCATCATCGGCCGGGGCAAAGAACATAGATGGATGTGGACCAAAAGAGCCTTCGCTGGCCACTGCGAGCGAACAACCGTAGTGTTCGCCCGCAGCCCTGCATTTCATTCTCGCTGTTTCCAGCGGATCTTTTGTTCTTTCTATTTCCCCGCTAAAGGTGCCGAACTTGTCCGTATCAAAATCTGTCAGGCTGATTGGCTCCAAACCCAGTTCGCGTTCCAGCACGGGTGCTATCACTTGCTCCTTTTTGTGCATGGTAGCGATCACCACCTTACGTCCTCTGAGATCATACGAGCTCATGCTGTAGCGCTATTGGCTGTGCAACATTGTGATAGTCCGGGCAGAACTCCAGCGACAAGCTTGCACGAAGCGCTACATGCTGGTAGTTGCCTTGTTTCAGCAAGCTTTTAATGTGGCGCAGCTCATCTTCCAGCTCCTTTATCCGTTTCTCCGAGTGCTTGATGTCTTCTTCAGACTGGCTGATCGTATCGATCTTGGCCATGTGGAAGTCGGTCTTCACCTTGTATAGTTTGGTAAGCAGTTGCTCTGCTTCCTGCCGCGTATATCTGCCGTTTAACAGTAATGATTCCATTGGTTCTTTTTTTAAAGGTTAAGGATTATTGTCCCTGCGCTGCAGTGTATGCCGGTGCGCCATCCATCAGGTACAGGTTCTCTGTTTTTATTATTTCCAGCTTGCGGTGGTGTATCTTTTGCATCAGGTCTACAACAGCCTGGTAGCTAACACCCTGTTGTGGCTCGCGGGTAAAGCGGCAACGCCAGTGGTCGGTGCAGAAGGTTTCCGGGAATCCGTTTGGCCATACTTTGGTGCCCCTGTTGGTGATCATCTTCAGCTGTAGTCCGCTCGACTCGATGTCTTTAAGCAATGCAGCGAGTGCGTCAGGGTTCCTGTCTTTGTGTTGCAGGAAGATGTCTACACCTACCAGTTCCCTAACCGCAGGCACTGTCTCCGATATTTTGATGTCGAAGTGTTTATCACCATTGCTGTAGTCTGCCTTCGGGAATTGCAGCGGAGCTTGTCCCAGCCTTTCGATCACCGCCTCGGCAAATGCCTGTGTGCCTACTTTGGTTTTAGATACGCTGTCGTTGTACACATCAGAGGTGTGCACACCGTCCTCTATCGTACGCAGCCATGCGTTGTGTATCTTAGCTGCAATGTCAGACTGCTTGATGTGTACCAGCATCTGCACTGCTGCCAGTATAAGGCCCGATGGGTTGGCTTTATCCATACCTGCAATACGTGGTGCAGAACCATGTATGGCTTCGAACATCGCAAATCCATCGCCTATGTTGGCGCTGCCTGCCAGGCCTACAGATCCCGTTATCTGTGCTGCTACGTCGCTCAATATATCGCCATACAGGTTCGGCATTACGATCACGTCAAACACTTCAGGCGTTTCGGCCAGCTTGGCCGCACCTATATCTACTATCCAGTGTTCTTTTTCCAGTTCAGGATATTCTTCGCCTATACGGTCGAATGTTTTGTGGAAGAGACCGTCGGTCATCTTCATGATGTTGTCTTTAGTGAAGCAGGTCACCTTTTTGCGGCCATAGGCGCGTGCATATTCAAACGCGTAGCGGATGATCTTTTCGGTGCCCGGTTTAGAGATCAGCTTCAGGCACTGTATCACCTCGTCGGTTTGTTGGTGTTCTATACCTGCATACAGGTCTTCTTCGTTTTCCCTTACTATCACCACATCCATTATCGGGTGCTTGGTGTGTACGTATGGGTGGTAAGATACACATGGGCGGACGTTGGCATACAGGCCCAGCACCTTCCTGGTAGTTACGTTCAGGCTTTTATAGCCGCCACCCTGCGGAGTGGTGATAGGTGCCTTCAGGAATACACGCGTTCTGCGTAAAGAATCCCATGCTTCATTGCCTATGCCGGATGAGTTGCCGCCCAGGTATACTTTTTCGCCAATAGCTATCTCTTCTATCTTGATGCGCGCTCCGGCAGCTTTTAATATTTTGAGCGTTGCCGTCATTATCTCCGGTCCTATGCCGTCGCCATAGGCTACTGTGATTGGTGTGGCTGTGGCCATGTTGCTGGTAGTTGTTGTTGCTTCGAGTGGTTTTGTTGCGATCTCCATGACTTTATTTGTTTATTGAGTTTAGATTTTGATTCTGTTCTATTACTTTTCGCTTGTTGGCCTGCTTCAGTGCGGTCAGTTTGTTCTTGATATCAGCGTCGGCTATGGCCAGCATCTGCGCCGCCAGTATGGCCGCATTGTGTGCGCCGTTGATGGCTACTGTAGCTACAGGTACATCGTTGGGCATCTGCACTATAGATAGCAGCGAATCCCAGCCATCTATAGAGTTGGAAGAGCGAACCGGCACGCCTATAACCGGGACAGTGCTTAGTGCGGCCATCATGCCCGGCAGGTGAGCGGCACCGCCCGCGCCGGCAATGATGATGCCTACATTCCTTTCTTCTAAAGAGCGGGCGTATTCATACATCCAGTCGGGGCTGCGGTGTGCGGATACTACCATGAATTCGTAGCCGATGCCCATTTGCTCCAGGGCCGCAGCGGCTGGCTGCATAACGGGCGCATCAGAACTGCTGCCCATGATTATTCCTACTTTTTTAAGCATGGCCTTCTTTTAAAATGTGTTTGATCATTATTGATTTTGCAATAGCTTCTTTCCTGTCCGTATCGGTGATGGTGATGTGGCCCATCTTTCGTCCTTCTTTACCCCCTGTTTTGCCGTACCAGTGCAGGTGTATGTCGTTGGTGCAAAGGATGGTCTTCAACGCGTCCATCACTGCCTTTTTCTTTTGCGCGGCAGGCTCCAGTATGTTCAGCATTACCGACGGAAATGTTGTTTGCGCACTGCCCATAGGCAATTCCAGGATCAGCCTTATTTGCTGTTCGAACTGCGATGTCTTGGCCGCTTCTATGGTATGATGGCCGCTGTTGTGGGGCCTTGGCGCCAGTTCGTTCACGTATATCTTGCCGTTACGGGCTATGAACATTTCTACAGCCATGATGCCGGTCAGCTCAACAGCCTCTGCCACGCGCTTAGCTATGGCACAAACCTTCATGGCGGTGTCCTGGTCCAGGTCTGCGGGGCATATCTGGAAGTCCAGCAGCATGCGTTCTTTATCGAACACCATATGTACCGGGTCGTAACATTCTATCACCCCGCTTTCATTCCGCGATACGATCACCGATATCTCCTGGTGTATGTCCACCAGCTCTTCCAGCACATAGGGGCCATCAAAAGCGCTGGCTATATCTTCGGCCGTTTGCAGCATCAGAACGCCCTTGCCATCATAGCCCTGAGTGCATTTTTTCAGGATGCCGGGTAGCTTTTCTGTGTGTAAAGACAGTTGTTCTTTATCCATTACCAGCCAGCCCATAGCCACAGGTATATTGTGTTTTTTCAGGTGGCTTTTCTGCAGGTACTTGTCCTGTATGATCTCTAGTGTCTCCGGTGATGGATATACTTTTACACCTTTGTCGCGCAGGGCCTTGAGCGCAGCAACATCTACCGCTTCCTTTTCTATGGTAACAACATCCAGGTCTTTGCCAAAATTCACCACATCGTCAAAGCTCATAGGGTCGCCTACATGAAACGATCTGCTGTACCTGGAGCAAGGGGCCTTAGGGTCATTGTCCAGCACCGATACATCCAGCCCGTAGTCGATAGCGTATCTGATGAGCATAGCTCCCAGTTGTCCTCCTCCAATTATGCCGATCTTCAGGTCGCTAAACATATAATGCGTTGTTTTTGTTTGTTTTATAAGACAAATGTCTGCATGTGGTTTCATTTATTTTAATTTAACTTTACAATGATTTGCATAAATATTATTTATGGATAGCCCGAAAACGCCCTGTAGTGGCTTACAGGCACGAAATCATGCTGTTGAAATATATTTTCAGGGGGCGGTAATTATTATGCTTTATTTATCTTTACTGCCGTCATCATAACTGTATTTTATGAATTACACCCTCAACCAGTTGAATATTTTCCTGAAGGTGACCCGTACCGGAAGCATCACCAAAGCGGCAGAAGAGCTGCACCTTACGCAGCCGGCAGTATCTATTCAGCTAAAGAATTTCCAGGACCAGTTTGAGCTGCCACTGACCGAGGTGGTGGGCCGGCAACTATATGTTACCGACTTCGGGAAGGAAATAGCAGAGGCCGCCGAGCAGATACTGGAGGGAGTGAATGCACTGAACTATAAAACCCATGCACACAAGGGGCAGCTGACCGGCAGGTTGAAGATATCTATAGTATCTACCGGTAAGTATGTGATGCCATACTTCCTGGCCGATTTCCTGAAGATGCACCCTGGTGTAGAGGTGGTGATGGATGTGACCAATAAGGCCCGGGTGATAGAGAACCTGGAGCAGAACGAGGTAGATTTCTCGCTGGTATCGGTATTGCCCGATACTTTGGGAGTAGAGTATGTGCGGCTGATGCAGAACAAGTTGTTCCTGGTGGCCAATCGCGGTACAGAATTCCCGAAGAGTAGCTATACGAATGCCATATTTGAGCAGCTACCACTCATATATCGCGAGCAGGGCTCTGCCACGCGAAAGGTGATGGAGCGGTTTATACAGGAGCACAAGATAGCTGTGATGAAGAAGATGGAGCTGACATCGAACGAGGCAGTGAAACAGGCCGTGATAGCGGGACTTGGCGCTTCCATTATGCCGCTGATAGGGATCAAGAACGAACTGGTGAACGGCGAACTACAGATCATACCTGTGAAGAAATTCCCGATCAAAACGCACTGGCACCTTATATGGATGAAGCATAAAAAGTTCTCATCGGCGGCAAATGCTTACCTTGAATATGTAAAGAAGGAGAAAGATAATATCATACATAATAAGTTCGACTGGTTTGAAAGATACTGATAAGATGATGAAGAAGATACTATTGCTGGCAAGTTGCATCCTGCTGACACTCTCCGTAGGCGGCGTATCCGGTTACTTTACAGTGGCAGAGATAGCGGGGTGGTATTCTACCTTGCACAAGCCATCGTTCAATCCACCCAACTATGTGTTTGGCCCGGTGTGGACCTGTTTGTACCTGTTGATGGGTATATCCTTTTACCTGGTCCTTACCAGCCATGCCGCTCCGCGCAGGCAGGCCCTGGTGTTCTTTTGGGTGCAGCTAATATTCAACTTCTTTTGGAGTCTTATCTTCTTCAATATGCACCAGGTAGGCCTGGCGCTGGTCGACATTGTGCTTATGTGGCTGGCCATCCTCGGCATGATCATCACCTTCTATAAGATCAATAAGGTGGCCGCCTTGATGCAACTCCCTTACCTGGCGTGGGTGTCTTTTGCTACTTGTTTGAATGCGGCGATCTGGATGTTGAATTGATGGGTAAAAAGAAAGCTTTACTACTGCCCTAAACCAGTCTCCCCTCTATATTATACTTCGACTTATAATCGAGCGGAGAAAGCCCTGTTATGCGGCTAAACACTTCCCTGAAGGCTTTGGGGTCGTTATAGCCCACATCATACATCACTTCGTTCACCGTCTTGCGGGTATGCTCAAACGATTTTTTTGCAGCCTCTACACGTACCCTTTGTAAATAGTCGAGCGGGGCAAGGCCGGTTGCTTTAATGAAGCGCCTGTCGAAGTTGCGGCGCCCGACATTGTATTTGGCAGCAGTAGCGTGTATCGATATCTTTTGAGCGAAGTTATCTTCAAAATCATTTTGGGCATTAAGCACCATCTCGTCTACATGGTTTTTATGCCCGTTGAAAATAGAGAACTCAGCCTGCAGATTTCTGTCAAGATCTATCTGGAAAACCTTAGCGCAATACACTGCCGTTTGCCGGTCAAAATATTTTTCAACCAGGTATAGTAGCAGGTGCAGAAAAGAATAGGCACCGCCATTGGTGTATATTCCGCCTTCATCGGTTATCAGCTTATCTGTCTTCAGGTCTACATCAGGATGTTGCGCCCTGAACTGGTCAGACACTGCCCAATGGGTAGAGCAGGTTTTTTTATTCAGCAACCCGGTAGAAGCCAGCAGGAATATACCCGAGCACATGCTCGCCACCTCTGCACCATTTTTATACTGCTGTTCCACCCAATCTATAAAAAGCCTGTTGTTGGCTGTGGTCGTATCATATCCTCTTATTTGCGAGGCGGGAATGATGATCAGGTCGGTCTTTTTGATATCGTCTATAGTGCAGTGCGGTTTTGGCGCAAACAGGTTACTACTATTACCTGCAGCAGCCGATGCGCTTACCAGCTGCACCGTAAACTTACCGGCGTTGCCGTTCTGTGCCCAAAAGGCCGCTGCACGGGTAAATATTTCGTAAGAGCCTGCCATGCACACCGTTGTGCTTATATCGCTTTGCTCGGCAATGGCCAATATAGAGATGTGCATAGTTTTTTGTACAAAGTTAGGCTTGCAGTATGTCCTAAACAACCCGTCATAATGTCTGAAAAGCACACCCTGATACTGCGATACGGACAATAGCTTTGCTGTCAAAATACGGACAAATGAATAACTACGAACTTTTTCACCAATTGCACCACCAGGCCGGGCCGTTTATCCTGGCCAATGTCTGGAACGCCAAAAGCGCCCAGGTAGCACAGGCAGGCGGCTTCCAGGCCATCGCCACCTCCAGCGGGGCAATTGCAGATTCGCTGGGCTACCCCGACGGAGAAAAAATACCCTTCGATGAAATGCTGTACATCATTAAAAGGATAAAGGCGGTCACCAATATCCCTTTATCGGTAGACATGGAGCGCGGCTATACCGATGACCTCGACGAGTTGAACGACCACATCAGGCAGTTGCTGGATATTGGCGTAGTGGGCATAAACATAGAAGACGCGCAAGGGGAAGATACGCACCTGGCAAAGCTGCGCAGCATCAAAAGCTACCTTCAAAAAACAAACAGGCAGCTCTTCATCAATGCAAGGACCGATGTGTTTTTACAAAAGCTGGAATCGCCGCTGGAGACCACATTGAAGCGGGCAGCGCTGTATCACCAGGCCGGCGCCGATGGGCTGTTTGTTACCGGCTTGCAGGATGCAGATACCATCACAAGCATTACGGCCGGAACCACGCTGCCGGTAAATGTGGTGGCCACTCCTAGGCTGGCTTCTTACCAGCCGTTGGCCGATTGTGGTGTAAAGCGCATCAGCATGGCCGCCTTCCTATACAGGGCTACCTATAAGCAACTGGAAGTTATTGCCGGCGATATCAGTAACGGGCAGCGCTTTTTATCGCTCTATTAAGCCAATTCAATTCAATGTCTGCCAAATGAAAAAGCTAATCATACTCATGGCCATGGTGGCAATAGTTGCTGTTGGCCATGCACAGCCCGGAAAGAGCTCAACAACATCAAAAACTCAAAAACACGAAACAATGGAACACAAAGATTTTACAAGTACCATAAGCGTAGAAAAGAGCCCTATGGCGGCTTTTAATGCTATCAGGAACTTCAGGGGATGGTGGAGCGAGGACATAGAGGGCGCAACCGACAAGCCCGGCGAGATATTCTTTTACCACTATAAAGATGTGCATCTATGCAAGCTGAAACTTATAGAGGAAGTGCCCGGCAAAAAGCTGGTGTACCAGGTGGTGGATAACCAGTTCAGCTTTACAAAAGATAAAACAGAATGGATAGGCACGCAGCTGATCTTTGATATTACCGGCAGCGGGGAGCAGGCAACGGTTAAGTTCACGCACAAAGGCCTGGTGCCGGAGTATGAATGTTACAATGTATGCAACGATGCCTGGACAGGCTTCATACAGAAAAGCTTGAAAGACTACATTAATACTGGGAAAGGGCAGCCTAACCCTAAAGATGGCACTAACGAGATAAACGCCGAGAACATAAGCAAGTGGAAGATCAATGGCTCGGAGCAAACCCGCAGTTATACATTCGGCTTTGAGACAAACCGCAGCGCCGAAGAGGTGTTCAGCATACTTTCAGACCCCCACAAATGGTGGACAGGTATCTATGGCGAAGCAATAGAAGGCAGCTTCAGTGCTGTAGGCGATGAGTTTACCTACAAGGCGGGCGATGGTATGCACTATTCTGAGCAGAAGGTAACAGAGCTGGTACCCGGCAAGAAAGTAACCTGGCAGATCATCAAAAGCAACCTTTCCTTTTTGCAGCACAAAGACGAGTGGACCGGCACATCAATAGAAATGACCATAACCCCCAACGGCAGCAAAACCCACGTACAGTTTACCCACAAAGGCCTGGTGCCCGCCATAGAATGCTACGGCGCCTGCTCTAGCGCATGGACACAATACATGAACAACCTGAAAACTGCGCTGAATTAAATTCTTACCGCATCAATAGTGAAAGGAGGCTGTCTCCGTAGGGTGGGGGATGGCCTCTTTTGCGTTAGAGTGTGTTGGGTAGTCCCAATTGAACTATTCTCGAACAAATTCATTGAGGACCTGAAGAAATTGGCTGATGTTTTTGCGCTTGTATAGCGAAAACTACATTTATTTTTGTAGGGCAAACTGATTAATGCTATGGATTTAGAAGGTGATATTCAGAAAGAGGTCGAACGCGTTCTTGGAGCAAATGGCGTTAAATATAAAGCTAAAAACTATGCAGATTCATTAACCGATTACTTGACACTTAACCGAAAATATATTAAGCAACAGCCGAGGGAGGTTTTATTATCTAAGGAGTTAAGTATCAAGCAGAGTAGCGATCCAAATAGGTGGAATCAATTACAGAATATAATCAGAGCAGTTAAAAAAGGGGGAAATTTAAACCAATATCAAAGTGAAAGACTTTATCAGGTAAATTTTCACGACTACCTATTGTATAACTGGAACATCCACCATCTACATCTGTCCTCAGAGCAAAACAGGAAAGATAAACGCTTTAATAAGAGAACAAAATATTTAGTTTTTGCTTGCGTAAAAAAAGAAGCCATTTATTTTCTTGATTTTGCAAGCCATGATCAAGCTAATATTTTTGCCGAAGAAAATTGGTTGCGAATAATTGCAAATAACTGGCCAAGTTTACTTACTCCCTACGATGGCGATCCCATTTTCAGCAATGGGCAGAAAATAACTACTGCATTGAGAAATGAACTTTGGAACACAGGCTACTCTATTGGATTTACGAAAGTTGACGATAATGCATATGTCGATCCGGGAATTGGAATTACGAGTTCCGGGCATAGTATATTAGTAATGATAGAGCGAAATGAGATTATTCGATGGGTCTATGAACATGGTAAGCTAATCATAGAAAGCAAAACGGAATTCGAGGAAGCCTTTGCAAAGCTATTTAATATTTCGTCGGAGAAAATCAGATATAAAGCGCGACTAACTCCACGTATACAGATTTATGAGCAAACAACAGGCGACATTCTTTTTGAATACCCCAACTACATTACGAAACGAGCGTGACTAATTCTTTAGGGAAGGCCTTTTGTAGGGGTTTCCGTCCTCGGTGAGTCTCTCGTATAGCTTTCGCCTGGCCGAGGACTCACCGATATCGGATGGGCTAAACGTAATGAGTTTTTGTAGCACCAAAGTAGTTCGACCTGGATTCGAACCAGCCTGGGGCATAAAAAAAGCAGTCATTTCTGACTGCTTTTGTAGAGTGGACGGGGGAAATGTCGAACCAAATCTTTGACGATTTGATAAAAGTTTATCACGTGGCAATGAAATTGAACCTATAAATGGAGGATGTTTATTACTCGTTAACTACTTCTATATTATCCGAAGAATACAAGCATGATATTTTCCAGAACCTATGATCCCAAATATCGTTTTCTTCATCAGTACACACGGTAGAGTAAGCAAATGGCTCGTGTACATTTTCTGGCAATTGAAAAGCACCAGCTTTATATTCTTGGCGATACTTGGCTAGCTCTGGCGGGTAGGCCCATATTACAGGCATGAGCTTAAACGGTCTATGAACAGAACCGTTATTGGTTTTTTTGTTAAGCTTATCTATTATCTTTCCATTAATAAAGTCAGATAACCTGTCCATTGGTTTGTAAATATGAATACTCACTACTTCAACCAATATTACTTCTCCGTCTTTCTCAATAGTGAAATCAGCTTTTTTATCGCCATATATTTCATCTGTCTCTACATGAAGCAGTGAATAGCCATTATTTAATAGAGTGTTTAATACGGCTAACTCGGCAAAATGGTTTCGGAAATCTTTATTGAACTCCAACAGCATTTTCCTTAGCGTGTCGCGTATTTGTTTCTTTTGGTCTGGTGCCAGTTTACAGTTTAAGTCCAATAATGTTAGATAAATGAACTCATACATTTTTGTAGCCGACTTATCACCTTTCATTGTTTCAACAATTACCCCATACAGATTTACTTCAACCTTCAAATAGTTGTTATTAACCTCAAACTGCCGTTTCATTTCTATTAACCAATCTTCAACCTTTTGGTCTATATATTTCCAATCACTATCACTTATATTTTGCGGTTCTAAAAGTTCAAAAAGAACAGGTAAGAAGTACCTTAACCTTGATTGAGTATCGTTTAATTTGGGGTTTTGTGTTTCATCAGGTAGAATGTTTTCATTTTTCATTTCATTCAGAATTTCGGTAGCCGATTTATCACAATACGCTATTGCTTGATTAAATACGCTATCATTTTGAGCATCGGCAGAAGCGTACAATAATTGAAAATTTCGTGGGAGAAAGAAGTTGTCAATAATTGGCATCTCTCTTTTGTTATATGCTTGAATATTGCCTAGTTCACTATCTACTATTATTCCAATTTTTTTCTCTGGTGTGTAGCTAGCATCCTTAATTACAAACTCAATAAACTGCTTCCAATTCATCAATTCTGTTTTTTCATAGTCACCAGAGAATGTAAAATGGGTAGCATACCGAAACTCTGGATTAATGAATTTTAATCCCTGTTGGGTCATCGATACGATTTCAACAGCAAAACCGAAATGAACTTTTTTTTCAAGTATTACAGAAGTATTCGTATCTATCGCCATCAACCAGTCGAAATTGATTATGTTTTGTTCGACACTTGTTAACGTTGTATTGGTAACGGTATTGGTGTGCTTGAAACCGGGCTTATTCGGCCGCTGATAGCCCGTTATAAAATCAGTGTGTATTTGTCGCTGATCTGTTCTTATCGCTATTTCAATTCCTAAGCCCGTTTGCCTCACTCCAAATTGAAGTGTTTTCAATTCATCGGGGGGAATACCGTCAAGAGAAAACTTAACGCCATTAAATCGCGGCTTTTTGTCAGGCTGTTTTTTATTTCTATTCTTTTTGCCCATTAATGATAAGTCTATTGACAACAAAGATAAATTAAATCTATCTGAGTGGACGATTGTAGGTTCGACTTTTCCGTCCTCGCCGAGTCTCTCGTATAGCTTCGCCTCGCTGAGGACTCGCCGATATCGGATGGGGCTAAATGTAACAATTTTTTGTAGCACTATTGTTGTTATCGCCGAGTCCGTCCCAAGCGCAAGGCCACCGCACAGCGGAGACTCGGCGAGGATATAAAGAGATATTTAGTGTGGAAAGATGGATTTCTATATAGTATCTTTGGTTAAAAGGCAACAATGAAGCTTCATGTAGAATGTCAGGCAGAGTTAAGCGGGGTTAGATTCAACCTTACGTTATCCTGTGTAGATTTTACTTTGGTAAATGATGGGTCTGGTGACTGGGTACATCAGTTTACGCATCCTGATAATTACACGTATGTATTTACTATTCGTGCTGATAAGAAAACTTGCGTTATAAATGGTATGACTATAATCGGCAAACCAAGTATTAATGATTGTTCAAAAGATGATTGTTCAAAAGATGACGGACATGTTATAATAACCAAAGTAGAAACACTAGTTAATAAATAGTTCGGTAGGACTAAATCGGGAACCTGTTTTTCACTCCCTCGGATTTGCAATCCCATAACAAACAAAAAAAGCAACCATTTCTGATTGCTTTTCTGAGGATGTAGCGAGAACAGGGATCGAACCTGTGACCTTCGGGTTATGAGCCCGACGAGCTACCGCTGCTCTATCTCGCGATGTGGATGCAAATGTAGGGCGAATAAACTTCTCCACCAAAGGAAAATTATCTTTTAGCTAAATTTATTTAAACCGCATATCACCTGGTGTGTCCGCAAGGCCATACTTTATGTTGTAAGTAATAGCCCGCACGCAGCCGCTCTGGCCTTTTTTAGAAAAAAGATTTGTACTATTGTTGCAACTTTATCAGCTTACAGAACCAAGCTATGTCCTACAAAAAACTAATACTTTTTGCAGTCGCAGCCCTGGGGGTAATGATGTTCTTTAAAACAGACTATTACACCTTGTGGATAGACAAATATATTATGAACCCGAGCACCACCTTGTCCGACCAGATGGAACGGACAAGTGCGGAGCAGCGGAAGGAATACAGGTACGGCAACTTGTATGTGATGTGCCAGTATATGAAAAAGACGCTGGACACCACATCGTTCAAAACAAAGGAGCCTATAGTGCTGCTGCCGCCTAACGATTACCTTACTGCGCAGGGCATTACGCTGTTCCATATGCCGGAGCCGGCCGAGTTTTACTACCACACCGGCATAAAAACCGTGTGGACCACCAGCCCCGATGTGCAGCAGGCCAACTGGGCGCTGATACCCAGCGGCAAAACATCTATAGCTATGATGCCGCTGAAAACAGCAGAAGACCGCAACAGATTGTTGGACATGTATAAAAACTACAAACCTGGCTTATGAACCTGATCGGATTACTTTTCTTATTGATAACGCAGTTCATCACCGGCAGGGGCGTGATAGAATTATGCAAGGTGAAGATGAGGCCGCTGCTCATGTTCTGCTATTCTTTTATAGCAGGCGTGGCCATCTTCTCGTTCCTGCCATTCATACTGGAGCTGTTTCATGTTACCATCAATATGTCGTCGGTATCTATAGCCATTGGTGTTACCACCATTGCGTTCATGGTGCCGCTGCTGGGGCAGATCAGGAACTTCAAACTGCCATCGGCCAAAGACTTTAAACTGCCCGGCATTTACGAGATACCGTTCCTTACCATCTTCGTATTGCTGATATTGCTCAGCGTATGGCGTGCTTGGTTCTACCCGCCCAATGCCCGCGACATGCTGTCTGGCCCCGAAGTAATGGCCGACCTCGCACTAAGGGAAGGACACATCATTAACTCCCTGTTCAAGATCGATCTGCAATCTACCAACAACTACCTTAAGCCGCCGTTCATCACCAGCCTGCAGATCATCTACAAGCTCTATGTGCAGCCGTTTGGTCAAACGTGGCTCAGCATCCTGTTTGTCAACTTTATTGTTATAGTATATACACTGCTCAAAGAAAGGATACACCCTGTGCTGCTGGGCTTTGCTATGCTGTACTTCTTCGGCATGCCCGAGGTGTTTGGTTACTCTTACCTCATGCTGTTCGATTACAGCAACATGATCTTCTTCTTCAGCGGCTACTATTTCCTCAACCAGTATTTCGAGCATAAGGACAATGGCAATTTTGCCTTCTCCGTATTCCTGTTCACCATTGCTACGTATATACGTACAGAGACGCTGATATTGGTGGGCATGAATCTGCCGATCATCTTCTATTATCATTACAAGGATAAGCTACCAATGGCAAAGTCGGCCATCAGGATGGCGATCTTTGTGGCCATACCATTTGTTATCTACTTCCTGTGTATGAATGTCTACATCAAGCATTTCATACCCATCAAGTACGATGTGTCTGCTGATATGAATAAGAACCTGGGCGATATCAGCCCGCTGTTCGACAGGCTCAGCGGTATGTTCAGCAAGCTGTTGTTCGCCTCAGAGACCAACTATCCTTACTACGGTTATTTCCCGCACCTGTTCGTATTGCTCTTGCTGGTAGATATTGTGTTCTTCCGTAAGTTCAATAAAGAGGGCATAACATTGTTCTATGGTATTGCGGTTACTTACATTGGTCTGGCCTTCATTGGTTACTTGCTGCCGCTTGCTGATCTGATGCACACCACCAAGCGTGGCTTGTTCAAACTGTTCCCGCTGGTATTGTTGTACTACAGGGATAGCCCGGCATTGCAGCGGCTGACGGCCATCATTAAAAATTGGGAAGATGGCATATCCACCCCAAGGCCACAACAGCCACGCCCGGCACCGGCGCCTAAGCCGCAGCCGGCACCAAGGCCGGCGCAGCCAGCCCAGCAGAAGAAAAAGTAACACCTCATTTCTATACAGAGCAGGCTAACCACCTGCTCTTATTTTTAGAACACAGTCTTATGAGCATACTCAGCCAGCTGGCCTCAGAGCAGGGCATCAACAGTACAGAACCTAATAAGCTATTGGCCAAAAAGCTGGTGGCAGAAAAAGATGT
Organism: Chitinophagaceae bacterium; assembly: GCA_947455215.1. Taxonomy (GTDB): domain Bacteria; phylum Bacteroidota; class Bacteroidia; order Chitinophagales; family Chitinophagaceae; genus Flavipsychrobacter. Next base: position 27,467 of record CANGNA010000003.1, read on the forward strand.
GAAAGGCATCAAGGAGCTGGCTGATAACCTCTCTAACAAAAAGCAACGCATCCAAAGCGATTGCATCAAAACACTATACGAAGCAGGGGAACTGGCTCCTGAGTTGATAGCACCACATGCCGATACTTTCATACAGCTGCTGGATAGCACCAACAACCGCATGGTATGGGGCGCTATGACGGCCCTTAGCGCCTGCGCGCCGCTGGTGGCACCCAAGTTATATAAAGTGATAGCCAGGATAGTAGATATAGCCGACAAGGGCACCGTCATCACCCGCGATCATGCTGTGAATATACTGGTCAGCCTGTCGGCACACAAAGCCTATGCGCCAGATGCGCTGCCCCTGTTGCTGGAGCAGATACTGGCAGCCCCCGTAAACCAGATGCCCACCTATGCCGAAAAGACGGCTACGGTAATAGACGCGGCACATAAAGAGCAATTGCTCGATGTCATCCGCAAGCGCTTGCCCGATATTGAGGGTGATGCCAAACTGAAGCGCCTGGCCAAAGTAATGAAGAAGCTATCGGCTTAGTGCGCTCTTGATATAAGGGGTAGTGCTGCCGCTATCGCCACCTTTTCTGCTGCATGGTCGCCACCTTCGCTAAATGGCCATACAAACAGGGCTTGTATTGGGTTGTTGCTGCGTATCTCGTCTATAGCTTTCAGGGTAAGGCGCAGGGTAATGCCCTTGCGACGGTATTCTTCCAGCACCAGCGCAGAACATAGGTAAATAGCCTCATACGGCACCCCAACCAGCGTCAGCTCCAGCAGCTCCTTCTCCGATATTTCGTGTTGCACAAACCGCTCCATCAGTGGCAGGGTAGTGGGCAATACCAGCAGCCACGCCACGGGCCCGTTCTCGTTATTCTCGGCCTGCATGGTGGCGGGGTGTATGGCCATTAACTTCTCCCGCTGCTCATCGGTCATCTCTATCTGGTCGGGATCAGAACGATAATCAAATGCCTCATCTGCCAGCGCTATCAATCGTTCAAAGTTGCTCTTGCCTGTGTTTGCCATACCCTGCAAAAGTAGCCGCTTTTGGTGGTGCTCTGCTGTTAATATTGCGTTGGTGTATTTATATTTGTAACCATCTTAATATCCGCACCTATGCGCATCACTACTTTACTATGCTTCTGCATCGGCCTTTTATCTATCCAAAGCTTCGCTCAGATAGCAGAGCGAGAATACATAGACCCCGAGGGTAAGATCGTTAACTTCCGCACCCTCAACTGGGCCGACTTTGTAGGCAAGGTGCACGACGATGAACCATACACTGGTGCCGCTGTGCGGCCCGCTATATACATGCATGTAGATAGTTTCGAGGAGCTGCCCAATAACCGGTTTACCTGCCGCTTTACGGTAAAGTGTGCCTTCCAGAGTGTGGCCTGGGCCAGGGAGAGTGTGAGGAAAGATCGCTCTTATTTTTACCTGAACCACGAGCAGGAGCACTACGATATTGCCCTTACCTATGCCAACATGCTGAAGGTAAAACTGAACAGCCGCGACTATGGTGATAACGACTACCAGAAGGTGATACATGGCATATACACCGACATGATGGACAAGTACTTTGCCACGCAGGATGCCTATGACAGCCAGAGCAATCACAGCCTGGTAAAAGAGATGCAGACCCTATGGGATATGCGCATCAAAAAGTGCCTGGAGAACAACACCGATGAATATTACAATAGCCCGCTCGATGTGGTGAAGTCGGTACACTACCTGGTACAAAATGTAAAGCGCCTGCCCAACGAGCCCGTGAAGCAGTTCCTTACCCGCTGTAGGCCCATATACAGCGAGTTTACCGAAGAGCTGGGCAACAAGGTAGTAGAGACCAAAGAATGGTCGACCGAGAAGGCTGTTGTGGCCTTCTATAGCCAGCAATACCAGAAGCAGGAAGAAGACCAACCCGCGGTGGCCTGCACACGCCTGCTGGGCGATATCTTCTTTACTAAAGACAAGATAAGCTATAAGCGGGCGCTGATAGACAGTTTCACTAACGACGACGTGCCGACAAGCGTTGTGGCGGTGTTCTTTGCCAATGCCGATAGCGACGCCAATAAAGAGCTGATAGTGATCACCAGTGGCGAGTTCAAAACCAAGGCTATCAATGGTAAGAAGTACAAAGTAAGTGTGTACGATAACATCACGCCCAACGTATTCCCGGCAAGGCTTAAGCGCCTGGATGATGTAATGGCCAAACTGGAAAGTGGGGTAGAAGGCTACACTGATAGCAAGCCCACCAAAGCAAAGTATAAGACCCAGAAAGATGTAGAGGATGCATTGAAAAAGATGGGTTTTAATTAGCCATTATTCCGTCTCTTCTGCCCCGGCTTGTTGTTCCCTGCGCTGCTTGCGTTCGTGGAAAGAACCAAATAGTTTAGACACCAGGAACACAATGCTGGTAACAACCCCCAGTACCTTTATTTCCCAGCCAAACGTAGCTGCCGGGAACATCATCTTCAGCACCGGGAACCCCACGAATACATAGATAGCGATGATGGCGAAGACAGAGGTATACAGCCGCAGCGATACCTGTTTCTTTTCTTCGTCGCTAAGCGGCTGGGCCGTCTTCTTCTCGTAGCCTTCCGGTACCCATGGTGCCGGGTTGCGTTCCTGGTACAGTTCTATGGCTTCGCGGATATCGCGGCCCATCTGTTCCAGGTCTTCGTGGCGCGGGGTGTACCAGTTGAACTGTTTGTAGGAAAATTCCCTGCCCGAGTTCAGGAACAGCGTGTATTCTTTGGCTATTCGGCTGGTCATAAAGCCATCCTCGGCTACATCACTGAAGCGTATCTCCGTGTCTTCCCGCTTATCAAAGATGTTCTGTTGTATCCACCTCAGTCGTATGCGGTCATTGAGCAATTCGGTCTCTACCATGGCCAGCGAGAACAGCCGCATCAGGTAGTACGATAAGCCTACGACAACAGCCAGGTACACGGCCAGCACCACCCACACACTGTACAGCCCGGTAAGCGAGAACACGAGCACCATGCCAATAAAGGCAATGATGACAAACGACAGCAGGCGCAGCAAAGGATCAGATACAGTAGTCCGGTACGTCATACAAAAGGCATGTAAAGTTAACGGATTTGCATAAAAGCTATTCCGTGGTTATGGTCGCAGGCTGCCCTCCATTTTAGACACTGCAACTGTAGCCACGCTATTACCTACCACGTTCATGGCGGCGCGGCCCATATCCAGCAGCGGGTCTATGCCCAGCAGCAGCGCCAGGCCGGCTTCCGGTATCTTAAAGGTGGCCAGGGTGCCCGCTATCACCACCAGCGATGCACGGGGGATGCCCGCAATACCCTTGCTGGTGAGCATAAGCACCAACAACATACTTACCTGTGTGCCAAAATCGAGGTGGATGCCGTAGGTCTGTGCTATGAACAGGGAGGCGAAGGTCATGTACATCATAGACCCGTCGAGGTTGAAGGAGTAGCCCAGTGGCAGTACAAAGCTTACTATCTTTTCGTCGCAGCCAAAGCGGTCCAGCTCCAGCATCAGCTTGGGGAATGCAGCCTCGCTGCTACTGGTAGAGAAGGCTATGAGCACAGGCTCTTTTATATGCTTTAGCATACTAGCTATCCTGTTCTTTACAAACACATAGCCCGCCAGCAGCAGCACCGCCAGCAGTATTAACAGCCCGAGGTAAAACTCACCGATGAACCTGGAGAACGTACCCAGCACGCCCAGGCCTTGTTTTGCTATCACGTTAGTCATAGCGCCGAACACGGCTATAGGCGCCAGGTTCATGATGTATCCGGTCATCTTCAGGATGATGTGCGCGGCACTGTCCATGAACTTGATCACTATATCGGCCTTTTCGCCTACGCCGGCCGCAGCCACGCCAAAGAACAAAGAGAACACCACTACCTGCAGTATCTCGTTCTTGGCCATAGACTCTATAACACTGGTAGGGAAGATGTGGTACACAAAATCTTTCAGGTTGAGCGATGCGGTGGCTATGGTGCCGGGCAGCGCATCGGGGCGTGGCAGGTTCATGCCTTCGCCGGGACGGAAGAAATTGACCAGTATCATCCCCAGCACCAGGCTTACCAGCGACCCGCAGATGAACCACAGCATGGTCTTACCGCCAACCCTGCCCACCGACTTTATATCACCCTGCTTGGCCACACCCACCACCAGGGTAGTGAACACCAGCGGCGACACGATCATTTTGATCAGGCGCAGGAACACATCTGCAGCCAGCGAAAATGGTTCCAGCACTTTATCTGGGGCGGCGGAAATGCTCTTATTGGCAAAGCCTGTATTAAGCAGGTAGCCGGCAATAATGCCTAACGCCATGGCCACCAGTATATATATGGTGAACCTGTTATTTTTTGTTGCGGTCATTGGTGTGCAAAATACTTAATAAAAAGACATGGTATATAGGCGTGTGCTTTGCCTGAGCCTCACCCCAGCCCTCTCCAATGGAGAGGGAGTTTGATGTCCGCGCTGTAGCGCGTTTTTTTAGCAGTGGCCATCTCTGCCGAAAACTATTTTTTGCAATTGCCGGCAGAAACTACTTTAAGTAACCGTTCTACGCTATTGATCTCAAAGCAATTAAAAATATAAGGGAAATTTTCATTTCTGCCGATGTGGCAATTTGCGCAGTTTTTTCTGCCGGTTAGCTGTTGGGGTTTTGTGTCTGTTTTTGTCATTTTAGAAGGGTTTTAGGTGGTGTAAAGGTACGACGCGGAGATAGGGGTTTCCAAATAAAAGTTTAAATGGCTCAATTGCATAATGGCTCAATGCTTGCCCACTTGGATGCGCTACATAAGTTCACTTTAACTGGTCATTGCGACCCTGCCTGCCGGCAGGCAGGGAAGGAAGCAACCTTGAAAGCTGGAGGGCAAGTTGCTTTAGGTCCCCGTAGTTAGCGCCCCGCCAACTATGGCTGAGGATGTCTGCGCAGCCCCTAATGGTTTAATGTCCAACAATTAAAACTCAAGGTCATTCATGCTGGCATGCTTTACACGCACGATTATGATATATTCTTCTGTTACCTGATAGGAGATCATATATCTGTGTAAAATTAATGCTCTAAACGTGCCGTCGTTTTTCAGCCGATGTTTATCGAGGGGGTACCTGGTTGGTTGAGTCTCCAACTGACGTGTAGCTGCAACGATATCCTTTGTTACTTTTTCTGCTGCTTGAACAGAATCGTTTTTTATAAAATCGTGTATTTGTTTTAGTTGAGCGCGCGCTGATGATGACCAGATGATCTTCTTAGGCGTGTTTACCATTTGGTTATCTCTTTTTCAAGATCATCCTGACTGATATACTTGCCGGCTTTTACTTCTGCGATAGACAGGTCAATGTCTTTATTGTACTGTGCTATGTCAAAGGCTGTTTCTTTCCTGATACTCAGGAAAGATTTAATTACTCCTAAAAGAGATTTTTTCTCCTCGTTCCCGAGCAGAGGTAAATACTTTTGTATCTCTATGTCTACTGACTTTGCCATGGCGCAGATATAATAGCAAATTTAAGCAATTTTGATCAACATTGTCGATTTGGAAAATCGGTTTAGCTGCTCGCGAGATTGCTTCGTTCCTCGCAAAGACTCATGTTTTTTGATACAAAAACGATAGGTCCCGATGAGAGATTGCTTCGTTCCTCGCCATGACCGGCATGGGTGTAACCGAGTTGGCATCTACTTTCCCAAAACGAATACGTCCCGTGGCCGTTGGTCAGAAGACACAACTGCGGTGGTTGTTGGGTTCTACTTGTTCATGCTCATCAATCCACATACAGGTCCCACTACCGCACCTGTCGTAGCTGGAAGCTACGGCAAACGATGTAGGTGTGCAATGATACTGGCTCTGTCTCCGGCAGGCTATTCATGAACGGTCAACTCTTCCATTATTTCTTTCTTGTCTTTTTTAGTGATGTTTATTGTTTTTTTGAGCGCCAAGAATATGGGGGCCGGATGTCTGGAGATACCCTTGTAGATGGCTCTGCAAATATCCCAATGTTTCCGAGACTCTTTTACGGACATAATCTTTGTAAAGATATCGACAGTGTTTTGTGTCGGATAAGCCGCAAGAGCTCCATAGAGTATTTCAGTATATGCGTAATAGCCGTCCGTGGATCGCTTATAATGAAGTTCAGCTTTTCGCTGAAGAAATGGATAAAACGATTGGTGAGGAAATCGTTCGGCTGCAAGCATTGCATACTTACCGGCAGTACTATCGCTGAATAGTTTTTGCAGCAACACCAGGTCGTCCGGCTGCTGATAACTTGCCAATACCACCAAAACCGGTGGATAATATCTTGCTGCAGCAATTCGCTTTATCCATTCGTACTGTTGCGGGCCGGGCTTCATTCTTACCACCAAATTGTCTTTTTGCAGCATGGTGATCGAAGTATCCGCCAACAGTATGCTATCAATAAAGTTGAACTCAGCCTGATTTAAGGTTCTCTCACCTGCCAATTGATTTCCAGGTTCTAACGCACGGAGCATGTAAGCGGCTACAGGATCTTCCATAAAAAAACAACCTGCAATCCATTCAACGGTATCATTATCTTTAAGATGTTTTACCAATACAGGCATTATATTGTAGTCCCTCCGCATTCTCAACGCATCGAAAGCGTAGCACCTTACTACAGCATTGTTATGATCGGTTAGTTGTTCCAGTTCGCGCGTTGTTGCTATCTTCTTTAACCGTTCAAATCTTTCCCATTGTGCGGTTCGCTCTCCACCGTACCCCACAGCGCTGCCGTTAAGTGCATTGTAGGCAACCATACTATCGGTTAAAGCTTGCACTGCTGGCTTTAACAGCGGGTTGTTGTTGCCAGTTTGCGACCACACGTTGGTGGTGTATGGAAAGAGCAATAACAGTAGTAACAGGTGTTTCATGACTATTTTTATAAAACTAAGTTAGTGCGAAAATTTGATGCAATAAAAGCCTGGTTATGTAACATGGCTTAAGCAACTACATTATCCAAGGGTTTGCCGTGACTTGTAGCTACAGCATTAACGGACCAGTTTCGTCCAGCATATCAATTCGCTCAACGCTTAGTTCACATACAAATCCTTCTGCAACTTCCCGCCGGGAATGACAGCGTATTGGTCCAGGTCGGTGATGCCGGCTTGGGAGAGGACGGTCTCGTCGAGGAACAGGTTGCCGGTACACTCGCGGGAGGGCTGGCTGAGGATCCAGGCGGCGCAGTCGGCCAGTATCTGTGGTTTGCGGCTCATGTTCATCAGCATATCGCCACCCAGCAGGTTCTTTACTGCGGCTGTGGCTATGGTGGTCACCGGCCACAGCGAGTTGGCGGCTATCCCGTCTTTTTTAAACTCCGCAGCCCAGCCCAGGCTCATCATGCTCATATTGTACTTGCTGAGCGTATAGGCTATGTATGGCCCCATCCACTTAGGCGCCAGGTCTACCGGCGGAGATAAGGTAAGGATGTGCGGATTAGTTGATTTTTTAAGAAAGGGTATACAGTGCTTGGTGACCAGGAAGGTGCCGCGCACGTTGATGTCATGTATCAGGTCGAAGCGCTTGGTCTCCATCTGCTCTGTGCCTGCCAGCATGATGGCCGAGGCATTGTTCACCAGTATGTCTATGCCGCCCAGTATGGTTATGGTTTGCTGCACGGCGGCTATTATCTGCTCTTCGTCGCGTATGTCGCACTGTATGGCCAGGGCGCGGCCACCGGCCTCGTTAATGCGTTTGGCTACGCTGTGTATGGTGCCACCCAGGCGCGGGTCTTCGTTTACAGATTTGGCTACTATAGCTACGGCCGCACCTTCTGCCGCCAGCTTCATGGCTATGGCCTCACCTATACCGCGGCTGGCGCCGGTAATGAACGCAACTTTGTCTTTCAGCATAGACTAAAGTTAATGAATTTAATGGCTCAATTACTCAATGGCTCGATGGCTCAATGGGGTAATGCGGTTCGTACTGGCTTTCTTTCGCTCTTTCCGATTACAGAGTCCATGACCGTGCCGCACTTCGACAGGCTCAGTGTGACACTACGTAGTGGTCGCTGTCATTTGAAATGATTGCCAGTTCCCGAACACCCCTCTTACGGACCCACCTATAGCTGGATATGTTATTGGTTAAATGGTTTGATCCGATCACTGATCGATGCCGGTGAGGGAGAACATGTCTTTGTAGTTGTCGGCGATGAGGGTGGCGTTGGTGAAGTCGGTTACTGATGACAGGGTGGTGAAGTTGATTGCGGTAGGTGTTTTCAATAGCTCTGCCGCATCGGCTTTCAGGTGCAGTGTGGCCGGTTTGCCGGGGTTTATGGTGAGTGGTTGGGGAAATGTTATCGTCACCCGCCTGATGCTATTTGCCGGTTCTTTAAAGCCGCCAATGTGGTACTCTATAATATGCCCCGGGCTTTTAGATGCGGGCGAGGTGCCTTCCAGCTTCAGGAACACGTAACCGGTGTTCCATGTCCAGAACATAGCATTTACAGGGTCCAGCGCGCCCGATTGCAGTCCGGTGAGGTTATCTGCACTATCTACGCCTATAATAAAGCTGATGGATGCATATTGCCCGGCTGGTGCATCTTTTAATGTTATCTGCCTGCTTGCGGGTTCCTCCTCATTCAATAAATAGTAATCGGGTAGGTCTACATCCTTTCCTGCGGTTGTGCGCAGCTTTATCTTCCCTATGTAGTATTTGAACTTGGTGATGTTGTATTGCTGACCCAGTGCATTGGTATAGGTGGCAGTATCAAGAGCCATCACTCGGGTTCCTACATAGTTGGTTACATCGAGCGTCAGTTGGCCTTTATCTGCAGGCATAGAAAAAGCCATGACAACCCACAGGGTTGTCATGGCTGTAATGGAGTAGTATATATTTCTTAAGGTGCTATTCATGTAATGTTCAAAGCTAAGGCAATTTATTTGGCCACTACTACCTGGTAGCTCTTGCTGTCTTTGCCATCGCTCACACGAACGATATACATACCGTCGTAAACGGTCTGCAGGTCCAGGTAGCATATAGTGCTGCCCTGGTATAAAGTCTGTTGCAGCACTACGCGGCCCAGCTCGTCCACCAGTTCTACTGTCCTGTTTGCCTTGCTGCCCAGCTTGCATTGCACCAGCAATATGTCTTTTGCAGGGTTGGGATATACCGATACTTCCACATTCTGCTGCGCTACATTACTTACCTCGGTAGTGCCGGTGTAAGTGGTAACGCCTGTAGGTACGGAAGTAACGGTGGTTACCACCTTTGTGCCGTAAAAGGTAGGACCCACTACATACGGATAGGCTGAGTTCCAAACGCTATCTACCGTAGCAAAATAGCAGTAAGTGCCTGCAGGGTACTCCGGTGTTACGCAGAAGCGGCCATTGTGTATGTCCAGGTAGTCGGGTGTTGCGGCCGAGGTAGGTATGTATTCGTAATCTTCCCTGTATTCGCCCAGCGGATGCGCTGTGCTTACGGCAGGGCCGGCGGTAACTGAAGTGCCATCGTAATAAGTAGTGCGGGTAGTGATGCTCCTGAGGTGGAAGCTGGACTTCATCCTTACGATGCCACCTGTACCATCGGCATTTTTATAACCGTAGGCACCATATATCGGGAAGCCGTCGTAAGCAAAGCCGATCAATGGGGAGTGTACCGTAGAATCGATCACATACAAGCCATCGGCCAGGTACAGGTTGCACACGGTAGACAGGACATTCAGGTCCATATTGAAGGCACTTGGATTCTGATGATGGTGGTAATTGGTCATAGCCGGATGTCCCTTGGCGCAGTCGAAGCCTGAACGCTCGGCACGAACGGCATCGCGGTTCCACACGCCATCGCCCATACCACCCAGCGGGCCGCCGGCATCAGCACCGGTAGATGATTTATATGATACCCCGTCGCGGTAATCGAACAACGATACGCCATTGATGAACACGCCTATCGTACCCCCGGTTGTGCTTGTAGGGGTGCCGGTATTCTGTACCGGGGTAAGCGGGAATTTATAGATGTTGTTATTATTGCCACCCTGGTTTGGGTTGCCATCCAGGTAAGGACCAATGATGTACGCAGGTATGCCGCTGCAAGATATATATACGTTGGTGGTGTTGTAGGCCACGGCCTGGCAGTTAGCAGGGTAGCTGGCATCTACAATTGGTGTAGAGCTGCCGCTTACATAGTGGCGGCCGGTAATGCCTGTTGTATTGCGTATCCAACCTGTGATAACCGGGTTGGTTTGGGCGAAAACTGACGGTGTGATGAGCATGGCCAGCGAAAGCGCGCGTAAGAGTTTTTTCATATCAGTTATTTTGGTTGTTATATATAAGACGTCGTTGTTATTTTATTCCTTCGGTGTATTGTCAACTATTTTACTACTACAAATTTTTCTACCCGCTTATCTGTTGCCGTAGTCACTTGCAGCGCATAAATGCCTTGGGGCAATCCTTGCAGGCTGAGCTCGTATCCGGCGGCAGTTTTGGTCATATTGTCTTTTGTAGCCACTACCTGGCCAAGTGTGTTTACCACCAGCATGGTTGTGGGTACTATGCTGATGCTGATGGATAGCCTGTCGGAGGCGGGTATAGGGCTTAGTTTTAGCAGTGTTTGCTGATTTACTGTTCTTATACCGGTCACCAGGTCGCAGCTATAGGTAAGCGGATTAAGCTCTATCGGGTCGCCCGGTGCCAGTGTATGGCCGGCGAAGCCGCTAAAGGTATCGTAGTACTGTGTGCAGCGGAAGGCCAGGTTTTGCGTAGGCGTTGTGCCTTGCGACATAGGGCCGGTGGCTTTTACGGGGTTTATATATTCCCACACTTTTGTGCCGGTACCTGTCACCTCAAAAAAGTCTCCCGCAGGGCCATTGCATATCAGCACATTACCATTGGGCAGCTGTTGTGCGCCCGATATGTTCTGTGCGTAAAAGCTGGTTGGTGTAGCCGCAGTATAGGTCCAGTACGATGATGATGGTAAGTAGGGTAGTGTGGCTGTATATACACCGCTTGTGCTTACCGGCGGATCAACGATCTCTATTGATGAGTAATTGGTGGCCGCAGGCAGGCCGTGGCTATTGTTAAAGATCATGATCTTGCCTGCATCGGGTACACCGGCGGGCAACCAGTGGGCATTGTGCTGGCCCCACAATTTTTCATCGGCAGCTGTGCCGTTGTTATATGCCTGCGGATTGCCCCAGCGATACAGCAGGTCTCCGCCCTTACCAGAATTGCCGCCTGTGTGGCCGGCAGCCTGTGCAGTTGTGGTGCTGTGGTCTATGATCCAAATCTCGTTAAAGTTGTGGCAACTGATCATTACCTGGTCGAGTGCCGGGTTGTAATCTATAGCGTTGAAGTGCAGCCAGTCAGCCTGCGTTGTGGCTGCAAAGTTGATGTTGAGTAACCCCGGGTTGGCAGACACCGGCAGGTAGTTAGGCCTGGTGTTATCATAGTCCTGCACCAGGTGGTCCCAAACATGCCATTCCCATACAATGGTGGCGCTGTTGCTGCCTGTGGGCTGCAGTTCTACTATCTTCTCGCTCCACAGCGTGGTGCCTGTCAGTGTTGGGTTGCGGCCCATGGCTATGGCATCAGCAGCGCTCTTTAATTCCCATACTATGGCCAGTATGTGGCCGTTGGGCAGGCGCACCACATCATGGTGCTGGCACTGGGCGGTATCAGATAGGGTATAGCTCCACAAAACAGTGCTGTTCCAGTCCAGCTGCTCTATTATGCCGCCGTTACCACCTGCTGTAAAGGTGGTGTTGCCTACGCTGCCTGGTCTTAGCAGGGTGCCATCGGGCAACAGGTATACCGACTGCCCGGGGTGATAAGCGCTTGTCCAGCTATGCACCTCTTTCCCGCATTTGTCAACCAGGTAAGTGGTGGTATTCATAATAGGGGCAAAGAGCACAAAGCCATTGTCGTAAGTGCCGGTATCGTGGCTGATGAGCCCTATGGTTTGTGCCCGCACCAATACGGGTAGCAGCATTAGTGCAGTTAGTAATTTTCTTATCATGTGTATACTTTTGAATAAGATGAGAAAATGTACAATAAGTTTAATGCAGTTGAGTTTATTTCCTGTAAGATGTTATTTATTTACAAATTATCGTTTGACTAATGGGTTTGTGATTACTTTTGTTGATACATGAACGGTACCCTAAGAGAAATAGCCAATTTTGTGGCTGGCCTTTATTTCCAGAACAAAGACCTGATCATCCTGATTGCCATGGGCATGGCCTGTGGCGTAATATCGCAGATCATACTGCCGGGCAAGGGCTTCGGCATCATTGTTACCATAGTGGTGGGCATCATAGGTTGTTTTGTGGGCAAGATGTTCCTGATCAAATACATCACTTTTGTAGACAACAAGTCGATAAAGATCATGGTAGCCGGCATTGCGGGTACTATGGTGTTGTCTTCTATTATCAACCTGTTCCGGCTCGGAGAGCCCAAGCATAAGGATAAGACCAAGTGGCGAAACAACACTTAAACGGATAATAAAAGCCCGGAGCCAACAGCTCCGGGCTTTTTTAATAGGCTTCGGCCACCAGGTAGTAGCGGCGTACGCTTGCAGCGGGCTGCGTAAATGGTAGCCAGCGGGTAACGGGCGTTGCCCGTTTACGCGTTGCAGACCGTACACTGAAAGCGAATTGTTGCGGTATATTAACAAACTGTTCGGCATTGATGGCTTCACCTCCTTTTATGGTATCCCCGGCGGCCACTGTAATATTCTTTTGCGTACCATAAGCACCTGTTTTTACCACTGTTACAACAACAGGGTATTTGCAGCTATTGATGAACCAATATTCGGTTGCGTAAATAGCGGCGCAGGCTATTGTTTCCTGCTTATTTGGTGTAACAGTAGCCGGCAACTGTTTCAACTGATATGTAGTAGAGGGTGAGCGATCGTAGTCGTTATGCTCTACATTGGTTATGTTACCGCTGCGGTCGAAGTATGTTGTGGTATTATACCATTGTATGCCGGCATCGGGGGCGCTATGCCACTTTGCCTTCGATACTGCGCCGTCGGGGTAATAGTCGAACTCTATACTGGCATGGCCGGCCACACGGCGTAATTCTGCTTCATAGATCTGTTTTCCGGCCTTGTTATAGGCGCGTGCTTTACCCCAGCGGCCATCTTTATCATAGCACTGCGAGGTGGATATATGTTTGTTGCCAAAGTAATGATACTGGCATTGGGTATACTGCTCCTGCGCCGATGCGCTAACAGCCAGTATCAGCAATATGGTAAGTAATTTGCCCATACTATGCAACAAGCTATTTCTGTGCCAGTTTTTATTACGCCTTCCTTTTTATGCTACACCCTATAGACTTTGTCTCGGCTGGCTCTGGCTTTTTGCCGGCTACTACAGCATCCATAGCATTGGTAATGAACATTTGTTTTGCGGCTGCCGGATCACCGGGATTATCATTCATAGCACCTTTATACTCCAAGATGCCTTCTTTATTGAACAGGAATATTTCTGGTGTATGATTGGCGCCAAACTCGTCAGCCACTTTTGCACCCTCATCTACCAGGTAGGGCACTGTGTACCCTTGCTTTTTGGCATACTGCACCATCTCTTTGTAAGAGTCATCGCCATCGCGCCTCGCATCATTAGAATTGATGATGACCACCCCGAAGTTGTGCGCACGCGCATAGGCTATGGTCTGCAATGTTGTTTGCTGGTTCTTGATAACGAATGGGCAGGTATTGCAGGAGAACATAACGAGCAAACCGTTTTTATCTACCTGGCTTTTCAGGCTGGCATCCGCCCCGTTGGCATTACGCATTTTTATTGCTTCAGCAGGTATCCGGTCGCCACAGGCAAGCTGTTTTGTTTGGGCAGCTGCTGTGTTGCAAACGCCCAGTCCGATCATAAGTAAAATACAATGAATTAGTTTCATAATTTTCATTTTTAACATTAAGAAATATATTTTATGGTATTTATTATAATTCATTTTTATGCATCATAACTAATTAATTATCAAAATATTACCTGCTCTTCTACCTTTTTATTATTTTTAATCGCACAAAAATAAACGCAGGGGTTGAAGGCAACATTAAAGAGAACGGTTATTGTATTTGCAATTGGCATTGTACTGGTGCAGTTTTTACCATTAAAGAAGAATTCTGATACTGCTACAGGCCCTGCCGATATAACAAAGGTATATACTGTGCCTGACAACGTGCACCAGGTATTGCAAAAGGCGTGTTACGATTGCCATAGCAATAATACCACCTACCCGTGGTATAGCCACGTGCAGCCGGTAGGGTGGTGGCTTAATGACCATGTAAAAGAAGGTAAGCGCCATCTTAATTTTGCAGAGTTCGGTAGCTATATATCTAAACGCAAGATCAAAAAGCTAAAAGAGGTTTCCGGTACTATCAATGAAGGCGAAATGCCGCTGTCCAGCTACACCATCATACATACCAATGCCAGGCTGAGTGATGAAGAAAAGGTGCTGGTGACCACGTGGGCGGCATCGCTGGCAAAGCAGATAGCCGATACAGCACATATACAATAATGTGGCGCTTATTTTTAGCCGCATTGCTTATCTTTATCGCATGACACTGAAAGAGACATTTGAAGCAGCAGTGGCCCAGAGCAAGCAGCTCTCTTCGCGCCCTGATAACGAAACTTTACTGAAATTATATAGCCTCTATAAGCAGGCCACAGATGGCAACGCTCCTGACGATGGCCCTTCTAACCCGTTCGATATAATAGGCAAGGCCAAACACAATGCCTGGAAGAAACTACAAGGGCTGGCTTCCGAAGATGCTATGCAACAATACATAGATCTTTATAACCAGCTGAAAGGATAAAAAGAAAAGCACCCGACCGGGTGCTTTTCTTTTTATGGATGTTCTTATGATCAGTAATCTATCGTTGCCTGTATTTCCCTGTCTATAAGGGCCTCGGCCTGTGGGCGCAGTATGTCGAAGGGTCCCTTCTTTACTGCATACTTACCGCTGTGGTGTATAATGAGTGCGCATTGTTCTGCCTGGTTGGCATCATGGCCGCACACATCTATCAGCGATTCTATTACCCAATCAAATGTGTTTACATTGTCATTCCACACGATCAGGTTGTGCATCTTTTCGGTCTCTATATCAACCGCTACATCTTCCTGTTCTTCCCACTGCGGGAGGGCGTTGTGCAATAAGTTACTCATAAAACAAATATACGAATAAAATTAAAAATGAACAAGCTATACTTTTATACTTCGATCTGATCCTTGCGCCCTTCGCCTGCTTGTTCTCTTTGCGGCTCTTTGCGACAGACCTTTGCGTGAAACTTAGTATGCAACCTATTTATTAACGTACATCACCTCTCTTACCAGCTTTACTGTGCGCTCTACATTGGGCAGGTAAGCCGCCACCAGGTTAGGCGCATAGTGCATATTGGCATCGGCAGACGCGATACGGCGTACCGGCGCATCCAGGTAATCGAATGCTTCCTTCTGTATGCGGTAAGCTATCTCAGCACCTACGCTGCCAAATGGCCACTGCTCTTCTACTATTACCAGCCTGTTGGTCTTTTTTACAGAGTCAACTATGGTCTGCCAGTCGAGCGGACGTATAGTGCGCAGGTCTATTACTTCTACGCTTATGTTTTCCTTGGCCAGCTCATCGGCAGTAGCCATGGCCACCTTCATCATCTTATTATAAGATACCAGTGTTACGTCAGTTCCCTGGCGCTTTACTGCGGCCTTACCTATTGGTATCAGGTATTCTTCTTCAGGTACTTCGCCCATTTCGCCATACAGGCTTTCGCTCTCCATGAACACCACCGGGTCGTTATCGCGGATGGCCGACTTCAGCAGGCCCTTGGCATCGTAAGGATCTACGGTAGATATCACTTTAAGGCCCGGTACGTTGGCATACCAGTTCTCGAACGCCTGCGAGTGCTGCGCTGCCAGCTGGCCGGCAGAGCCGTTAGGGCCGCGGAATACTATTGGTGAATTGAAATGACCGCCGGTCATAGATACCATCTTAGCGGCATGGTTCACTATCTGGTCTATCGCCAGTTCAGCAAAGTTCCAGGTCATGAATTCGATGATCGGGCGAGTGCCGTTCATGGCAGCGCCCACACCTATGGCAGCAAAACCCAGTTCGCTGATAGGCGTATCAATAACACGCTTAGGCCCAAACTCGTCCAGCATGCCCTGGCTCACCTTATAGGCACCATTGTATTGTGCCACTTCTTCTCCCATAAGGAATACGCTGGGGTCACGGCGCATTTCTTCTTCCATGGCTTCCCTCAGTGCTTGTCTTAATGGTATTGTACGCATTGTTGCTTATTTATGAATGGTTTGTATTGGCCGGGAAGTGTACCTCCCGAAGGTCAAAAATACGGTTAGCGGGCTGATTTATCTTCAACTTTTTTGTCGCCGCGCAAAAAACTGATGATGGTGTAAGTACTGTCCTGCAATATTTTGATAGACAGCGAGTCCTGGCTCACCTTCAGCAGGTCTATCTGCGTTTTCCTGCCTTTGTCCGGTCCCGATAGTTCTTCCAGTTCTATGGCATTGGCATCCTTATCTTTCATGGTCCAGTTGCCGGTGTCGGCCTTGCCGTTAAAGTTCACTACCAGCTTGCCATCTTTAGAAAAGTCGAATGTGGTGTTTTTGATGGCCTGCATCTGCATTTCCAGCGTGGCCTGGCGCTCTACACGCAGTGCGGTCCGTATGCTGTCTATATTGGTCGATCCGTACAGTTCGAAGTTGGTCATGGGGTTGCCATTGGCGCCCAGCGTATCTATATACTTAGCGCTTTCGGCAAAAAAAGCATCCATTTCCGGGTTCTTATAGTCCACGGCATGCCACTTGCCGGCTATCATATCTTTTTTGCTTTTGGCGCACGATGCCAGTAACATTACACAGCCACACAGCCACAGAATTTTCTTCATGCTTCTTTATATTGTTCTCTCTAAGAGGGTATGCTTAATTGTATGATTTTCGGGGTTATTCCATTTCTATAAGGATGGTGCCCTTATCTACCGCAGTGCGCTCGGCTACCTTTATGGCCTTTACCACACCCGGTGCTGCCGCTTTCAGCTGGTTTTCCATCTTCATGGCTTCCAGCACTATCAGGCCGTCGCCCTTGTTCACCTGCTGGCCGGGTTCTACCAGCACTTTCAATACCATACCCGGCATTGGTGCCTTTACCGGCTCCGCCTTCTGCATAGCCTTCAGGTCCAGGCCCATGTTGGTCAGCAATTGGTCTATCGGTTCCTTTATAGTGGTAGTATATATCTGTCCGTTCACGCGCACGGTCACCTCTTTGTTTTTACGGTCTACCTTTTCTATGATGGCCGCGTAGCTCCTGCCGTTATGCAGTATGCTGATCATACCATTGGGCAGCGGGCAAATGTCCAGATCGGTGTTAGTATCATTTACCAACCACTGACCTTCATTATTATCTATAGAATAGGTGCTTTTATCGTTAACTGTGACCTGCAGCATTAATGTTCTTTTTTAGATGGACAAATGTAATGAACTTTACAAAGCACCGCAACGCTGCTATCCTCAATGAAGAAAAGATATATATTGTTTGCGATAGGTCTGCTGCTTTCCTGCCGGGATAGAGTCGACGATCGCAATAAAGCTACGGCAGATACAATGGTGATAACAAGCTCAAGGCCGTCCGTCCGTCAGCGCAATGAACTAACGGATAGTATACTGGCACAAATAAAAAATTATTATATCGGGCAATTCGATCAGAAGACCAGGCTAACGGAAGAAATTACCGACTCAACTATCGAATGGTCTTTTAGTAGCCTCCCCTTAAATAAAGGCGACTACGATGGCGTATTGCTCAGTGTATATGTGCCAACTGCCAAAAACATGAGGGGAGTGTTGGAGGGTGACATGAACCGGGACGGTAGAAGTGATCTGGTGGTTAGTGTGCATACCGAAGGTGGTGGAGGCGGTGGAAACATGTATTGGGACGATCATTTCCTGTTCATTGGTGCAGAACAAAACGGATATAAACTCACAGACATAAAAAGCGACGGAGAGATAAATGGTTGCGGTGGCGGCTACCTGTACCCTGAAAAAATTGAGCATGGCATTATTTATGGCAGAGCCGATTGCTATGCCGATGAAGACGGACATTGCTGTCCGTCACTTCATTACGCTGTTCAAATAATATACAGAAATGGCGAACTTGTACGTTTATACAAGCAGCCAATAACACACTGATAACTAAATCTATAGGTATTTTAAATAAAGACAAGAGCCAATATTCTTTTATCCTATAACCCTATTATTTTTTATTTTTTGACAATGTTTATTGTATAACTTTGCGTCCGCTTATACGAAAAGTAAGTCCAAGCTTTGTCAAAGAATATCAATAGGGCGTCAATAGCGGGAATAATCATCGCGCTGGGAATTATTTATGGCGATATCGGTACTTCCCCCCTGTATGTGATGAACGCCATTTGTAGCGGAAGAATTTTAAGTGAAGACCTGATCCTCGGAGCCCTCTCTTGTGTTATCTGGACACTTACCCTGCAAACAACGGTAAAATATGTAATGTTTACCCTCAAGGCCGATAACAAAGGCGAGGGGGGCATATTCTCGCTGTTTGCCCTGGTAAGACGCCACGGCAAGTGGACCGTCATCCCCGCCATGATAGGTGGCGCAGCCCTGTTAGCAGATGGTATGATCACGCCGCCTATATCGGTGACGTCGGCCGTGGAGGGTTTACGCAACATTCCCCGGCTATCAGGCATCAGCGATATATCTATAGTATATATGGTCATTACCATATTGGGTGTACTGTTCTTCTTTCAGCAGTTTGGTACCTCCACCATCGGTAAGGCGTTTGGTAATATCATGCTGTTATGGTTCATCATGCTGGCCGCATTGGGCTTGCGCGAATTGTACCTGGTGAGCAGCTGGAGCATTTTCCGAGCGCTGAACCCGTATTATGCTATTAAAATACTCACGGTTTATCCCGGCGGGTTCTGGATATTGGGAGGTGTCTTCCTGTGTACCACGGGTGCCGAGGCACTGTATTCCGACCTTGGCCACTGCGGCCGGGCCAATATTCGTTATTCATGGGCGTTCGTAAAAACGTGCCTTATCCTTAACTACCTGGGCCAGGGTGCTTATATGCTCAGCCAGATAGGGAACGGCCATGTGATATGGACCTCATCGATCAGCCCGTTCTTCTCGCTGATGCCTAATGGTTTCAGGCTGGCGGGTGTTATCATCGCTACCGTGGCGGCCATCATCGCCAGCCAGGCATTGATATCTGGATCCTTTACACTCATAAGTGAGGCTATAAAGCTGAACCTGTGGCCTAAGATGAAGATCAACTACCCAACCGTAGAACGCGGCCAGTTGTTCATCCCCGGCATCAACGCTCTGCTGTTCTTTGGTTGTACGGCCATCACATTATATTTCCAGAAATCATCTAAAATGGAGGCGGCATATGGTTTGTCCATCACCATATGTATGATCATGACGTCGTTCTTGTTCTCCTACTATATGTTCGTGAAGCGGGTGCCACTCATCTGGATAGCCAGTTATCTCGCAGTTTATCTTACCATTGAGTTCTCGTTCCTGTATGCTAACCTGGTAGAGAAATTCATTGAGGGTGGTGTGGTAACGCTGATAGTAGCGGGCGGCTTGTTCATGACCATGTTCATCTGGTTCAAGAGTCGCAAGATCAAAAACCGCTATGTGGAGTTTGTGCGTCTGGAGAACTACGTGCCCGTGATACAGGAGCTGAGTAACGATCCGGGCATCAACAAATACGCTACGCACCTGGTGTACCTTACCAGCGCCAACAACCCTAAAGAGATAGAGCATAAGATCATTTATTCTATCCTGTACCGCAAACCTAAGCGTGCAGATATTTACTGGTTTGTGCACGTAGATGTATTGGATGACCCTTATACAATGGAATATGTGGTGCAGACCATTGTGCCTAACGAGATCATCAGGGTAGAGTTCCGCCTTGGTTTCAGGGTAGAGCATAAGATACAGAGCATGTTCAAGCGCGTGGTGGAAGAGATGGTAGCCAATAAGGAAGTGAACGTGGTAAGCCGTTACGAATCGCTGAGCCGCAATAATGTGATGGGCGATTTCAGGTTCATCGTAATGGAGAAATTCCTTTCCCGCGACAACTCCCTGCCTTTATGGGAGCGCCTGATGATGCGTGGTTACTTCTTACTGAAGAAGATCAGCCTGTCAGAAGAACGCGGTTTTGGTCTCGATCCATCCGATGTGACACTGGAAAAATATCCCCTCATTGTATCTTCAGTAGCCGACTACAACCTGAAGCGCATGGATGAGTAGTTAAAATCCAGGAACCAAATACTAAGAACCAATTCCAACATTTATATATCAGATCCGGGCCGTATGGTCCGGATTTTGTTTTATTGGCTGAATTAGGTGCATACTTTCTCCCGTGATCAGCTCCATTATTTTACTTAACCGCAATCTCAGTGTCTCGAGGTCAATACTTTGGCTCATTTGTTTGATATTCATTTTTGAGCAATAATCGATCGACCAAAGACACGGCAAAATTTCTTTCCATTCGGACGTATTAGGCCTGAAAGGCCGAAAGATAATAGCCCGGGGCAACAGCCCCGGGGTTTAATGCAGTAGTAGAATGAGCTCTGAAAGAGCGAAAGATTCTTTCTGTTCGGTCCACGGATTTTAACTATCGCCTGCGAGGAAAATAGGACAGACAGGCCTGAAAGGCCGAAAGATAATAGCCCGGGATGAAGTCCCGGGAATGTGTAATAACATCGATAAGCTCTGAAAGAGCGAAAGATATTATCTTCGATACATGAGCCAATCACTTGTTCAAAATTATCTACACATAATATTCAGCACCAAACACCGGGAAGCAATGATTCTTCCGCCATACGAACAAGATTTGTATGCTTACATTGGTGGCATCTGTAATGAACTGGATTGTACTCCTGTAAAGATCGGTGGCTATACAGACCACATTCATATCTTGTGCACTCTGTCAAAAAACATTTCGCTCGTAAAATTGATATCTACTATAAAAGCTGATTCGTCGAAGTGGATGAAAACAAAACATCCTTCTTTAAGTAATTTCTATTGGCAGACCGGATACGGGGCATTTTCAGTCAACGCCACAGATGTAGACAATGTGATTGCATACATAGCTGATCAGCATATTCATCATACTAAACTCACATTTCAGGAGGAGTACCGCGCATTTTTGAAGAAATATAAAGTAGCCTACAAGGAAGAATATGTTTGGGATTAGCATGGCGTCTTTCGCTCTTTCAGAGCTTATCCATGTTATTATATATTCCCGGGACTACATCCCGGGCTATTATCTTACGGTCTTTCAGACCTTTTTCCCTTAGCTATTAACACTGACGCACTCTGAACCCAAAGACCTATTTTGCGTACTTTAGTGTCTTTATGAAGGTTTTTATCGTTTCGCTTATATGTGTATTATTGCACCTCCATGGCATCGCCCAAACCTACGACTCTGTGAACATCAAACACGTGGAACTAGACAGCTTCGTGGTGCGCAGCGGCTTCGACACAAAGGCCTTCATCCGCAGGGTGCAGCGCGATACCACTTTCTACAAAGCCTTTCGCAGCATGCGTATTGTACCCTACAAGGCCGTATGCAGTTTTACCGCCCGCGATAAAAAGGGCGGCGTAGCGGCCTCGCTTAACACAAAGGCAGAACAGCGCTTCAATAGCAAAAAGTGCCGCTACACAATATTCACCGACAAGGTGGTGACCGGCAACTTTTACAACAGAGACAAAACACTGCACTATTTCACTGCCGACCTGTTCTATAACCTCTTCTTTTCCGAGAAACCGGTATGTGGCGAGGACGATGTAGTAGGCAAGGGCTTTGAGCTGAAGGATAAAAGCCGCATAGAAAAAAGCAAGTACGAGCTAAAGCAACTAATGTTCAACCCCGGCTCTAAGGTGTCGGGCGTTCCTTTTATGGGTGATAAAGCATCGGTTTTTGATGCCGACGAGGTAGACAAATACGATTACAAAGTGACCATGGAGCAGTACGAAGGAGAAGAAGTGTACGTGTTCAATATCACCCCCAAGCCCGGGTACAAAAACAAAGTGGTCTTCAACGAACTGAAAACATGGTTCCGCCGCAGCGACTACAGTATTATGGCCCGCGACTATTCCCTGTCTTTTAATACCATGGTCTACGACTTTGATGTACGCATGAAGGTGCGCATGGCACAGATAAAAGGCAAGTTATATCCTACACACATAGACTACGACGGCAACTGGAAGGTAACCCTGAAAGACCGGGAGCGCATGAGGGTGGTAATGGATGTGGTATATTAATAAACAGGGGCACAAATATTTGCACCCCTGTTGGGCTTTTAGTCATTTCTTTACTGCCAGTTGTCTTGAATACAAAAACATTTGTGTGGCCTGCGCGCCCAGCATGCAAAACAGGGCAACCGCTGCTATCAGCATAGTGTTCAGCGGCTGATCCGCCATAAACAACCTGGCGGCCACTACTATGGCCCCAGCTATTGCCAGCCCCATCAGCAGGTACCTGAACTGGTCGTTAACTATTGAAGTTATTTTTTTCATGTTTTACAATTATTATGTTGCCTTAAACTGGCAGTGAACCTTGCGAGATCCGCCTGCTTGATGTCTTTGCGGTTCTTTGCGAAAAAACTCTGTGGCCCTTTGCGTGAAACTCGATTATGACCCCTGCACATATTTCGTCGGTTTCAGCTTGAACGCTTTTTCGCAATTATCGCTGCAGAAATGTATCGTATCGTTCAGATACACGGTCTTGTTTGTCCACGCAGTATCATAAGGCATATCGCAAACAGGGTCTACCTTATCGCTTGCCTTATGCTTTGGCTTTTCTGTGGCTGCGGTCTGTTCTGTTGTTTTCGTATCTGCCGGGGTAGCATTGTTGCAAGACACTGCAACGGCCGACAATACTATGAGCATGTATTTCTTCATATGCTTTGTTTAATTTAATTAAGTGTATACTGATTTACCGATAATATCTCCCTCTCCCTCGGAGAGGGCCGGGGTGAGGCTTTACCTTTTGCGATAGTAAAAGTACAACGCCGTATCCTTTTCATTGCCATTATGATCAATTTCCACCGATAATTCCAGTTTAAGGGTAGCTGCCACAGTATCAGCATAAACAAAAGACTGGCTGATGTCGAAATGATCATCGTGCACATGCTCGTCTGCGTCAAAGAGCACATTGCCTGTTGCACTGTCTGTTACTTTCATCTCGTACCCGTGCAGTTCCGATGGATAACTTACCGTAGCATGTAGCAAGGCCGTGTCCCCAATATGGAATACCTGGCCGTTAGCAGGCGAGGAGATTGTTATCGCCACCTTCGACGGATCGGGTGAAGTAGTGTCTTTTTTCTGACAAGAAAATATAAATAATGTTATGATTATAAATAAAATAGATTGTTTCATTTGAAGTTAAATTTTAGAATAAAAAGAAGATACTTGTTTCTAGTTTGTAGCGGGCAGTTACATTGCCCGATGCAAAATTTTGAGCAATGGGCAACTGGCCGGTTACCCGTGCACCAGCCTTTTTATAGTAGGTCTGTACACCGGCAGCGGCAAATACCATATATCCGCCGCTCTGCTCATTCAGCCACTTTTTGCTGTAGTTATCGTAGTCGTGCAGGGTATATTCGTAGCGTACACCGGCCACGGGCATCAGCGATACCGATCCTGCCGCGAGGGAATAGAAAGCCAAAATGCCGCTGTTCAGCTTGTTACCATACTTATAACTATCACTGCTTGTAGTAGTTAAAGTATACGATGCATCTAAATTGAAGCCCAGCTGTTTACGCTTGATAACATAATTGGCATTGACCATAAGATCAGTGGCCCCGGTACCCGGTTGCATATTCGGTAATCCCTCCTTGTCCAGTACAGAAATACCGTCGTGGTGACCGGTAGGCAGCTTTATGCCGACGCCTGCTGTAAGCAGGTGAGACACCTCACCACGCTCTCTATCCACCAGTTTCCTGTTGGCCAGGATGGTGATATCACCAACACCTGAATTATTGTAGCGCGTTGAATCTTCGCGATGCCGGTTGAACTGGTAGGGGATAAAAACAAATAACTGGTATTTGCGCCCCAGGTTGTAGCGGCCCCACAATTGCAGGGTATTATACTGGTCTTTAGAATGCTGTGCCGGGTCCGATTCCCGCAGGCCGGAATGCGTACCGGCATAATTGCTGTGCAAGTATTGCAGGCCAATAAAATTATAGTCGTACCCCGGCAGTACACCCAGGAACTGGCTGCTGGTAGAACAGCCGCATACGTCGCACGCCCACATAGGGGTATATGCAACAGTCAGCAGCAACATGCTGATGATCTTTTTCATCTTAAATAGATTGAAAAACGGTAAAACAATTCACCTACAGAGTGTCACCCTGAGCTTGTCGAAGGGCGACACGGACATGGGCTATTAAGCTTATAACAATTTACCTACAGAGTGTCACCCCCAGGTTTATACTGAGCTTGTCGAAGTATCGAAGGGCGGCACGGACATGGGTAATTAAGCTCCCTTGACGAAAATTAACGTATGGTTCAACAGGCTCACCATGACATTAAATTCCTATCGCTACAGTATTTAAGCTGTTGCTATAAAACCGGGTGGATGAAAAATATCGGCCAGCAGATCGCTACCATGGAAATTACCCGTAACAGGGGTATTTAAAGGAAATACAGGGAAAGAATAAGCGGGTGGGGTAGTAAAACGGTCGGTAACCACAAACTCTATCACTTCGCTCTTTTCGGTTTTTACCTGCCCTTTTTTAGAAGTACTGCTACCGTCTTCCACCTTTTTCATTTGCTTGCGCAGATAACACTTACCGCAGCAGTTCTTCTTAGGTTGGTTGCGATTCTCGCACAGGTTTTGCGCAATGTAGGCTTTGTTGGCCTCGTAATACCCCCAAAGACCCAGGTGCACCAGGCACTGGGTGAGCAGAGAGATAAAAACGACTATGGCAATAAAGCGCTTCACGGATGCACAAAGTTAGCAGTAAACAAACCGGCCTACCAAAAATAATTGTAGCCTGCTATTATGACGTTGGTCAGTAAGGTTTCCTTCGACGAGGTGTAAAATAGCCTCAGCGAGGGGACGCTCACTTCCCCCACATCGCCGTTGTTGGTCTTCCGACCAACAACTCGTTTGCTCGTTTGCCGTAGCATTTCGCTACGGCACGCACGGTAGCCGGATTCTGTCCGGCGTTTTTGGAGCACCCCTCGTTCCGCCCTGTAAGGGCGGGTTATTACAGCGCAGGGTTTCAACCCTGCGGCTTCAGCAGACGTATCCCTTGGTCCTTGGTTCTTGTTTCCTGGTTCTTTCTGTCCTCGGCGTGTCTCTCGCATGGCCTGTGCGTAGCCGAGGACTCGCCGATATCGGGTGGGTTTCGTTTAGGTTTAGGCTCCATACTATATCTACAGAAACGCTTCATCTCTCTAAGGCAGATGATAAAATACATGCGCAAAATAAAAATGTAAAAATATTTTTACAATCACCCAAGGTTCTCCCAAAGACTACCGTCTTATTAGTAGTGGTTAGTTTGAATATTGACAAAGGCGCCTTTTAGATATTTGAACACGTATAGATCTTATCGTTTACCTTTTTAAACCTTATCAGTATAAAAAAGAGTGGCTATAACACCTATCAAAAAATTAAGAAAAGAGCCGGCAAGAGCGTAAAGCCCCTATAAACGAACCCTATTTTTGTAACAGAAAAGTAAAAGGTGTGAGGAAGCACCAACAAAAAAGTGAAGAGATGAGCGATATTTAGTAATTTAAGAGTGTACAATTAAAACAACATTATTACTCGCAATTATGCCCGCATATTCTGAACAAGATATTATAGCAGGGTGCCGGAAGAAAAACCGGGCTATTCAGGAGCATCTGTACAAAACGTACTACAGCATGTTCTTGAAAGTGTGTGCGAGGTATGCCAAAAATATGCAGGACGCTGAGCAGTTGCTCAACGACGGTTTCCTTAAAATTTTCACCCAGATAGATAAGTACGGTAATACCGGATCTTTCGAAGGCTGGATGAAGCGGGTGGTAGTCAATACTTGTCTCGACTACTTAAGGAGCACTTACCTGAAAGAAGAAATGACCATGCATGTAAATGCGATACAACCGGAAGAAACAAACCTGTCTGTTACCAACGAGGGTATGAAGCAGATAGAATTCCGCGAATTGCTGAGCATGATACAGATACTACCTTCAATGACGAGGACCGTGTTCAACATGTTCGTTTTTGAAGGGTATAACCATAAGGAGATATCAGAACAATTAGATATAAGTGAAGGTACTTCTCACTGGCACGTGCACCAGGCGAGGAATATGCTTCAGAAGAAGATCAACAAGGTAGAAGACAAACTACAACAAAAAGTGACGTATGAAACCAGGAGAATTTGACGATCTGGTCAGACAGAAGTTCGACCAGGCCGACTTTGAGTACAACCCGAGAAATTGGGAGAAGCTCACTGAAGAATTAGACGGTCAGAAAAAGAGAAGGGGTGGCCTCCTCTTTTGGTGGATGCCGGTAGTTGGCGTTGCCGCCTCTGTAGCCATGGCTTTTGGCGTGTCTACAGTGCTGCACAATGGTGCGCAGATAGGTGGCACTACTGCCCGGCCACAGGTAGCCACTGCTGTAAAGCACAAGGCACATACCAGCATGGCTATGGCGCCGGCCCGCGTCGATGTCATCCCCGCACAGGATGATAACGCCGCCGCATTGCCGGAAGAGCACGCATCTTCAGCATCAGCAGCTACTGTTACTGATAAGTTAGCCAACACAACATCCAACAAAACACCAAACACAGAGCACAATACAGAAGGCA
Source organism: Chitinophagaceae bacterium (assembly GCA_947455215.1). GTDB lineage: Bacteria > Bacteroidota > Bacteroidia > Chitinophagales > Chitinophagaceae > Flavipsychrobacter. The sequence continues at coordinate 54,260 of CANGNA010000003.1, forward strand.
CATCTGTTGCCGTTACCATACCAGGCACTTTTAAATCGGGCGCCGCAGCAGAACTGGAACAAGCCGCCAAAGAAAACCTGGCGAAGAAAAAGAAGAACGCAGTAGTGAACAATGGCTACTTCACCTTCCGCGAACCAGAACAGGTAAAGAAAGAACCAAAGGTGGCCATCATTCTGTCTGGTGGTGTTAACTACAGCAACAACAGCAATGGTTATATGGTAGGTGCTACTGCCCGCCGCATGATCAACGACAAGGTGTACATAGAAAGCGATGTGGCATTCATAGGCACCAACAATTCGCGCAAGGTAGAGTATATGGATTACTCTTCTTCATCAAACAATTCGGGTACTGCAGGTGCAATGATGGCAGGCTACGCCGCCAAGGGTACTGCCACAGCAGGTAAGAATACCGACCTGTCGGGCAAGGGTACTACTACCGACCCTGTAGGTGTGTTGAAGACAGCTACACAATCTTACAGCCTGTACTATGCACAGGTAACACCAAGCATTGGGTACAAACTGGCTAAGCGTGTATCTGTAGGTATAGGCCCCGACTTCCAGCAGATGCTGGTAGACAACAGGCCGGAGATCAATACATCAGAACGCGGCAATATCAAGGTGGCTCCTGTTTTCGATATGGGCTTCATGGGTAAGACCGAAGTAGCAGTAACCAAAAATATAAAGGCCGCTGTATACTACAGGGAAGGTATCAACAACGTGATCACCCCAACCAACAAGTATATCGATCGCAACTACCTGCAGTTCCAGATCAAGTGCGCTATCCTGAACAGGTAGTTCTTAGTTGAGGAGTTAAAAAGGTTAAGAGTTAAGGTCAATCAGTCAAAATATTTTCAGTCCCCTCGATCCCGGCCATTTTTGGTCGGGATCTCTTTTTATTCAATGCTGCCGTTGTGTCTCCGGTCCAACGCGCAGCCCGCCACATCGCCGCCGTTGTGTCTCCTGACCAACGGCCACGGGACGTATTCGTTTTGGGTATTTTCGTCGGCTGTGTTCATCTAAATTTAACTAAAATTGAGCCTTTGCGTTCCCTGCCTGCTCATCAATCTTTGCGTACTTTGCGTAGTATCTTTGCGCTCATTGCCTGTCTGCCGACAAGCAGGCGTGAAACTAAAAAAAACACAACATGATAGCATTTCTGGGTATGGGCCACCTTGGGGCCAATTTTGTAAAAGCCATGCTGGATAAAGGAAAGCAGGTAAACGTGTGGAACAGGACCTTCGCTAAGGCGCAGGCGCTTGAGGCTAACGGTGCCAAAGCATTTGAGCAGGTAACAGACGCAGTAAAGGGTGTAAGGCAAGTACACCTTACCCTGAAAGATGATGCTTCTGTAGATGAGATACTGGCACAGGCAAGCGCTGCATTTCAGCCGGGCGTTATCATCATAGATCATACAACCACCTCTACAGCAGGTGCCGAAGAGCGCACCCGCAGCTGGAAGGAAAAGGGATTCACGTACCTGCACGCCCCCGTATTCATGGGCCCGCAGAATGCCCGCGAAAGTACCGGGCTGATGCTGGTTTCCGGCGATCAGCAGGTGATAGACCAGGTAATGCCAGACCTGTCGGCAATGACAGGCAAGGTGATGAACTTTGGCAACGATACCAATAAGGCAGCAGGCATAAAGCTGCTTGGCAACCTGATGCTGATAGCCATGACAGGCGGATTATCAGACGCGCTGGCGCTGGCTAAATCTACCGGTATCACAGTTGATGAGATAGCCACGCTGTTCGAGACATTCAATCCGGGCAATACACTACAGGCACGCCTGAAGAAGATGACCAGCAATACCTTCGATCAACCTACCTGGGAGCTGAACATGGCCCGCAAGGATGCAGGCCTGATGATCAAAGAAACAGAAGGCAAACACCCGCTTACCGTAGTGCCTGCCGTAGCCAACGTTATGGACAAATACATAGCCAACGGCCTCGGCAGCAAAGACTGGACAGTGATTGCCAAGGAAAATGTTTAAAGATTGAACATAAGCGCTGGTCGAAGCGTCCCGCTTCGTCCTTGCTATTGCAAGCGTCCCGCTTGCGTAAAATAACTGAGCATAGGTTACACAAGTGAGACCATGTAGCCTACTAGACGAAGCAAACCATTTTATCCAGTATTAGAAGGTCTGAAAGACCGAAAGATAATAGCCCGGGACGACAGTCCCGGGTATAAAACAATAATAAACTAAGCTCTGAAAGAGCGAAAGATACCCCCACAAAAAACAAGTGCTCGGAGATGCCTCGGCCAGTCACAAAATACTATCTACTCCATATCCATCACCACAAACACAGGCACCGCTATATTGGCAGAATACCCCTGCTCGTGCCTGCGCTCACCATCGTTAGAATAATAAAAGGTCGGTATATCCATCCTGAACTTGCCCAGGTAGTAGTATTTGATCTTAGCTAGTGGTAATTGCGTATAAGAAAAGGTACCCACATCGGTGGTCGTACCCTTAGCTATCAGCCCTTCCGCTTTGGCTTTAAGTGCATTGTCGGGTGCCGACTGCTGGTGGTAGCCATACCTTTTCATCAGGGCCAGGTCGCTTTGCAGTATGTACACACCATCTTTGTAGTTCACCCGCTTGCCGGCAGCTACCATCACCCGGCCGCGCGTCTCTCCGCGGGGCAACAGCAGGCTGTCGCGCTCCATAAGCAGTGTTTTTGCGGCGGTAGCAGGTGCATCTTTGGTTGGTAGCATTTTATGGCTGCAGGCGCTAAAGAACGCCAGGCAGGCCATTATTATCAATGAAAGGAAATAACGCATGGTCAGTATTTAATGCTGCAATATACCCCGAAAAAACCTGTTGGTATAAGGCTGCTGCTACTAAAGATAGCTCGTTTCATATGCTTTTAAAAAAGATACACACAAAATTAGGCATGGCTGAAACGCTTTGCAGGCGCGGCTTTGGGTGTTTTCATACCCCGTTTTTGGTGGATATGTTTATTTTGTTCGTAATATTTCATAGCTCACCTTTGTGATACAAAACACTTCAACTATGGATATCAACATGCTCAACAATGCCATCAACAGCCTGGGCCGCCAGCTCAGCAATATTCAAACCCAACTCACAACAAGAGCGGAGGACCCCGACCTGCCTTCTGCAAAAGATGTGGCCACCCAGGTACGCCTCATCCAGGCTATAGACAAACTGCAGAAAATGGTAGCGCGCATGAAGAAGGAAGAGGAGCAGGAAGCCGCCAAACCCGTGCCGCAACGCTACAGCGACCCGGCCCCTTATGGCGCCGCTACAATGGAACGATATATGTATCTGCTGAAAGAACACAATGCCGCCCGCAGAGACGATGTGGTAGTGGTAGAAGGTAAAGAACAGAACCGGCGCTGGATGATCTACAACATATTCCAATACCTCCTGCCCGAAGAAGAAAGAATGTATATCGAAGATCTCCAGGACTTCAGGAACAGAGTGCACATGGGCGAGCTAAGCCACAAGATAGCCGCCTTCCTCAACCAACCGCGAACCAAAGCCGCATAGATAAGTAGCCAGGTTGTTGATGATTATTCCCGGCGGATGAAAGGTCTGAAAGACCGAAAGATAATAGCCCGGGATGCAATCCCGGGGTAAGACATGGGTCAAGGGTAAGCTCTGTAAGAGCGAAAGATACCTGGCCGCAATTACACATTTAAAACAATAACCCCGCCATATCACCGTTAACCCATAAAATCGTATTTTGAACCCGTATATGTCGCAACTGCTTAAAACCAAATGGCTGCCATACCTGCTGCTGATACTGCTGGCCATGCCATTGTTTTACCTCAATGTGCATGAACAGCACACATGGGGCGGCGACGACTACGCCCTATATATAAAGGAGGCAGATAACATAAGCAAGGGCCTGCCATTTTACAAGACCAATTTCGTCTTTTACGATCGGAATATCACCTACTCGCCACCGCAGTACCCGCCGGGTTTCCCGCTGCTGCTGGCACCGGTGGTAAAGCTGTGGGGACTGGCCATAAAGCCCATGCTGTGCTGGCTCACGGCTATGGTAGTTGCCTTTATGCTCGCCACCTTTACCTGGCTCAGGAAGAGGGGAGTAGGGGATATAACTGCCCTGTGTATCTGCCTGTTGCTGGGCTATAGCTGGCTGGTGGTAGATGCCAAAGACCAGGTACTATCCGATATTCCCTGCCTGTTATTTACCATGCTCTACTTTGCCAACCGCCGCGCCGACAGGTATTCGTGGGGGCGCATTGCCGCGTTGGTGCTACTGGCAGAAATGGCCATGCTCATCCGCACGCAGTCTATATTGATACTGGCTGCAGAGGTATTGTTTGTGAGTTATACTATGCTGTATGGGTTGGTCAGGCACCGCAGGCTGGATAAGAGCCGGCTCTTTCCTGCGCTATATATAGTGCCCGGTGTGCTGTTGCTGAATTTCATTCTATCCAAGACGGTGCTGTATGTGCCATCTGCGGCATCATCGTTCTATGCTAATTATCTGCGGTCGGCATTGCAGGAGGGCATCATCACCCGTTTCCGCAATAGTGTGAACTTTGTGATGGAGGTGCTGAACGGCTGTTTTTATTACCCTACCGATAGCGGGTTCCGCACGGCAATGGTCACTATTATGCAGGGGGCGGGGCTATCGCTCAGCCTGCTGGGCATGGGATTGTCAATAAAGCGCAGGTTGGCTGTAGAGGATATCTTCTTCGTGCTGATGCTGGTAATGATGCTCTATTACCCCATACACGATAAGCGCTACTTTCTGCCGGCCATAGCCATTGTTTACTATTACTGCTATTATGCCTCAAAGACAATACTGCCGGCGGTAACCACTATAAAGCCACGTACTGTGGGCCTCGTGCTGACCGCTATGATACTATTTGCCGGGCTTAAATACCTGAAAGAAGCCAATGCACCCAAGGTGGGCTATGTGCCGGGCGATAACGACCGTAAGGCATTTGCCTACCTGGCCACACATGTGGCAGATAATGAACTCGTGTTATTCTCCCGCCCGCGCTTCCTTACCCTGTACACCAACAAGCGCAGCATGGTCCAGGCGTGGCTACTACCCATGGCGCAGAACCGCCAGATATTCGACAGTATGCAGGTGAAATACGCCCTCACCGTTAAAGGCCTCGCCGACGATTTCAATAACCACTACCTGCACGAGGTGCAACAACCACTGGATAGCGTGGTGATAGCCGATGGTTATACTTTGTATAGGTTGAGGTAGCAGTTAAAAAGGATAAATATTAGAGCTATGAGATACTCATTTTTATTATTGTTTATTGCAGTGTTTTGTTCCTGTAACGGTGGCATTGGCAATTGGTCTTCAAAGGCAGCTGACAATAAACCAAATTATAAATATAGTATTAAATTGGCCGCCGGTTGGCAGCGGATGGATACGACAATTAACGGAAGACGTACTTGTTTTATTTTTCCTCCAGAATCACTTGAGGCTGATGTGCCAAGAATGAACATTATAGTTGCAAACATGGATGGTATGGACCTCTATCATTTTCGCAATGCTAACATTGCTAATATGTCATTAAAAGATAAATATGCCATTGGCGAACGTGGTGATATAAAAGTGGGCAGAATAGAGGGTGGATGGTTTACCTATCTGCTTACAGCTGAAAATGGGAGGCGCGAGATGATAAACTACATTATACCGGTAAATGGTTACGCTTATATGTTTACGGGTGGCGTAAGCAATGGAATGATGTATAAATATAGGCCTGCTTTCGACTCTATTGTTCAGTCACTTCACTTTTAATTTTCAATGTAAAGACGCCGCTGAGTTGGTGCATAAAAAAAGCGAAGCAACCTCGCTCTCCGCTCTGTTGCTCAGCTCTAATAATGTGGTCTGCTAGTAATTGAACACTTGAATCACTGGATATCCAATATCACTGCAGATATACACTCTTAACGATTGGTTGTACATTATTAACGTGATATATATGTAGATATGCGTTAATTTGCCTACAAACTATGTCCATTTTGAAGAATTTGTTACTTGCTTTATCTACGATATTGGTATTGGCTGGCTGTAGCCATTTTACCAAGTACACATATGTAGATGCCGCTCTGACGAAGGATTTCGACTACAAGATCGGGTCGTATTGGGTAATGAAAGACTCCGTAAGCGGCAGGATAGATAGTTTTTACGTTGCCAGCCACAATGTTACACACGCCGTAGACCACACTTACTGGGACTATTACGACTGGGAACAGATCACAATTAGTATTGTACAAAATAGCCTTACGCCGGGTTATGAAAGGGACTCTTCTTCTTATATGTTCTATATGTGGAAAAGTGGCCTTGCTATCAGCTATTCGCATCCGGCAGCTTTATCTGCCAATGGCCTATACTCTTTAAACGGGCAGAAGATAGAATATACACCCACGTTCTATTATCCTTACCTGACCATGCAGTCAATGTCGTACAGTACCTTACTGGGTTCCCGTAATGATACCATCGGCGAGATGTCCTATGCCATGACGCCATCGCCTGTTATTGTATCATATCCATTAAACGGACAGACATTCAGCGATGTGATGAGTGTTAACTATGTTTATCATATAAAATATGATACAGCACAGGCTTACGATTATAATGATCAGTTCTTTTTCAATAATGCTGCAGGTATAGTACAGATCAGCCAAAACCACCCGCAGGATTCTATGGCGCACGCCTGGCAGTTGCTCAGGTGGCATTTGGTCAAATAAAAAAAGCGAAGCAACCTCGCTCTCCGCTCTGTTGCTCCGCTCTCCTGATGTGGTCAAACAAAAAAGCGAAGCAACCTCGCTCTCCGCTCTCCTAATTGTGGTCTTGCCAAGAATCGAACTTGGATCTAAAGTTTAGGAAACTTCTATTCTATCCATTGAACTACAAGACCTCCATTTCATACCGAAGTGGGAGCGCAAAAGTAAGGGTTTCGATGAATTAAGCCAACGGGTAACGCCAGTTTTTTGCTAAAAAATGTTTAACGCCCATGTATTGCAGCAACGCGGCGTTACTTTTGCGCTGCAATGATAACTACTGTATTATACGATATGGACGGGCTGCTGCTGGATACAGAGCCTTTGTGGGGCGAGAGCATGCTGCGCGTAGCGGGTAAACACAACATCCCCATCACCCGAGAAAAATTCAAAGAGACCACCGGACTGCGTATATACGAGGTTACCCGCCACTGGGAGCTGCACTATCCATGGGAAGGTAAGTCGGCACAGGAAGTGGCTGATGAGATCATCACAGATATCATTGATGCATCAAAGAATAAGGCTACCGTGCTGAAGGGTGTAGAAGATTCGCTGAAGCTATTGAAGGCCAACGGGTATAAAATAGGCCTGGCATCATCGTCTACCAAGCGAATGATAGATGAACTGGTGGCTCATTTCGGGTTGACGCAGTATTTTGATGAGATCACGTCTGCCGATGCTGTGGAACTGGGCAAGCCGCATCCCGCGGTGTTCCTGCATTGCGCCCAATTGCTGGGCTCCGCACCGTACGAATGCCTGGTGCTGGAGGATTCTGTAAACGGTATGATAGCAGGCAAAGCCGCCCGTATGAAGGTGATAGTGGTGCCCGATGAACTGCACTTTGACGATCCCCGTTTTACCCTTGCCGATATGAAACTGAAAAGCCTGGAGCAGCTGGACCTGGATATCGTACGCAGGTTTTAGTGGAATTAATGACGATAGAAAATGATTGTCATGGTGTGCTAAGTTTACCCTGAGTTTATCGAAGGGTCGAATCCATGATAATCATTTTCGCCATGGGTTATGTACTGCTCATGTCCGTGTCGCCCTTCGACAGGCACAGGGTGACACTCCGTGGACTCACCATGACACTCTGTAGGTGGCTTGATATCTTCTTTTGGATCCCTTGGAATTTGGACCTTGGTTCCTGGCGTTTGGACCTTGGGCCCTGATTCCTGGTGTTTTATCAGCTGGTCTGGTGTCTGTATAACTGCGCGTAGCGGCCGTTCAGCTGCATCAGTTCTTCATGTGTGCCTTGCTCGGCAATGCGGCCGTTGTCCAGCACAATGATCTGGTCAAAGGTCCACGACATAAATATGCGGTGGGTGATGACCAGCGTGGTCTTATCTGCCAGGAAATCCTTCAGGTTGGCCAGTATGTTCTTTTCTGTATTGGTATCCACCGCCGACAAGCACTCATCCAGCACCAGGAAGGGGCTGTTTTTGATCAATGCCCTTGCCAGTACCATGCGCTGCTTTTGGCCGCCGCTCAGCATTACGCCGCGTTCGCCCACTACGGTCTCGTAGCCATTGGCCATGCCCTGTATGTCGTTGTCCAGGTCGGCCATGCGGGCCACGCGTTTTACCTCTTCTTCGGTGGCATCATCCTTACCAAAGCGTATATTGTTGAATATGGTATCGGAGAACAAATACGCTTCCTGCGGGGTATAGGCTATCTCGCGGCGCAGGTGGTGCAGGTTCAGTTGGCGCACGTCAGTACCGTCATATTGCACCTCGCCTTGTGCGGGATCGTACATGCGCAGCAGCAGGTGTGCCAGGGTAGACTTGCCGGAGCCTGTTTTACCAATGATGGCTATCTTCTGGCCGGGCTTGATGGTCAGTGAAAAATCCTGCAATGCGGTGATACCGGTGTTGGGGTATGTGAACGTGACATTACGAAATGCCACTTCACCCTTCAGCGGTGTTACCATGCCATTAGCGGGCGATTGTATCTCCGGCTCTATCTCCAGGAACTCATCTATGCGTTGCTGCGATGCCCCTGCGCGCTGCGTCATGCTGGCCACCATGCCAATGCTGGATATAGGGAACATCAGCTGATTGATGTAGAAGACGAACTGGGCTATGTTACCCGTGGTTATATGGCCATTGATAGCGTAGTAACCACCTATCAATACTGTGCATAGCATACTAAGCCCTATGAACAGGTTCATAGATGGGAAGTAGATGGCTTCTGTAACAGACAGGTTGATGGTGCTTTTGCGGTATTCTTCGGAATTATGGTTGAAGAAGCGCATCATATTGGCTTCCTGAACAAACGACTTGATAACGCGGATGCCTGAATAAGATTCCTGTGCTGTGGTGGTAAGGCCGGATAGCTGGGCCTGTATCTGCCCGCTCTTTTTAAATATGATACGGTTGACGTAGTAGATAGACAGCGCCAGGAAGGGTAGTGGGGCCAGCACATACAGCGTAAGCATGTGGTTCACCTGCCACATCTCTACGATGCAGAATATAGTGAGCCCTATAGCATTGGTAAAGTACATGATAGATGGGCCTGTGTACATACGTACGCGCGACACATCTTCGCTGATGCGGTTCATAAGGTCGCCGGTAAAGTTCTTTTTGTAAAAGGCAGTGTTCAGTCGCTGGTACTGGTTATAGATCTCCTGTTTCTGGTCGTACTCTATGTGCCGTGACATCACGATGATCGTCTGCCGCATCATGAACATAAAGAAGCCACGCAATAAGGCTAGTCCCAGTAATGTCATGCCCCCTTTGAATACCACAGATATCACGGCATCGCCTTTAGCGCCGCCATCTATCATATTCTTCACCTCGTCAAGCAGGCCCTTGATAACGCTACCCGGCATTACGGCAAACTTGCTGGAAATACCAACGAACAGCAAGCCCAACAGCAGGCGCCATTTGTATTTGATGAAGTATTTATTGAGAGACCGGAGTTTTTTCATTTGGTGGCGCAAAGTTATCGGTTATTGGAGTAGAACTTTTGTTATTTTACCTATAAACAATTAGCCGGTAGCTATAAATGCATAACGCGGCTCATTACCTTTGTGATTCAAAATAACTAAGCGCACACATGAAAGTAGCTGTAGTAGGTGCCACCGGCCTGGTGGGCAGCATGATGCTGAAAGTATTGGAGGAAAGGCACTTTCCTGTTACAGAACTGATACCGGTGGCTTCGGGTAGGTCGGTAGGGAATAAGGTGACGTTCAAGGGTAGGGAATATGCTGTAGTATCGGCTGACGATGCTATTGCCATGAAGCCTGCGCTGGCCTTGTTCTCTGCGGGTGGCAGTGTGTCGCTGGAGTTGGCGCCGAAGTTTGCTGCTGTGGGTTGCAGGGTGGTAGATAATTCATCGGCATGGCGCATGGACCCGACCAAGAAGCTGATAGTGCCGGAAGTGAACGGGCATGAGTTGACGAAGGAGGATATGATCATTGCCAACCCCAACTGTTCTACCATACAAATGGTGATGGTGCTGAAGCCGTTGCACGATAAGTATAAGATAAAGAGGGTAGTGGTAAGCACCTACCAATCAGTATCGGGCACGGGGCAAAAGGCGGTAAAAGAAATGATGGACCAGCGTGCCGGCATACAGGGGCATAGCGTGTATCCGCATATTATAGATATGAATGTGCTGCCGCATATAGATGTGTTCCAGGACAACGGCTATACCAAGGAGGAGATGAAGATGAAGCTGGAGACCATGAAGATAATGGGCGACGACAGCATCAAGGTATCGGCTACCTGTGTGCGTGTGCCCGTTACAGCAGGGCACAGCGAGAGTGTGAACATAGAGTTTGAACGGGACTTTCAAGAAAGCGATGTGAAGGCATTGCTGGATAATAGTGCCGGTGTATCGGTGATAGATAACCCGGCCATGAATGGCTACCCGATGCCGCTGCATGCAGCGGGTAAAGATGAGGTATTTGTGGGCCGTATAAGGCGCGATGATACCCAACCCAATACCCTTAACTGCTGGATAGTAAGCGACAACCTGCGCAAGGGTGCTGCTACCAATGCCGTACAGATAGCGAAGCTGCTTCTTTTAAATGGCTTAATTGCTTAATTGCTCGATGGCTCAATGAAGTTTCAAAGCTGCGCCCATTTATCTTTTATGGGTTGTGACAGGCGGGTAGGGGCTATTTTACAGTAGGCTACCTCCAGGGCATGCTGCAACATTTCTGTTTTGATTTTACTTAGCTCTGCAAAGGTTGCTCCCTTTAGTCCCCACTTGTTTGGTACGGGGTAGATGACACTTTTGTCGAATGTACAGAATGACGCCTGATCTTCTGGCGAGAACATAAGGCATACGCGTTTATTGGTCTCGTCGAGCGTGACGAATATCTTTTTGTTTACCCGAAATGAAGTCTTCTCAAAGTGCGGCTCTTCTGTGGTTTCGGGGAGGGCTAAAGCTAGCTGGCGGAAGGTTTTAATGGAGATCATAATGGGATTTAGTGTAAACCTGAACCTTTGCATTCAAAAACTATAGGACTTTCATCTATTACTTTGCCATTCCTGTTTATTATCAGAAAATGACCATCCTTTTTTACCAGGGCTCTTCCGTTTTTAAAATCTTCGGCGTCATCATATATACAGGGCACTACTTCTTTGCCATTGTTATCTAAATAGCCATACTTATTGTTGCGGCTCACCGGACTACGTTGCTCCTGTTCATTAGGCGCTTGCTGATACAAGAACTTGCTCCGAATAATTCCCTTTGAATCAATGTAAGCCCATAGGCTGTCCTTACGAACACCGTTACCCGAAATTTCGTCGTAAATGCAGGGTGGCGTTAATTCTCCTTTTACGTTTATCAGACCATATTTGTCCTTATTTTTTGCGATGGCGGGCAATACTTGACCTCTGTCTGCAACCTCTATTTCATCATATTCAAACGGCACTATCAACCTGCCGCTGATCGTAACAATTCCCCATTTTCCTTTGTTTTTTACTGATGCATATTCTTTGTCAAAGGAACCTATAGCATCATATATTGCCGGGAAAATCATTCGACCTGTTCTGTCTATCAATCCTTCTTTGTTGTTTAATTGCACCCATGTAATGTTATCGTCGAAGTTGCCGGCGTTGTCGTAAACTGCTGGAATCACTTCTTTGCCTGTGGTATCTATATAGCCGTATTTGCCATTTATTTCCACGCTGCATAGCCAGTTATTGAATGCATTAACATTCGTATAGGGCAGTTGGTGTACACAGCCAAATGAGTTGACCATCGTCCATTTCTTATCTTTAAAACCAAAGCCTATGCCATCATTTACGTCTGTTACCCGTTCATAAATGCATGGCAGCAGAATTTTCCCTTGTGCGGATATGTAACCATATTTGTATGCCATTTCTATTATTACAATATCAGGGTCTAATGTTCTTTCTATCGAATTGTAGATACATGGAATGATCTCTTTCCCATTTGCATCCAATGCGCCCGTTTTACCATCTACTTTTACCAGATAGCCGATATGACATCGATCGTAAGCTGAATTTACTTGCTCTATTTTGTCGTAAGTAATCGCTGTTAATAGCTTTCCTGATGTATCATGCAGTGACCATTTGCCGGATTTTAAAGTAATAAATGCCCTTTCACTTAGTACAATCACCGAGTCATATATAAATGGAGCTATTGTTTCCCAGTATTTGGTCACAATGCCATATTTTCCATTTTTTCTCGCTATGATAGAGTAATAATGTCGTTGGATATCATCGAAATGCTCGTTGCTAATTTCCTCGCCTTTTAAATTGAGCAGTTTATATATGTTGCTTTCTTTTACTTCAATTATCCCACTATCTATCAGCCTTATGTTGTTGTACTTACATTTTATGATTTCTGTTCCGGTTTTATCTATTATCCCCTTCAGGGTATCTTGCATAACAATAGCGATGCCGATCGTGCTAAGTTCTATATTATTGTATTTTCCCTTTGTGACAATTTCTCCTTTCTTATTAATTAGATAGGAATTTCCATTCATTCTGACCATCGCTATACCATTGTAAAAGATAGAGGCCTGGTCATAGATAAATGGCAGGATCACCGAACCTTTACTGTTTACATAACCCCATTGGCCATTTTGCTTGACGCAAGCAAGACCATCAGAAAAAGAGAATACCATATCATACCTGCAAGCAATTACTTCATTGCCGTTCGTATCTATCAATCCCCATTTCTCATTTTTGCAAACTGCGGCGTGGTCCCATTGAAAGGTTTCCCAAAAATCGTATTTGTATTTTGATATTTGCCTGCCTTTTTTGTCAACAAGGCTCCATTTATCTCCCCGCCTGCTTATAGCAATACCTCCATTGTATTGGTATAAATAGAGTTCGTCGTATAAGAATGGTATTGTTACTTGGCCTAACGAGTCTATTGCGCCTATCTTACGATCTCTGCCGACAGTTGCAATGCTTCCTGTAAAGTCTTCGGCACTGGTGTAAATACACGGTATTTTTATATCGCCTGTGGAATTGGCATATCCCCATTTATTATGTTGCTTATAAGGATGCAACTGTGCCCACGAAAGTTGTGCGAACGCAAGAAGGATAGATATGAGTGTCTTGAATTTCATAGCAATGACAAGTTAATGAAAATAACAAAAACCTCCTACGGATGCAGGAGGTTTTTGAATATACTAAAGCTAGATGCTGATTAAACTTTGAAGTGAGAGAAAGCCTTGTTAGCTTCTGCCATACGGTGTGTATCTTCTTTCTTTTTGAAAGCACCACCTTCACCCTTAGCTGCTGCTACGATCTCGTTAGCCAGCTTGTCGGCGATAGTTTTACCGTTGCGCTCACGAGAGAAGCGGATCAACCACTTCATGCTCAGAGAGATCTTACGGTCAGGGCGCACTTCAGAAGGTATCTGGAAGGTAGCACCACCAATACGGCGGCTACGAACTTCAACCGCAGGAGTAACGTTTACCAGTGCACGCTTCCACACTTCGTATCCGTCTTCGTTGGTGAATTTAGAAACTTTGTCAAGAGCATCATAGAATGCGCTCAGAACTACAGTTTTGTTACCACCCCACATAAGGCAGTTTACGAAACGTGTAACTTGCTTATCGTTGAATTTAGGATCCGGTGCTAACGGAAGCTTTTTGGCTTGTGCCTTTCTCATCTTTTATTACTTAATGGAAATTATTTAATAATTATTTTTTCTTAGCTGCTGCTGCGCCGCCTTTAGCCTTTTCTTTCTTAGTACCATACTTAGAACGGCTCTGCTTACGGTCTTTTACGCCGGCAGTATCCAATGCGCCACGCACAATGTGATAACGTACACCTGGTAAGTCCTTAACACGACCACCACGTATCAGTACGATAGAGTGCTCCTGCAGGTTGTGGCCTTCACCTGGTATGTAGGCGATAACCTCAATTTTGTTAGTCAAACGAACCTTAGCTACTTTACGCAGCGCAGAGTTTGGTTTCTTAGGTGTTGTAGTGTATACACGGGTACAAACACCACGGCGCTGAGGGCATGCGTCAAGTGCACGTGATTTTGATTTTGTCCGCATCTGTTCGCGGCCTTTGCGTACTAGCTGTTGTATTGTAGGCATTGTTAGCTTTAAGTAAAAAATTAAAACGGAGTGCAAAGGTATGCAAAAAACTGAATAGAAAACACAAAAAAGATAAAAATATTTTTCCTTTTTTGCTTTTATCCCCAGTTTTTCCCCTTGCGGACTGCAAAAGTAAGAAAAAAACTGTTTTGAAACGCGGCAGCGACACGTTTTTTATGTCCTTCAGGCACAATAACGCAATAATTCCTGTGCCGATGCCGGCGTGTGCCTGTTATTGTCGTGCTCCAGGTGCAGATCGTAGGTGGCTCCGGCTATCAGTTCTTCGCCCAGGGCGCCTATAAGATAGGGGGCTGTGCGTTCTTTTCCTGCCGGGTCGTTATCGCCGTGGCCAAAGTAATATTGGTTGTGTACCGCGTTTACCGCATGTACACAGCCATGCAGCAATGTGTTGCATATGCTGGCCACCGGGCGGTTGAGCGTCCATATATTTAACTGGAGGATATTGGGGTGGGCATCATCGGCATACAGGTCTATATTTTGTACCGGGCTGATGGCGTAGTAGAGCTCCACCTCTACTTTAATATCTGTTTTGTACATCAGCCTGGCCAGTTCTGCAGGTGGCACATCGGCCATATCGAATTGTGGCAAGGTAGCTATACGCTCATAAAAACGAATGTCGCGGAGCAGCTGGTTGGTCATACACACGGCCTGCTGTACGATAGGCCTCATTCCTGAATACTCGATCTGGATATGCTTCATTGTTCTGTCCGGCATTGATCCCGTGCCGGATAAACGGGGCTTTATGGTTAAGTTGATGGTTGATGATGTAAAATTGAGTAATGGTGCGTA
The DNA here is from genome assembly GCA_947455215.1 of Chitinophagaceae bacterium. Classification (GTDB taxonomy): domain Bacteria; phylum Bacteroidota; class Bacteroidia; order Chitinophagales; family Chitinophagaceae; genus Flavipsychrobacter. The sequence continues at coordinate 69,354 of CANGNA010000003.1, forward strand.
GGTGTAAAAGGTGAAAAAGTGTAACCGGGGGAGGGTATTTTTCACGGGGCGATTTTTTGGTTTTTTACCCTTGTCGTGGATATATTTACCTCTAAATCAAAAACTTTACTCTTATGCCAGTAAAATTGAAAACGAAAAGCGATGTTGATGATGTGATGGCCATCTCTAAAGCCGAGTATGAAGCTGGAAGAAAAAACTTTACCGAACACTACTACCGTGCGGGCTGTGATAACAAATTTGGCGGGCAAGACCTGGAGATACCCTGGCAACAATTATCGGATGCCGTGCAGGCCTATCAGAGAGACAACCCGAGTGTGGAGGTGGGATTGCGGATAGTGTACTGTTTTGAACCAGAGACGGGTAACCTGAAGCTACGGATGCAGCTGTGCAAAATGGAGGAATCGGAAGAGATAGCTAATACCTACATACTGGTGGATGATGTATGTGCCTGGTACAAAATAAAGAACAGCAACCTGGTGCCTTGTAAAGACCATAACCTGGTGAGCAAGAACTACTTTACTAACTTTTATTACTGTGCTACGCCGCCATGCGATGGCAAGAATGCGCAGTTGCTGGCCGATGGTGCCAGCGACCAGCTATATGCGCGGACGATAACCTTCCCGTGGACGCTGGAGGTGCAGCAGCTATACCTGGACAATAATTCGCCGGAAAATGCAACAATATGCTTTGGTGCCACATCTTATGTGCATGCGAATAGCGGCGATGCCAAAATTGCTTTCCCGCACGGGCTGGTATTGTATCTGAAAGATGCCGACGGGCATCCGCTGCTGGATAATGACAAAGATTCGGTAGCCATATTTCATAACAAGGGGGCAGATTTTGGCACTCTTTGTCCTACCAAGTGTAAAGTATATATAGTGCCGGTGCCCATTACGCAGCAGGCCAGTATTTAAGGGTCATCGTGTGTATCAATAAAATGTGTGGTAGAATTAATGGTGACATAGTTCTGCCGCACATTTTTTATTAGCGCACTTTAATAGATTTGCAGTATTAAATCGAACCGTGCATTTCTATCTCCTTGTTCTGCTGCCCAAGTTACTGGTTACTATAGTGGGGGGCATATATTTTAAGTACCTCAGCCGGCCATACAAGGTATCTTTCTGGATAATAGTGATGGGGATGATAGCCGAGAGTGGGGGACAGTTCATCAGCCATGTGCTGGACAGGCCTAACCTGTGGTTCTTCAACCTGTATCTTCCTGTGGCAACCGGGTTGGAAATACTGCTGGCGTCTTATTTGCTGCGGCCATTTATTGCTAAAAAAATGCCTTATGTGTTTGCTGCTTATATGGTGCTGTGGGGAACTGTTATTTGGCAACATTCCATCTTTGATTTCGCAGTAACCTGCCTGCTGGCCACTGCTTTGCTGTGCACCATATTATTTACAGTTATACTCATAGATAATGCTATGAACAGTGATAAGGGCATATTTAAGGATCCTTTGTTCTGGCTGTGTGTCGCCGAGATACTATATTATGCCTGTGATATACCGGAGATAAGTACCTTCACTACTGCAGCAGATGAGTTCATCCATAAGAATAAATACATGGCAATAATAGGTATCAATGAGATATTGAATGTGATATCGCCTTTGCTGACGGGTGTGAGCCTGGTACTTTGCGGACGACAAAATAAACTGCAATATGTTTGAGGCAAGCAGTACAGTACTATATGCCACACTGGCCATTTTACTGCTATTATGCGGAATAGTGATCAGCGTGTTTGTTGCCAACCGGCGCCATATAAGCCAGCAGGTGAAGATAGCACGTATGGAGGCCGACTATGAAAAAGAGCTGCGCCAGGCGGAGAGCGAGGTGCAGGAGCGTGTGCTGGCCAATGTGGCGCGCGAACTGCACGACAACCTGGGCCAAAGGCTTACGGTGCTGAAAATGCACCTGGAGCGACATAAGATAGTGCATAAGGAACTAGCAGGAGAGATACTGCCCATAACAGCTGACCTGGACCTGGCCATAGGCGAGGTGCGGCAGCTAAGCAAGAGCCTGAACAGCGACCTGCTGGAGAACGGTGGCCTGCTGACGGCCATGAAGCAGGAAGCGGAGCGCATGCGGCAAGCCACCGGTGTGGCGGTTGTATGGACAGGCGATGAGGAACCGGCGTTGCCTAAAGATGGCAGGGTAATGATGTTCCGCATATTCCAGGAGGTGCTGAACAACCTGATGAAACATTCCGGCGCTGAAAACGTTTATATAACGGTGCGGACAGAGGGTGGATTTATGCTGGAAGTGAAAGATGACGGGCAGGGATTTGATGTGGCTGAGAAAATGGAGAGCGGGTCGGGGTTGCGGAATATGATCAAGCGGGCGGGGATAGCCAATATAAAGGGCGTAATAGAGAGCAGGCCGGGCAGTGGCACAACCTGCCGTTTCACACAAATAATGTAGTATATGAAGAAGGCAGCCATAACACTTGTAGATGACCATATAGTAGTGCGTAGCGGACTGAGATCGCTGATAGAGGTGTTGGGCGACTACGCGGTAGTTGACGAATACTCTAACGGGGCACAGTTGATAAAAGCGCTGGAGACAGGTAAAACCAAGCCCGATATAATAATAATGGACCTGGAGATGCCCTTAATGAATGGTGAAGACACCATGCGCTGGCTGCAGAAAAACATGCCGGAGCAAAAAGTGCTGATGCTGACCTGGGACTCTGACGAGCGGAAGATCATACAACTGTTCCGGCTAGGGGTGAGGGGTTACCTGATAAAAAGTTGTACGGCCGATGTGCTGCAAAAGGCGATAGATGATACGTATAACGCCGGCTATTACCATAGCGAGCTATTGCAAACGGCGATACTCAACCAATCGATGGCTGAACAGCAGGATAGGGAAGTGTCGGCTAAAATTACCGAGCGGGAACTACAGTTTCTGAAGCTGGTGTGTGATAAGGAAGAATATACGTATGATAAAATTGCCGAGCTGATGCAGGTACACCGCCGCACGGTAGACGGGTACAGAGAATCGCTTTTCGATAAGTTTGACCTCCGCTCTAAAACCGGGCTGGTTATGTTTGCCATAAAACATCGGCTGGTGGAGCTGTGAGGCTGTGATTTTTGTGATTTTCTGCTATCGCCCTTGCATTTGCCCATAAATGCATTAATTTCGCCATCAAATTTTTAAAACCAACTGGCTCATGTCTGTTTTAGTAAATAAAAACTCTAAGGTTATCGTTCAGGGTTTTACAGGTACCGAAGGTACTTTCCATGCTACGCAAATGATCGAATACGGCACTAACGTTGTTGGTGGTGTAACCCCTGCAAAAGGCGGTACTACACACCTGGACAGGCCTGTGTTCAACACAGTAAAAGATGCGGTTGACACTACCGGTGCTGACGTGTCCATCATTTTCGTGCCGCCGGCATTTGCTGCTGATGCGATAATGGAAGCTGCTGACGCAGGTATCAAGGTGATCATCTGCATCACTGAAGGTATCCCTGTACAGGACATGGTGAAGGCCCGTGAATACATCAAAGGTCGCGATTGCCGCCTGATAGGCCCTAACTGCCCTGGTGTTATCACCGCAGGTGAGGCTAAGGTAGGCATCATGCCAGGCTTTATCTTTAAGGCAGGCAGGATCGGTATCGTATCTAAGTCTGGTACTTTGACGTATGAAGCTGCAGACCAGACTGTTAAGGCTGGTTTGGGTATCTCTACAGCTATCGGTATCGGTGGCGACCCGATCATCGGTACTACTACCCGCGAAGCGGTGGAACTGCTGATGAACGATCCTGAAACTGATGGTATCATCATGATAGGTGAGATAGGTGGTAATATGGAAGCTGAAGCTGCTAACTGGCTGAAGGACAACATGCGCAAGCCTGTTGTAGGCTTTATAGCCGGCCAGACTGCCCCTGCAGGCCGCCGTATGGGCCACGCAGGTGCTATCATTGGCGGTGCCGACGATACTGCTGCTGCCAAAATGAAGATCATGGGTGAGTGCGGTATACACGTAGTAGCCAGCCCAGCTAACATAGGCGCAACAATGGCAAAAGCCCTTAAGGGTGAATTAGTTGCCTAATCAGCATAATATTTTTTGATAGTCCCCGGCCATGCCGGGGATTTTTTTGCAATAGAGCGTAAATATTGGCATCATTATTGGATAGTATAGTGCAAAGGCGTTAATATTGAGCGCCTTTTAAAACGAAACTGATAAATAATTACAATATGAAAAAAGTGTTGAATAGTCTGTTTATCGTTGCCTTCACCAGCATTATGTTATTGGTGGCGGGGGCAAGCAAGGCACAGGCGCAGGATGTAACAGTATCTTACCAGGATTTCTACGATGAGCTTTCTCCTTACGGGCAGTGGGTGTACGACCCTGATTACGGTAACGTATGGGTGCCTAACGAGGATGCCGATTTCCGTCCGTATTATAGTCGCGGCCACTGGGCTATGACCGACTATGGTAATACCTGGTTATCTGACGACCCATGGGGTTGGGCATGTTACCACTATGGCCGCTGGACATATAATGGCTACTACGGCTGGATATGGGTACCAGGGTATGAGTGGGCACCGGCATGGGTAAGCTGGCGCTACGGTGGCGGCTACGCAGGATGGGCCCCACTTTCTCCGGGTATTAGTGTGGGTGTAAGCTATGGCTGTCCTGATTCATGGTGGGTGTTTGTTGGTCCGCAGTATCTGTATACGCCTAACTATTACAACTACTGGAGAGGTCCGTCATACAACCACACCTATATCAGCCAGACCACCATTATCAACAACGTATACGTAGATAACCATACGCATGTACAATACAATTACGGTCCGCGTGCATCTACTATACAGGCTACCACCAACGCCCCGGTACAGGTATATCGCGTTGCTAACGGCTACAGGCCTGGTGCAGCTTCTATACAGCGCAATACGGTGAGTCTTTACCGCCCGAATGTGAACAGGAACACGTATGCTACAGCACGTCCGCAGAATGTGATACAGGCACCACGTAACATAGGCCGCCCGGAAGCAGCTATGCCACAGGGTGGTAGCAGGCAGCCGGCACCCTTCAGGCAAGATGTGCAGCGCGGAAATGTGACCACCATGCCGCGCAATACGCAGCCACAGCCGCAGCCGGCGCGTGTGCCAGGTAACCCTGGTGGTCGCTTCGATCAGCGTAACCCGGCGCAGCAGCCCGGCAGGCAGGAGCCACAGCGCTATAATCAGCAGCCTCAGCCATCCCGCCAGCAGGATCCACAGCGTTTTGAGCCACAGCGCAACAATCCGCAGCCTCAGCCATCCCGCCAGCAGGAACCACAGCGCCAGGAGCCGCAACGATTTGAGCCACAGCGCAATAATCCTCAGCCATCCCGCCAGCAGGAACCACAGCGCCAGGAGCCACAACGTTTTGAGCCACAGCGTAATAATCCGCAGCCTTCGCGCCCTGAACCACAGCGTTTTGAGCCACAAAGGAACCAGGAACCGCAGCGCCAGGAGCCGCAACGTTTCGAACCGCATCGCCAGGAGCCGCAGCGCCAGGAGCCGCAGCGTTACAATCCTCCGCCACAGCCACAGCGCGCACCTGAGCAGCCAAGGTATAACCCGCCGCCACAACCGCAGCGTGCACCTGAGCAGCCAAGGCCACAGCCGCAGATGCAGCAACCCCGCCCTCAGCCGGCACCAGCTCCTGCCCCTGCCCCAAGGCCACAGCCACAGCCTCAAGAACAGCGTGGTGGCAGAAGGTAATAATAGCAATCAGTAAAAAGAAAAAGTATATGACAGACCGCCCGAGTGGCGGTCTGTTTATTTAGTATTATGCAGTAATTTCGGGGCTATGCGGTATATCTGGCAGCATATAACAACTATTACCACGGGGTACGATGGCAAGGTGCCACTGACCCATTTCCTGAAGCACTATTTTAAGCAGCACCCTCAGTTGGGCAGCCGCGACCGGCGTATACTAAGCGAGATGGCTTATTGCTGGTACAGGTGCAGTAAAGGAGTGGAGGGGCCCGCTACTTTTGAAAATAAGCTGCTTGCCTGCCTGCAGATAAGTGGCAATGCTGATGTACAAAAGCGATTTCCGTTTGAGGGGGCGTTCTCCATTGAGCAGGATAAACTGTTTCCTTACGCTACAGCCTTCTCAGAAGGGATAGAAAAAGCGGAGTGGCTGGAATCGATGCTGCGACAGCCTGATCTTTTTATAAGAGTAAGGGGGGATAAGCGAAAGATAGAGCAGTTGCTGGATGAGCATGCAATACCGTTTGAGTATATGGCTGACAGGTGCATGGCACTGCCTAATGGTGCTGCTATTGACAAACTGTTGCCTGCGGATAGTTATGTGGTGCAGGATGCATCATCTCAGCGTACCGGACAATATTTTGCGCCAAAGGCGGGAGAGCACTGGCTGGACTGCTGTTCGGGCGCCGGTGGTAAATCGCTGCTGTTGAAGGATATGGAGCCAACCGTAAAATTGGCTGTATCGGATATACGCGATACCATACTACATAATCTGCGCGAGCGGTTCCGCAGTTACGGGCACCAGGCACCGGTGACGTATACCACCAATGTAAGCGATAGTAAAGCCCTGGCGGCAACGCTGAAGAGTGCGCACTTTGATAACATCATCTGTGATGTGCCGTGCAGCGGATCGGGCACGTGGGCCCGCACGCCGGAGCAACTGTATTTCTTCGACCCACTATCGGTAAGCAAGTTTTCGGCACTGCAGGCGGCCATAGCTACCAATGTAGCCAAATACCTGAAGCCAGGCGGACGGCTTATCTATATTACCTGCTCGGTATTTGACGAAGAGAACCAGCAGGTAGTGAACAAGGTAGTGCAGCAAACCGGGCTGAAATGCATCAACTCGGGCATTATCAATGGCATTGATATAAAAGCCGACAGTATGTTTGCTGCCGTATTACAAAAGGGTTAAGGCTTTAGTTTGTAGATGCGCATAACCGTACTGTTCTGCGATTTGATCTCATAGAATACGTTCTTGTATTCGTAATCGTCGGGGTGCATCCTGAAGACAGTAAGAAAGTAATCGGGGTTTTCTTCTTTTTGCACGAACTGGATGCGTTTGGCATCTTCCGGCGATAGCATCTTCATGGCATTGATGAGTGTAGCTCTTATGCCTGCAATTTTTATCACCGGTGAGGGATCGCGTGCAGCGATCTCGGCCACGCCTTGTGTAAAGGAACAGCACCAATAGTCGTAATCGTAGTGTTTACGTAAATACTCTTTATCGTGCGAAACGAAGTAGTTGAAGTATACCTGCTGGTTGGGGTGGCTGCTGATCATGAAGATGAGTAACAGAGCGAGTTGTGCTGTAGACAATAGGATCACTGACAACTGTTTGCCATGTTCTACCGCCTTATTGATCGTATACAGCCCGAGCATGACAAACGGGGGATAGATAAAGTAAAGATGTCGCCAATCATCGATATTGGCACCATGGAATATGTGCATGGCAACAGGTGGGGCCAGGAAGCAGGCCAGGTAAAAAACGAAGTGGCGATCGGGGGTGTTGGTGATGTGTGCAACCGGTTTTTTGACGAAGGCAATGAGTAATAATACAATGCCTGCGTAGCCAGATACCACCCATAGCTCAGGTATGGAGATAGACAGCCATACCGGCATATAGTTCCATGGCAAGGCATTGCCACCATACATTTTACCATTGAACAATACCTCGCCCGACCATGGTATGCCTGCCAGGCTGAGGAAAGATTCTTTGAACGTATGTACCGGTGTTTCCCAGAGCATAGGCCAGGAGAGGTAGAGCATACCGCAAAAGCCTATTCCCCAGAGGCTTGTGTTCAATAATTGTTTTAGCAGCTGCTGCCTGTCTTTGAGGTTGGTGATGATATCTATCAGCAGGGCTATGGCAATGAGCATCACGAACAGCATGCCCATGCCGCGTATAGCGCAGGCGTAGCCCACGGCAATGCCTGCCACCAGGTAGGACAGCGGCTTCCTGTTATTGAAAGCAATATAGCAGGCCAGCATGACGAATATGAATGACGTAAGGAAGGGAATGTCTTTAGTATTCATGAACGAATGGGCATACATGCGTGGTTCAAGGGCTACCATGATAAAAGCCAGGATGCCCAACAGCTGCTTTTTGAATACTTTGAGCGCCAGCACATACATACAAAAGGCACCTAGTAAAAAGAAAATATGGGTGACCAGGTGACGACAGAGGAAGATGTCGCGCTCGCTTTTGCAGTTGACATTGCGTTCTATAATGGTAAGCGGCAATTCGAAGCCTGTGCCGAGCCGGCGGTCGTCTATGGTTTTGATGAAGTCGTTTTTGTGAAAAGCGTATTCATAGGTCACTTTGCCCAGTTCCTGCTGTGCAGCCTCATCCCACGATATGCCATAATCCTGGTAGGTAAGAAAGCCTGCGATCAGCAAAATGGCAAGTAGCAAAATGCCGGGTATATAAGAAGGGGTTTTACTGTGCATAGAATGGTCAACAAGCTATTTAGGGATGCAAGGTAAGGTTTTGGTATATAACATTAAAAAAGCCTGTCTGGTCAGGACAGGCTTTTGGGAAAAGATCGGAATTATAGTTTACCTCAGTTTTTTATAGTCGTTATATCCCTGCTCGCCGGGCGTATAGAAGGTTGCCTGGTCGGCTGGTACCAGTTCTGCATCTTCCTTCATACGGGTAACGAGATCTGGGTTGGAGATGAAGTGGTTGCCAAAAGATACCAGTTCTGTACGGCCGGCTTCCAGGTCGCCTTCTGCCCTTGCAGCTGTGTAGCCACCATTCAGGATGAAAGTACCACCGAACAATTGGTGCAGGTCATCAACAAACGAAGGCTGCATAGCAAAAGTGAGGAAGTGTACATATACCACACCTATTTTTTTCAGGCCTTCTACCAGCAGGGTATACTGTTCTGTTTCTTTAGGATCCGGTGACATGCCATTGAACGGATTGAACGGCGACAGGCGGATGCCCACTTTATCTTTGCCGATGGCTGCTACCATAGCTTCTGCCAGTTCCAGTACAAAGTTGTTGCGGTTCTCTATGCTACCGCCATACTTATCTGTACGCTGGTTGGACGCAGGACTAAGGAACTGCATAGGCAGGTAGCCATTGGCAGCATGGATCTCCACACCATCGAAGCCGGCTGCTACGGCCAACTTAGCGCTATGTACATATTCGGCAATAACGGCAGGCACATCTGTAATTTCTTCCGGCACCGGCAGGGGCTGCATGCCCTGTGTGTCTGTCCACATCTGGTCGGTGTAGGTAATAGGAGAAGCACCGACGATTTTAGCACCCTCTGGCAGGTTGATCGGGTGACCAACGCGGCCGGTGTGCATCATCTGCATGAATATCTTACCATCGTTGGCGTGTACGGCTTCAGTTACCGCTTTCCAGCCTTGCGCCTGTTGGTCGTTAAACATACCAGGTATGCGTGAATAACCTAATCCGTTTGGTGATGGCGATACACCTTCTGTTATGATCAGGCCAGCTTCGGTGCGATCTGCATAATATTTCACCATCAGATCGTTTGGTGTATTGCCTATGGCACGGCTGCGTGTCATTGGCGCCATCACTACACGGTTCTTTAAAGTGATGTTGCCCAGTTGGTATGAGCTGAAAAGTATTGCGTCTTGTTTCATTATTGTTTGTGTTTTGCGGGTTTTTCGAATCCCGATGCAATATTAGTCAATATATGTATGTACATCTATTACGTCTGTTGATTTAGGAATAGGCAAAACCTATGGAGATCTAACTATTGCTATTGTTTGTCAACAAAGATGTCTGCGTCTGTAAGGCGTAGCTCCAGATGTGGGAACGTGACTCCAGCGGTTTTTATATCGGCCACTATTGCATAGAGTTTAATGGTCTTGCCTTCGAGCGCACTGATGCTGCTCATAATGGACGTATCGGCGGGTGAAAAGTATTCGAAAGTATGTATCTCGGTAGCTTTACTATTGGCGCCACATATGAATAGTGCCAGACCATTATCTGCCAGCTTAACTATGTTGAACATGCCGGATGAGCGGAAGGTGAGGGTAGGGGTAAGTACATCTTTACCTTTTATTATGCTGACCTTATCGAGGGCTTGTTGGGCTGTGTACTTTTTTGTTGCCAGTTGGGCAGCGACACTTCGTATAAAGATGTAGCGCAATGTTGGAGATGCAGGGGTAGAGTCTGTTGTGGTACAGTGTTGTAAATAGGTAGTGCTTAGTTGTTCTGCTAATGTCCACTTCTCCTGTTGCATGGCATGCGCCAGGCTATCCCATTGCTGCGGTGTTACAGTGCATTGCCCATAAGATGTGGTTGCCCCAAAAAGAGTGAGCAATAATATCACATACCTGGAAAAGGAGATCATAGCTGCAAAAATAAGAGCGGGATGCTATGTAATGCATCCCGCAGATAGTTATTTATTCACTTCGGCATCAAGCGCGCGCTGTATGATGGTTGCAAACTGTTGTGCATGTTCGGGGTAGAGGAATGTCTTATGGTCGCCCGGCACTTCGTACACCTTAACACCTTTTAGTGCGAATTGTTTCCAGCCGAGTGTTACAAGGTCGTCGAGGAAATACAAGCGTTTGCTGACCCTGAACAGCGTTACCTTAACATTGGCCGGACTCAATATGTAGGCATTATGTGCCTCATTATACTTTTGGTATATGGTTGCTTCGTACTCAGAAAAAGACTCTTCAGGACCAAATGGTTCTTCCGTGTTATTGCGCTGTAATCTTTTTTGAGTGGTGAGCACCTGGTATTCTAATGCCTCTTTTGGATTATTGATAAAAGACTTTGTATAAAATGGTAGTTTGTTGAATTGCCGTGCTATCTTTTTAACAGTCCTCTGCATACCGCTTCCTCTGCCTACATTATTGCCTACATAAGTGTCCATTACACCCAGGAAAGAAATACTCTTTCCCATATCGATCAACTGTTTAGCTATTTCAAAAGCAAAAAAGCCGCCGAGCGAGTAGCCTGCCAATGCATAAGGGCCTTCAGGCTGTACTTGTAATATTTCATCCAGATAACGCTTAGCAATATCTTCCATAGTTGCAGGGATGTTGGTAGGGTGATTGAAACCAAGAGCCTGAACACCATACAAAGGTTGGTCGGCATTGAAATATTCTGATATAGCCTTGAACAGCAGGACATTCATGCCACCACCATGTATAAGAAAGAGTGGTGGCCTGGTGCCGGTAGTGCGGATAGGCACCAGTGCATCCCAGCGCTGTTCTTCAACTTCTCCTGTCAACTGCCTGGCCAGCTTTTCGATAGTAGGATTGCTGAAAAGGGTAGCGATAGGTAGTCTTTGCCCCGTTTGCTTTTCAATAGCCACCATGACCTTTACGGCCAATAGCGAATGCCCGCCCAAATGGAAGAAGTCGTCTTCAGGAGAAAGTTCCTGTAGGCCGAGTACATCTGCCCAAATAGCCGTGATCATTTCTTCTTCCGGGGATAGCTTACGATCTGCGGTGTGGCCCTTACTCTTGCTTGTATTTCTTTGGGGCTTGGGTAGTGCTTTTTTGTCTATCTTATTATTAGGCGTAAGCGGAAGCTTTTGTAACGCTACAAAGTCTTCCGGTACCATATATGCAGGTAATACTGCAGAGAGGTTTTGTTGCCATTTACTTATGATGTCTCCGGGTAATGATACGTCTGCCGCTTGCCTTGGTGTGCGGGCAAGATCATAGATACTGTGCTTCAGATCATCCTGGAAAGCAGGTGTCGGTAATCTTAATTTTGCAGACCGAGGAATCATGACCACATCGAACATGCCATCGGTACCATTCGTAGACCAACGTACGTGAGCATTGTAGCCATTTAATGATGCAATTGTCCAGAAAATGTCCGGATGTAGCCCGTGGTCTATTGTGGCGATACGGCTTTTTATTTCTGCGATTCTTGTGCCCGGATCTTCTGTTTCCATTATTTCCAGGAGCGCACGGTCTTTAGCTGTACGTGTGTTTGGAATGTTGGTTATCTCGACAGTGTTGCCTGATAATAATTGTTTTATACCAGCCTCGTCTTTTACAATACTCCAGTCAACCGACGTGTCTGGAGTAATTACTTCAGCCGGGCGGGCAATAAACAGCCAAACATCATAATGGTATTTAGTGGTTTCATTTAGAGCGGAGCCTTCTCTTAACTGTATATCTACAGCAGTTATTTGCGGGAAAAGGCTGGGCAGCAAATAAAAGAAGCCGGGGTCTGCGGTAAACTCTTCTTCGATCCGCACTCTATGGTCTGTCACTTCTATGAACTGACGCAGACTGATATCTGATGAAGCCCGTGGCAGGTAGTCCATAGCATGATACATACGGAGCGCGCTCATTCCCTGCATGTCACCGATAAACAGGCAGCCCCCGTGTTCAAGCGTATCAACAGCCTGCTTTATTACATTAATAAAGTACTCTGTATCGGGGAAATATTGTGCTACGCTATTAATAAGAATGAGGTCTGGCTTAATATTACCTACTATAGAGAAATCATCAGCGGTTGCGACGCCTGTGCGCACATGCTTCCATTTTGTTGGGTCGGCAGCCAGCCTTTGATCGATATTGTTGATGGCAGCGGCGGCATAGTCTGTTGCTATATAAGACTCTGCACCAGGTGCAAGTTCAAACATGATCTGGCCGGCGCCGCAGCCTATTTCGTAAATATTACGAGCGCCAATGGTTTTGATACGAGTTACTGATGTATGCAGCCATTCTGCCAGCTGAGCCTTCAGTTCTTCGGCATTATCAAGACTTTCCAGCAGGGTGCCATCTATCCTGGCATCGTCAGGTGCTTTATCCTGTTTTTTTTCTGCTCCTGTTTCGTACAAGGTATCCCATCGGTCCTTCCAGGCTCCATCTGCATTGGCGGTGGTGTTGCTAAGTGTTACATATGCAGTCAGGCGTTTATCTCCGGGCATATCCTCCCGTGCTATTACAACAGCCTGTTTTACACCATCCTGGGCCATTAGTGCAGATTCTATTTCTCCTAACTCTATACGGTGGCCGCGTATCTTTACCTGGTTATCTATTCTGCCCAGACACACGATCTCTCCGTTGGGCAGCATTTTGCCGAGATCGCCGGTTCTATATAGTTTCTGACTTTGGTCTAATGTATACTCATTTGTAATGAATCGTTCGGCTGTTAATTCGGGCCTGTGCAGGTAGCCTTCAGCTACGCCCATGCCGCCGATCAGTATCTCGCCGGGTTGGCCCACAGGCGCCGGGCGGCCATCTATACCAATAATGTATACACTGGTATTGTTGATAGGAGTGCCAATTGTTAGTAGTGTATCGTTCCTGTTCAGTTTTTTAATGGTAGACCAGATGGTAGTTTCTGTAGGCCCATACATATTCCAGACCTCAGCCGAACGATCAAGCAGTTTGTCTGCCAGCTCCTTTGGCAGCGCTTCGCCGCCGGACAGTAACTTAAGACCGTACTGCTTTTCCCATCCCGAATCTAATAACATTTGCCACGTAGACGGTGTTGCCTGCATGATGCTGATCTGATGCTGTTCTATCATTTTCAACAACAGGCGTCCATCGCGGGTAGTTTCGGTATCTGCTATTATCAATTCTGCACCGCATATCAGTGGTAAGTACAGCTCCAGCCCCGCAATGTCGAATGAGATAGAGGTAATAGCCAGTAATCTGTCTTCATCGGATATGCCGGGTGCAGACCGCATACTCAGCAGAAAATTTACCAGGTTTTTATGAGTGATCTGTACTCCTTTTGGTTTGCCGGTAGAGCCTGATGTGTATAATACATAGGCTATGTCTTCCCATTTGGCAGCGGGTGCAAAAGAAGCAAGGTTTTCTATCGGCAATGAAGCGTAGATATCTTCGATCAATAATTCCGGTATTATATTCCCATATCTATTTTTGAGGTGGCGTGACGTGATCAGCAATTTAGTTTGGGAATCTTCCAACATGAACTGAATTCGGTCGATCGGGTATTCCGGATCGAGTGGAAGATAAGTGCCTCCGCAATGCAGCACTGCAAGCAGCGTCACAAGCATTTCTTCGGATCGGTTGAGCGAGATGCCTACTATGTCGCCTTTTTTTAAACCATGCCTGCTAAGTACTGTTGATAATGCCAGCACTTTTTGATACACCTCGGTATAAGTGAGCGTGGTCTCTCTGAAACGCAGGGCTGTTTTTTCTCCGTGTTTTTTTGATGCCTGTTCAAAAATGCTAAGTAGCGTTGCCTCGCCTGGTATGGGCACGGTGTTGTCTGTTACCAGATCCAGGCTGCTTTGTTCCCCGGCCAGTTCAGTTATTAGAGCGGTGGGGTTGGCTATGATATCATTCAGTAAAGTAATGTACCGGTTGCCAAAGGCCTCGATAGTATCATTGTCGAATAATGCAGTATTGTAAGACCACTCTAATATAATGCCGTCTTTGGATCCGGTGGCATTGAGGAATATCTCGAAGTTCTCGTACTGCCGTGGGTTGCTGATGAGCTTGTAACTAAGGCCATCGAAACTAACGGCATTATCCATGCCCATATCCACATTGAACACAACGGGTACCAGCGGTATACGCGTAGGGTCGCGATCGACCTGTAGCTTTTTCAGCAGTTCGCCGAAGGTAAGCCGCTGGTGGTCGTAAGCATCCAGCACTTCCTTCTTACGTTTCTTCAGGTAGGTAGTGAAAGGCGCTGATGGATCGATATGTGTTTTTAAAGGTAGCAGGTTGACACAATGGCCAACAACATTGGTAAGGCCCGATGCAGCCTGTCCCGATGCCGGCAGACCAACTGAAATATCGGTTTGTTGGGTGAGCTGGTAGAGCAATACCTCGAATGCCGACAGCAGGGTAGTGACCAGGCTGGCGCCTTGTTTAGCACCTGTTTTCTTCAGCGCATCGGCCATTTCTTTTGATATAGGCTGATCGATGCGCTGGCCCTTGTAGGAACGTGGCGCAGTTCTTGGCCGGTCTACAGGTACGTCCAGTACAGGGATGATGTCTTTATACTGGTCGAGCCAGAAACGTTCGGTCTCTTTGTAGGCGCGTGAGCGCTTGTAATTGATCTGGTCGGTTACATAGTCGCTCATCTGTGCCGCAGGCTCCAGTACCGGCGATCCTCCTTTAGCGTATGCATTATACATTCGGCTAAGGTCTTCCATCATGATGCCGGTAGACCAGCCATCGCCAATGATATGATGTTTGGTTATGGTGCAGTAGTGTTCCTGTTCTGCTGTTTTGTGCAGCGCTACCCGGAACAAAGGCCCATCCTGCAAATGCATGGGTGTAGCCATCTCCTGCTGCAGGAAGGCCTGGAAGCGCTCCTGCGCGTCGGTGCCGGTTATATCCTGCACCCCGAAAGATACAGGTACGTTCTTGTAGATGATCAGTGTCTCGCCGTTGGCGCTCACAGTTGCCCGTAATGCTTCGTGGCGCAGCACCAGGTCGTCTACTGCTTTTCTCAATGCAGTGATGTTGAGGTTGCCGGTAAGCTTCAGTGATACAGATTCGTTATACGACAGGTTGGCATCATCGCCGCCGATGATGCATGAGAGCCATATCTCGCGTTGTGGCTCGTTGGTTAACGTTATCTTTTCTATTTCGCTGACCCCGCCAAACGGATCGTGATCAACCGGAATAAAATGGAGCATAGTTTAGTTTTCTCTGGTCTTAATTTAAATTCGATACCTGCAGGTATTTGCCGGGATTCTTTTCGTCTTGTACAAACCATGCCGGGTTGCCATCTTTGTCTTTACCCAGCCTGGCACCTGCTACGGGTGGTGTGTTCAACTCTTTATTTTCATTACCCGGTTCGTGTTCGTAATCCGGTATCAGCCCGACAGCTTTTAATTCCACAAGGCTATCCTCGAAGTGCTTCAGGATGGTATCCATATCTTCCTGCGTATGCGCCTCGGTCATAAAGCATGGGAAGCCTTCCTGGATGTGTATGCCCTTATACCGCATCAGGGTAAAGAACAGTTCCATGTATGCATATTCTTCCATGAAGCGAATGCGCCACAATGAGCCGAAGTTGGCAATGAACATTGGTACTTTAAGCCTGCGCACCAGTGCGTTGAGCGAAGTGGCCATGTACTTGCCTTTTGCGTTCAGGCTTTCCTGCAGCTGCGGGCCTTTTTCTTTGAAATATTCCAGCGATGCTTTGGCTGTGGCCAATACCAATGGATGCCTTACGAAGGTGCCCGCAAAGTAGGTGACACCAATTTCGGGGATGGATGCATCGCCAAACTGCCATTGGCCACCATCCAGTGCATCCATGAATTCGCGCTTGCCGGCTATCACGCCTATAGACAAACCGCCACCTACTACCTTGCCATAGGTGCCCAGGTCTGCCTTAATGCCGAAGATGGCCTGCGCGCCACCGGGGTGGAAACGGAAGCCGGATATTACTTCGTCGAATATCAGTACTGTTTTAGAGGCCAGTGTTACTTCCCTCAGTTCTTTCAGGAAAGCTACAGGCTGGAAGTCGCAACGACGGCTTTGTATAGGCTCTACCAATACTGCGGCAATTTCGTGAGCGCGCTCTTTGATGATGCGCATGGTCTCATCGGTGCCGTATTCCAGTATCAGCATGTTCTGCACAGCACTTGGCATAATGCCAGGTGAGGCAGGGTAGGTCTTCAGTTTCTTGCTGCCGCGGGCTATCACCTCATCGGTAATGCCATGGTAAGAACCTGCAAAAGATACGATGAGTGATCGCCCGGTTACCGTCCTGGCTATACGCATAGCGCCCAGTACAGCTTCCGATCCGGTATTACAAAGCCCCGCACGGTCGAAGCCGGTGAACTCGCAAACCATTTTACATACATCGCCGGCCAGTTCGTGCTGCGGACCTATCTCGTAACCTTTCTCTACCTGGTCTATCAGTGCTTTTTTCAACACTTCGTGCTGATAGCCCAGCATGTTCGATCCAAACCCGTTCAGGGCATCTATATATTCGTTGCCATCAATATCCCAAAGGCGGCTGCCTTTTGATCTTTTGACCACTATAGAATACACCAGCTCCTTGGTTGCCGGCCTGAAGCCAGATACCACGCGCGGATCGGCCATGTATGGGCGGTGCGTAGTGGTGTATTGTTTACTGGCGGCCGTCTTCTGGTTATACTTCCTGGTGAAATCTTCCAGGTAGCGCTGTTGTTCGGCATTCAGTGCGGCAGAGTGTTTTTCTATGCGTGCTGCGGCACCAAACGGTTTCTTTATCTCTATTTCTTCTTCAGCGCTCAGCTCGGCCGGCTTAGCAGCAGGAGCAGGCATTGGTTTAGGTGCTCCATTGTTATACTGCACCTGCTGAGGCATTACCGGCATGGCTGCGGGTTGTGCACCTTGTAGCATAGCTACCTGCATACTGAGTTGCTGTAGCTGGAAATTGATGAGGTCGAAAGCCGAGATGTTGCCGGGCATGGCGGGCATTGGCATGGTGGCTAACGGCTGCTGCATTTGCGGCATTGCCTGTGGAGCCGGTGCAGCCACGTTCTGTGGCAGGTTGGCATCCAGGAAATCTGCTAACAGGGCTATAGTGCCGAGGTCTTCATTCAGTTGCCTGAAGGTAATAGGCAGGGAGAATTGCTTCTTGAGCACCAGCGCCACCTGTGTAAGCAGCAGGGAGTCCAGCCCCAGTTCTATGAAGGTCATGTCGGGGGTAGCACCGGCCATTTCTATGCCCGATGTATCTTCCAGTATGTTCTTTATTTGTTCCGTTAATTGTGGTATCCTGCTCATGGGCACGGTGTCGTTAGTCTGTTGAATAACCGTTGGTTGCGGTATGAATGTTGGTAAAGAGTATGGTTGTGGTAGTTGCCTGGCCGGAGGATCGACCCACAGCACTTGCCGGTTGAAGGCGTATGTTGGGATGATCTGTTTATGCCGTACTTCATCATGATAGAAGCTTGACCAGTTAGGCGTTACACCGTTCAGCCACAGGTTGCCCAGCGCTTTAAGGATAGATACCTGCGATGGTTGGGCGGCTTCGTCTTTTTCTATAGATGGTATGGTGCTCACCTGCTTGCCTGCTGCCTGTTGTCGTGCAAGGGTAGATACCGATTTGCCAGGGCCGAGCTCCAGGAAGAGGTTGTACGATTCATCGAGCAGTCCTTGTACTGCCGTGCCGAACAATACCGTGCTCCTGAGGTGTTGTGCCCAGTAGGCAGGGTCGGTGGCATTGGCGTCTGTCATCCATTGTCCTGTCACGCTCGACATGATCGGTATCAGCGGCGCATTCAATTGTACCTGGGCCACATATTGGCGGAAAGGTGCAACAACAGGCTCCATCATGTGTGAGTGAAAAGCATGACTGGTGGACAATAGCCTGTTGAGTACACCGCGTTCTTCCAGTGTTTTACTCAGCGCTCCAACGGCTTCAAACGAGCCTGCAACTACTGATAGCTGGGGGCTGTTGGCCGCAGCCAGTGCGATATCATTGTTCAGGTATTCTTTTATGTTTTCGTGGTCCAGCCTTACGGATAGCATGCTGCCCCGTGGCAGGTCGCTCATCATGCGTCCGCGGGTAGCTATCAGTTTCAGTGCATCTTTTAGTGAGAAGACGCCGGAGAAATAGGCTGCTACAAATTCACCAATGCTATGCCCTACGAATACAGAAGGGTATATGCCCCAGCTCATCCACAGTTTGCCCAGGGCATATCCTATGCTAAATAATGCCGGTTGGCTGTAAGCGGTGTCATTCAGTTTGGCCGTGGCAGCTTCGCCAGCCTCTGCAGGGTATATTACATCAAGTATATTTTCCTTCAGTTCAGTTTTTAATATCGCAGCACATTCGTCCATGGCCAGGCGGAACACACGCTCTGTGTCGTAGAGGTTGCGGCACATGTTCACGTATTGGTCGCCCTGGCCGGGGAACATGAACACTATGTGTTGCGCCTTTTCTTTTGCCAGCCGGGTGTTGCTGCCTGCCGGGGTTAGGAGGTCATCGGCACTACTGATCACTGCAAAGCGCCGGTGGTCAAACTCTTCTCTGCCTGTATGCAGGGTATAAGCAGTGTCGGCTATATCTGCGCCGCTGCCAATATATTCAACCAGCTTTTCTCCATAAGCATCCAGGCTTTTTTCTGCCTTGGCCGACCAGCACAGCAATTGTGCAGGGCGTGACTGACCGGAAGTAACTTCGTTATTATCGTACCCTTCCAGGATAATGTGGGCATTGGTGCCGCCCACGCCAAATGAGCTTACCCCGGCTATCCTCTTGCTATCGGTATGCCAATCGCGAAGGGTGGTGTTGACAAAGAAGGGACTGTTCTCAAAATCTATATGCGGATTAGGCGTACTGTAATTGATGGATGGCAGGAACTTTTTATGATACAGCGACAGGCAGGTTTTTATAAAACCGGTAACACCAGCAGTGGTGGTGAGGTGACCGAAATTACTCTTCACCGAACCTATTGCGCAGAATTGTTTGGTCTGCTGTTCGCCAAATGCTATGTTCAGGCCTTCTATTTCTATGGGGTCTCCGAGTGGGGTAGCGGTACCATGCGCTTCGATATACTGAACGTCTGTTGGTGATATGCCCGCGTCATCTATGGCCATGCTGATAGCCGCTGCCTGGCCTTCGGCACTTGGTGCAGTAAAGCTGCCCTTGCCTCCGCCATCATTGCTCAGGCCTATGCCTTTGATCACAGCGAAGATAATATCGCCATCGCGCACAGCATCTTCCATGTTCTTCAGCAGCACTACGCCGGCACCATCGCTGAACACTGTGCCTTTTGCGCTGGCGTCAAATGGACGGCAATGACCATCATCGCTCAGCATGGCGCCTTCGTTATACAAATGCCCCACATTTACCTGCGCATTAAATGTCGCGCCACCGGCTAATGCCATGTCGCATTGTCCGCTGCGTATGCTCTGGGCTGCCTGGGCTATGGCCACAAGCGTGGTAGAGCAGGCCGATTGCACATTTACTGCCGGACCTTTAAGCCCCATGGTGTATGCAGTGCGGGTGCTTACATAATCTTTGTCGTTGAGCATGATCACCTGCAGGCGACCTATGTTTTCTACTAATTCCTCATTAGGCAATACATTGTTAGCCAGATAGGTGTTGAAACGCACGCCGGCAAATACGCCTATGGTACCCTCATAGCGGCTGGGTGCATACCCGGCACGTTCCAGTGCTTCCCATGCTATCTCCAGGAATATACGTTGCTGGGGATCCATCAGCTCTGCCTGCCTTGGCGGTATACCAAAGAAGCCTGCGTCGAATCCTTTTATATCTTTTACAACACCACGTGCCTTTACATAGCCGGGATTACTACGCAATGTATCCGGTATGCTAGGGTCCAGCTCAGCATCGGTAAAAAAGCTGGTTGTCTCCTTGCCGTTCTTCAGTACTTCCCACAACTCTTCTATTGTGTCAGCGCCCGGGAACCTGCCTGCCATACCTATCACCGCAACATCGGCAGATGAACTGGGGGTTCGTGTTTTTGTTTTGCGGGTTGCCGTTTTGCCATCCAGGAAGGCCGCAAGGTCTTTCAGCTTAGGGTACTGGTACAGCTTAACCACCGGCAGGTGTATGCTGTGCCTGCTGTTCAATAGCGCTACGCTTTTCTGAGCCAACAGCGAACTGCCACCCAGTTCGAAGAAATTGTCGTCGGCACCTGCACGCTCTACATTCAGTATCTCTTTCCAGAGGTCTGATACTATCTTTTCGGTTTTGCTGGCCGGGGCGTAATATTCGTTTGTGAGCAGGGTAGAGGCATCGGGGTTGGGCAGTGCCTTCTTATCCAGTTTGCCATTGGGGAATTTCGGCATTTCCTCCAGGTGCATGAGTATTTGCGGTACCATGAATACCGGTAGTTGCTCTGCCAGGTAATCTGTAATAGCACGTTTGTCGTAAGGGCCATTAGTTACCACATAGCCCACCAGTCTCTTTTCGCCGTTGTTGCCATCTTGTGCCAACACTACGCCTTGCTTTACGCCCGGCGCTTTCTGTAGCACGTTCTCTATCTCGCCCAGCTCTATGCGGTAGCCACGTATCTTCACCTGGTCGTCTATACGGCCCAGGAATTCTATATCGCCGTCGGGCAGCATACGCACCAGGTCGCCGGTTTTGTACATGCGGCTGTGGTTGCCGGTGCCCCATTTGTTGGGTACAAAGCGCTCTGCTGTCAGTTCCGGCCTGTTCAGGTAGCCACGGGCCACACAGGTGCCGCTGATGAACAGTTCTCCGGTCTGTCCCTGTGCCACCTGTTCTCCGAGTTCATCCAGGATGTATACAGTGGCATCGGTAAATGTTTTGCCAATAGGGATGGTAGCACCGTATTCGTGGTGCTCATTCACTATGTGCGCCAGTTGGCCTACTGTAGCTTCCGTAGGGCCATAGTGGTTCACTATAGTGCAAGGCCGTGATGATACAGGTACCAGGTCGCGAACCATAGCCGTGCTCAGTGCTTCGCCGCCGCACATCAGGATGCGCTTTGGCAGCAGTTCCTTTCCGTTCAGCGATAGTGATTTCCAGTGGCTGGGTACAGCCTTCAGGCAATCTATACCAACGGTATCAAAGTAGTTATGGATGAACTCAACGTTATTATAATCTTCTTTAGAGAATACATGCAATTCCCCGCCGGCCAATACAGACCCGAATAAGTGCGTAATAACGGAATCGGCTGCAAATGATACGCCAAGGGCAAAAGAACGGCAGTCTGCATAGGGCAGCAAAGTGAACAATCCTTCCAGGTAGTCTATGGCCGAACGGTGTCCTATCAGTACGCCCTTGGGTCTGCCGGTGGAGCCGGATGTATAGATAATGTAGGCCAGATCAGTTGGGGTTACATCTACACCGCAAGCTTCAGCGCTATCGTTTTCTGTTATCTTCCAGTCATTATCAGCAAAGAATATTGTTCTGCCGTTGGCGGCTTCCAGGAAACGGTAACAATTGCTGTCTGTGATGACAACGTTGGCCCCGGCATCCTCCACCATGAATTTGCTGCGGTCAACCGGGAACTCAGGATCAATTGGTACATAAGCACAGCCGGCCTTTAAAATGCCCCAGATGCCGATCACCATATCGAATGGCCGGTGCAGGCATATGGGTACAAGCGTACCCGGCTTTACACCCAGCGATAGGAGATGATTGGCAACCTTATTGCTTATCTCATCCAGTTGATGGTACGTCAATTTCAGTTCGCGCGATCTCAGCACAAGTTGCTGCGGACTATTTTTGACCTGGCTATTAAAAATGTTAAGTAGCGTGCCGGAGCTAACCATGTAATATGTCTCTAAGTGATAAATGTTGGTTGCCGGGACAAAGTCCCGTAAAACCCTATACGCCACTAATTTAAGCGATTTATCCCGCTTTTTATAGTGTTTAAGATTAAGGATAAGAGATGATTTATTTCATCATCAAAAAAGGCTATTTCGTTGTCATTTTTTCCCCGTTAGAACAAACAAGTTGTATATTAGTCGCGGTTTTTATTTAACGCCTAATTTGTAACCAATAGTTATTAATGCCTTCTTTCAACCTTGCCAAATTCAGGAATAAGCACTTTTTGTCTCTCGTGGGCAATGTGGTGATGTCTATGTTTGGGCTGCTGTTGTTTGGTATATTGTATAAGGCATTTTCCAAAGATGATATGGGTACATGGATATATTTCATGGCTACCCAAGGGCTGCTGGACTCTATCAGAAACGGTTTTCTGGGTACAGCAACTATTAAATTTTATGCCGGAGCCGAAAAAAGCAGGGCTTCTGATGTACTGGGTTCTGTTTGGTTTCTTGCCATCGCTGTCACAGGTTTGATGTGCCTTCTTAACCTTGGTGTTTCGGCCTTCCTGCCAATTATCTCCGACTTTCCTACTATCATTACTATAAAATGGGTGGGTATCACCATGCTCAGTTCATTGCCTTATTCGGTCATATTCTGGAAGCTACAGGCCGATGAACGTTATGATACGATATTGTGGATGAGGTTCATCAACAGCGGATCTACCATACTATCCTTCGTTGTTCTGATCTATCTCCATCAATTCACTCTTACCAATGCATTGTTATGGAACCTGATTACCAACGGCCTGACCAGCGTAGTGGGGATGGTGGCTAATCTGGGTGGTTTTCAGCATATGCGTGCCCGTACAAAGGCTACTGTGATGGAAGTGTTGCATTTTGGTAAGTATAGTCTGGCCAGCAGCCTTAGCTCCAGTTTGCTGGGTGCGGTCAATACATACATGATCAACTTTATGCTTGGCCCGGCGGCTGTAGCTGTTTACGGTGTAGCCAACAAGTTGATGGAGTTGGTAGAGATACCGCTGCGTAGTTTTGTGGGTACAGGCATTAGCGGAATGGCAGCAGCCTTTAACCAGAACAATATGCACCAGGTAAAGTACATTATGAATAAATATGCCGGTATGCTCACCTGGGCCTTTATTCCCCTGGCCATTGGTACGTTCTTCCTGGCAGATATACCTGTGAATATATTGAGTAGCGGTAAGTATGCAGGCACGGAGGCCGCCAATATTTTCAGGATATTGATGGTCATAGCGATATTCTATCCAATAGACAGGTTCAATGGCGTGGCGCTGGATGTGATACATCAGCCTAAGGTGAATTTTTATAAGGTGCAGGTAATGCTGTTTGTTAAGATCGTGGGCAATTTTGTGTGCATATACCTGATGCATAGTATTTATGGCGTGCCCATTTCCGGCGCGTTCACAGTACTTGCGGGGCTTGTGTTTGGATATATCCAGTTGCGCAAGTATATGGATTTCAGCGTGACCGGTATCATGAGCAGTGGCTGGTATGAACTGCGCCAGCTGGGATCGAAGGTAATAGGGAAGGGCGCCTGATCGGGTAAAATCATAAAACTATATATCATGAGTATTTCTAAGAAAGAGCGGCTTACTTTTTTAGTTGTTATTGTTGCGTTTATTGTTGCCGGAGTGTTGGCAACAACACATAGCATAGTAGTGGCTCAGCAAAGACCGGTAGCCTCCGTGTCTGCAAAAAACACGGTTCATACATTTTTATTCTTGTCCGATATTCACCTGGATGATACGGCACATACTACACACTATGGCGGTGACACCGGCCATGATCTGTGGCAAATATTCAAAGACAAGTTGGACGAAGTAATGGGTGGTGCTAACAGCCCCGATTTTATGGTGTACACCGGCGATCTGTCGGCACATTACAGTTGCCATGGTACTTGTTACCTGGAACCCAATGAGCGGGGAGCACATAACCGGGATCTTTCCGCTATCCTTAAAGAGTTCCAGGCGATAGCCACTAAGTACCATAAGCCCTTTTTTTACCTGCCGGGTAACAACGATGCGGTAGCCGGTAATTACTATTCGTTTGCAGATAAGGAGCACCACACTGCGCTTGATCTTATCCCGGTAAGCACTTTGTTTTTTCCGCAGCCGGGCGCTGTTGCTGATAGCAACAGTGCTCATATGCTATCTACACCTACTCCGTTTGCCGGTTATTACTCAGCACAGATCTCCAAAGGGGTTAGGTTCATTGCACTTAATACAGTTATCTACGTGCCAAAATATACAGCGGTAGATGGCAGTACGCAGCTTACCGAAGGCACCCGCCAATTGCAGTGGCTCAGCGATCAGCTTGCCGACGCAGCTGCTAAAAATGAGAAAGTGTACCTGGCCATGCACGTACCTCCCGGTGTGGATGCTTATAGTGGCAAGGATATGTGGAAGGCGCAGGCAACTGGCAGCGCCAACTGGCAGAACACGTTCCTCAGGCTCACAGAAAAATACCAGGCAACTATTGCCGGTATATTGTATGGGCATACCCATATGGATGAAGTAAGAAGGTTATACGATTCCACAGGTAGGCGTATCACCGAGGTGGCTATCTCCAGTCCCGGAGTTACTCCCAATCACTTTAATAACCCCGGTTTTAAGGTGGTGCGTTACGATGTGGTTAGTAAAGAACTATTGGATTTTACCACCTATTATACCCGGGTAGGCAGCAAGCAATGGGGTAGTAATAGTTATACATTCAGTGGTACATATGGCAGTGGCGCCAGTATCTTCTCCCGGCTCAGCACTATGCAGGTAAATGATGTATGGAACAGTATGAATAAAGTATATAGGGTGAAAAACCTGTTCGCACCTTACAATACGGCAAGAGGTATAGAGGTGAAGTGGCAGTAAATATTTACAGTTGTTCGAATCTTAGCTCCCTGGCTCCTTCTTTCCATATTTTTTCACCGAGCACCTTTAATTTGTCGGCATCTTCGGGCACTACTTTAGCAAAGATATTGGCAGCATCCAGGCCCTTCCCATCTCCATAATATATACCTATCGATCCATTCATTGCTTTGACCCGTGATGGTTTCATAGGTCCTAACACCACCTCACCCGGCTCTGTGAAAACGGAAGCATTCTCTTGTGGTACATCGAAAGTAAACGCATTGGCCACCCAGAACTCCTCTCCTGATGTACGGGCGTGGTAGAAGCCAATAGAAAATGGCAACACGGCATCGAACGCGGCAGCAGACAGTGGTGCCTCTGCTGAGTAATAGGTAAACCTGATGATAGTGTTCTCTGGAGTGATAATGCTAAATCCCTTCATGACTGAATTTGTACAAATATAAAAGAAGCCGCGTTCCATTGCAAAACACGGCCTTCTGATGTTATCTTTTCTACTGTTAGTAGCTATAATTACCATCGGCATCCTTGTTCAGGGAGCCACCACGATAGAAGCAATCTGTTTTTTTGTTGGCTTCATCACGGGTGCAGTATTCACCCTTAGGTTTGCCACCTATTACTACTGTACCAGCGGCTGCCTTATTACGGTCGGGCAGCGGGTCATTAGGACCATAGTACTTTACTGTGCTGTTCAGTGGGGTCAGGTTTTCCAGGTCTACTGTCTGGTAACTCACTACGGTTTTCCTGTCTGGTTGTATTTTATACACATTATAAGGCACCAGCCTGCATACCTGGTTTTGCGCCACTGTTGTTCTGGCCATTGTGTGTGCTTTATGTGCTGTGGGTTTGTGGGCCACGGCTTTATGAGCGTTTTGGGTAGTAGTTGTTGTCGTGGTCACTGTTTTAGTGGTGGTAGTACATTGCTGGGCATTTGCACCGGTATATGCTCCTGCAGTAAGTGCCAGTGCTATCAATATCTTTTTCATGACTCTTCGTTTTTATTGATGTAATAAATGTATTGCGGAAGGGGTTACTTTTTGGTGGCTATTTTAGCGTTACGTACGCAGCAGGTGTAGTAGCCATTCTCTTCGCGGCATACCTGGTAAGCGCTGGCGGGGTTGGTTTTTTTAGTAGCTGTTGGTGCTTTTTTGGCGGCGGTGGCTACAGGTTTAGCTGCTTTCTTTGCTGCGTTATTGCAAGCGCAGGTTTTAGTGGTTATTGTGGTTACCACTGTTTTTGTCTGGGCTTCCGCGCTGAGGGTCATTCCGGCCAGTATCAGCGCCATTATCATCGTTTTCATTGTAATTAGTTTTGTTGTTTATGTTCACATTTCCTTGTTCACTTTTCTGTTTATGGAAGGATATAATACTGTTCCCGCAATCGTTAAAGGATATACAATAGCTACCACTTCTCGTTGTATTTCAGTAAATTGATAGGTCAATAAAAGTTATGTTAATGGCTTTCAGGCAGGATAATATGTAGCTACAACCTGCTTGTTCCTTAAATTTGAGGCGTATGTACACAAAGCAGGAGGCATCTAAGCTGCGCCAGGAATTCTGGACATCGTTTGGCCATTATATGCGGCCGGTATTGTCGTCGGAAGGGGAGCGGGTGAACTGGATCAACTATCGTACAGGAGTGCCGGGCATTACCTTTAAAATGGACGCTGACGATACCCATGCAACCATTGCCATTATTATCAATCACCCCGATCTGGATAGCCAGCAGCGGGTATACGATCAGTTCCTGCAGCTGAAGAACATGCTGCAGGAGCAAACGGGGGAGTCGTGGATATGGGAGTATGCAATAGAAGACGCCGACGGCAATCTGTGTTGCCGTATTGGTGCTACACTGGATAATGTGAGTATATTCAATAATGCCGATTGGCCTAAACTGATAACATTCTTTAAGCCGCGCCTAATGGGTTTTGATGCTTTCTGGAATATGGCTAAGGCGGGATTCGAATACCTGTAGCATTAAAAAAGCAGCCCGGAGGCTGCTTCGTATCTTAGCTTTTCTTGGTATTCTTACTTAGTATGCCATTGGCGGTAGAGATGAACGATTCCATTTCTTTACCCGGTGCCGATTGCGGATAACCTAACTGACCCAGTGGCAGGATATCGAATTTGCCCGCATCTTTATTTTTGGCCATGTTGAATACCCAGCAAGTAGGGTAGCCCTGCACCTGGAAGAATTGCTGCAGGCTGTTGTTTTGCTGCACCAGCGCATCCGGCAGTTTTTTATTACGTGGGAAATCCAATTCGAGGAGTATCACATTCTTTTTAGCCCATGTCTTGAAGCCATCTTTGCTAAATACATTGGCTTCCAGCCTGTGGCACCAGCCGCACCAGTCGCTGCCGGTAAAGAAGGCAAAAATAGGCTTACCGGTTTTTGCTGATACGTCGTAAGCCTGGGTGATATCTGTGTACCACTCCAGTCCGTCTTTTACTTCCTGGGCCTTGACAGCCTGGCTAAAGATCATGGTTATAAATAGTATTGCACTAAGAGCAATGGTATGTAGACGAGCCATAATATTCGTTTTAATATTGTGAAGGTAAGAAAATATGATTTATCACTGTCCTTCCATGTTGTTAACACTTCTATTGACCTTGTTTATGCAACTTTGGTGCCAGAATGTACGTTAGCCATACCATATCATCGCCAGTAGGCAAGCTGCAGCTTGTAGCCGGGGTACATAGCCTTAGGGCAGTGTTATGGGAAGGGGAAGATGGCAGCCGTATAAAGCTCGGTGCATGCGTCGAGGATGCCGATCATCCCGTATTGCGGGAAACAGAAAAGCAACTGAACGAGTATTTTGCAGGAACAAGGAAGGTATTCGACCTGCCGCTGGACCTGGCAGGTACTGATCTCCAGAAGCGGGTATGGATGCAGCTATTGCAGATACCCTATGGTGCTACTCAAACATACAGCCAGCTGGCAGCGCAAATCGGTGCTCCTGCGGCTGTGCGTGCAGTGGGTGCAGCCAATGGCAGGAACCCTGTATCTATTATAATACCCTGTCATAGGCTGGTGGGCAGCAATGGCGGTCTTACCGGCTTTGCAGGTGGGTTAGATAATAAAAGGTGGCTGCTGGAGCTGGAAGCAGGCCGGCTGTAATACAACAACGGTGAAAGATCCTGAGACCCTTCACCGTTGGTATGATGGTAAAATTACTTATCCTTTCAGGTTGGTATCATTTTCCTTGCCCAGCTTACTGTTCTTTTTGCTGTAGGCAAAGTAGATGACCAGGCCTATGATCAGCCAGCCAATAAGGCGCGCCCAGTTGGTCCAGCCGAGACCGGCTATCATAGCTGCACATACCAAAATGCCCAGGGTAGATACTACAGGTACCGCAGGTACTTTGAACTGGCGCTTGATCTCCGGGTTAGTAATGCGCAATATCCAGGTGCCAGCACATACCAGTATAAAGGCGAAGAGGGTGCCAATACTGGTCATATCGCCCACGATATCGCCCGGAACAACGGCGGCAAATGCGCCTACCAGCACAAAGAATATCCAGTTGGACTTATAAGGCGTTGAATGCTTCGGGTGCAGATCCGAGAATACCTTTGGCACCAGGCCATCGCGGCTCATAGAATAGAACACGCGCGACTGGCCCATCAGCATCACTAATATCACAGAACTGAAACCAAACAAAATAGCTACTGTTACCAGGTTGGCCAGCCAGCCATACCCCGTCATGTATGTTTTGATGGCATATGCTACAGATGCCTCTTTACCTTGTGTACGGAAATCGTTGACGCTGGCCACACCCGTAAGCACGTGGGCAAACAGGATGTATAATATGGTACACACCACCAGCGAACCTAATATACCAATAGGCATATCCTTCTTAGGATTCTTAGCTTCCTGTGCGGCTGTAGATACGGCATCGAACCCGATAAAGGCGAAGAATACTACCCCTGCTGCACCCAGTATACCCCATATACCGCCAAAATTGTGGCTTACGCTCTGTGAGTCTACATAAGTAGTAGGCGCGGGTATGTAAGGTGTATGGTTAGCAGGTACCATGTAGCTCCAGCCCAGTACAATAAATAATATAACAATAGATACCTTAGAGATAACGATGATACCATTTACCACGGCCGATTCCTTTGTGCCGCGTATCAGCAGCATGGTCAGCATCAGTATGATGAACAGTGCGGGCACATTCATCATACCGCTGTGTACCATTCCTGCGGCGTCGGTCATCTTCTCAAACGGGGAATGGCTCCATTCATAGGGCACATGCAACCCGAATATCTCTAAGAGCTTGTTCAGGTATTCGCTCCAGGCGATGCCTACGGTGGCGGCACCTACGGCATATTCCAGTACAAGGTCCCAGCCAATTATC
Source organism: Chitinophagaceae bacterium (assembly GCA_947455215.1). Lineage (GTDB taxonomy): Bacteria > Bacteroidota > Bacteroidia > Chitinophagales > Chitinophagaceae > Flavipsychrobacter. The sequence continues at coordinate 98,764 of CANGNA010000003.1, forward strand.
CAGGCCAGCAGCTCGCCCATGGTGGCGTAGGTGTAGGTGTAAGCGCTACCGGCTATGGGTATCATAGAGGCAAATTCGGCATAGCAAAGGCCTGCCAGTGCGCAGCCAATAGCAGCCACTATAAAGCCTATTGTTACACTGGGGCCGGCATAATTGGCGGCAGCAGCTGCTGTGCGCACAAAAAGACCCGCACCTATAATGGCACCAATGCCCAGCGCCACCAGGTTGGCAGCACTAAGGGTTCGTTTAAGGCTTTTTTCGCCCACCTCGGCATCCTGTATCAGTTTGCCGATGGGCTTCTTTGTAAATATTCCCATGTATTATGAAATAGCTTTATCGGCTAAGATAGGGGTAAATTGTGTAAAATCAATTCTATATCTGTGCGCAAATTTAAAATCCCGGTAGCGGCTTCCTGTGTTTTAAAGGGTAGCCCCGATGGGCAATAATCCATTTTACATATATAATGCTACAAACAGGTAGTCCCTACGGGCAATGTCATTAAGTTAAGGATCATGTGGGGGTATCTTTCCCTCTTCCAGAGCTTGCCGCCGTATATTTTATACCTGGTGCTGCGCCCCAGGCTATTATCTTTTGGGCTTTCAGCCCAACCCCAATTCCTTAACTTAATGACATTGCCCCGCTTGGCGTAGTCTCCTGACTACGTCGTAGTGGATGCCAGTCTCCTGACTGGCGAAACAAACAAACACCGTATCTTACAGAAAATCCTTTACCATGAGCACCGGATACCAAATAGACGATCAATATGCTACTTACTACTTAACACCAACAATAGTTGATTGGGTAGATGTTTTTTCAAAGAAAATATATAGGGATATTGTTGTTGATACACTGAATTTTTACATAAGAGAACGAGAGCTGGTCGTGTACGGCTATGTGATCATGACCAATCATATGCATCTTATTGTCCGTAGCAGGAATGGCACATTGTCGGATACCCTACGCGACTTTAAGAAATACACTTCCCGTAAAATATCGGATACTGTTGTAAGTTCGGCAGAAAGTAGAAGAGAATGGATGCTGCATCGTTTTGAATGGAATGCAGCAACGAATATGCGAAGCACTAACCGCCAGGTTTGGACGCATGAAAATCATGCTATTTACATTGAAACGAAATCCTTCTTTGATGAGAAGCTCAATTACATCCATCAAAATCCAGTAAGAGCTGGATGGGTAGAACTTGCTGAACATTATCTATATAGCAGCGCCAGATCGTTATACTATGACCTGCCAGGATTAGTTGACGTGACGCCATGGGGAGTGTAATTGCTTAACTTCGGGAGTCAGGAGACTCCCATCCTCCCGGACGTAGTCAGGAGACTACGCCCAGCTTGGGGGGCGGTTTCCAAATAAATGTTATGCACAAATTGGATGGAGTAATGGTTGGATAGGTCCTGTCCTCGCTGCACTGGATCTACGCAAGCGAGACGCTTGCAGTAGCCGGGACGAAGCGAGACGCTTCGACCAGTTGGACCAGTATGATATAAAAACTAGTTACTGCGAATTTGTATACCACCAACCGAAATCATCAATTCTTGCATGCCGTAATCTGCCAGTAGCGTAATTGTAGCTGAGCGTATCGTGTCCGTCATTATTGAGGTCAGCTATAAACGTAATGGTGCTATTTTTTTCGTTCGAAAGTATAGAGTGAAAATAATTATACCATAAGGTCGAGTGATTGTAAAAAGAATATACAAAGAGACTATCATTAGATAATACAACGATAGAATCTTCAAAAATTATGGGATTTGTATATCCGGTATAAGGGTAATAATAGCCTGACATATTGTACGCGCCTCGCATTTTATAGGTATTAACTAGTGGGTCATCTGCAGGAGATTGCGTTTTATGGCAGCCTAGCAGTATTAGTGATACAACAGCTGTTATTACATAATTGTTAGTTTTCATAGTCTTCAATTATTGAATTGTTGCAATAACACTCACCATATTTTATTTGCAATATACCTGTTTTTTCTGGCATGTGAGATGCTGTGCCCATCCTATATCTGCGAGTCATCGCCAATGCATAGGGCTTTGCTTTGAGAGACTCCCCGGGAACAAAAACGTTATTGAGTAGCCTGGTATTATCCAAAAATAAACCGGGCAACTGGTGCCCGGTTTATGTATTGTTGTTAGTTAGTTGAAGTAAGTCTAAGCGTTTGTTGGTTCGTACCGTCGGATATCCGGACCAGGTAATTGCCAGCGCTTAGTTTGTTGCCTGTTTGCATTACTATACTTATACTGCCATTGTCGATTGGGGCGGTTTCTGAATAGACCACCTGTCCCAGTACATTCAACAATTCTATGCGTACCTGCGTTTCGCTACTGTTCCAGCTGCCGGCGATGGTGAAGGTGCCATCGTTGGGGTTGGGGTAGAGGGTGAGCGCGGTTGTCCGGGTTATGTTGGTCACGTTATCGGGGCAGGCGGCAACCGGCAGTACTGTAATAGTATATGTGGTAGTGTTAGATCCGCAGGTGTTGGATACCTGGTATGATATGGTGGCAGTGCCACTGCTGATACCTGTAACTATGCCACTACTGCTGACGCTGGCCAGAGTTGTATTGCTGCTGCTCCATGTGCCGGAAGCTACTGAGGCCGACAGGGCAACGGTGGCGTTTTGACAAACGGTATCTGTGCCACTGATGCTGCCGGGATCGGGGAGGGTGATCACGTTGATGTTCATGGTAGCGGTATCAGCGCCGCACGTGTTGCTGATGAGGTAGGTAATTGTAGCTGCACCGGCTGCGGTGGCGGAAACTGTTCCGGAAGTATTTACGGTGGCAATAGCCGTTGCGCTGCTGCTCCATGTGCCGCCTGCGCTGCCCGCCGACAGCGAGGTTGTAGTGCCTGCACATATAGCAGTGCTGCCGGTTATGGTGCCTGCGTTGGGCACGGTGTTGATAGTTATGGCCATTGTATCGCTGGCATTACCGCATATATTGGTCACGGAGTAGAAGATGACCACATTGCCTGCGGAAATGCCTGTTACTACGCCGTCTGCTATGTCGGCAGCTCCTGTGCTGCTGAGCCATGTACCGCCTGTTGCGCTGTTACTAAGGGTGATATTGGTGCCTGTGCATACGCTGGTTGGGCCTGTTATTGTGCCTGCATCCGGCAACGGGTTAATGGTTACGAGCATGGTATCGCTCATGGCGCCGCATATATTGGTTGCTGTATAAGATATGATCGCACTGCCTGCTGTTATGCCGGCCACTACACCGCCTGTTACTGTTGCATTGGCAGAACTGCTGCTCCAGGTGCCACCTGTGGCTGTGTTGCTGAGTGTGGTATTGCTACCTGCGCAAACACTGTTGGTGCCGGTTATGGTGCCTGCGTCGGGCAGGCTTAGAAAAACAGGCAGAATTGCACTAGATGAAGCGAGGAGGGAATCGCCTGTGCCATCCCAGATATTGCATTTAATTATGTCTCCTGCAGATAGTCCGGTTGTGTGGAATACAGGCATATCCGGACCTGCAGGTATGCTGTTGATACTCCATCTATAGTGGCTATTAGCGATCAGAGCATCCTGCGCGCGGAACGTTGTTGTATCGCCATGGCAAACGGTATCTGTCTGAGTAATGGAAACATACGGAAGGCGAATGGTATTGCTGCTTTCGTTGGTCATTACTACTTCATTGTCATCAAAATAGATACCTGCACGATTTATAATACGGGAGCCATCCGGCAGTCCGCCTTTTGTTTTGATATTGAATATCAGCATGCCCGTACACTGGTTGTGGTGCGTACTATCTGGTAGCTTTATATTCGGGAAATCAAACTTCAGTATTGTGTGGCCTCCGTTTTCGAGCATCTGGATGTCCATATAGTTGGATGAAGCGACCATCTCGAACGTTGACGGGTCGAGATGATCTGAAAGGGTATCCAGCACATAAATATTCTGTGCAGTATCGTTTCCGTCATTTTCGAATTCTATGGCGTATTTCAGTTTTGTTCTGTTGAGTATATTTCCTTCCGGCGACACCTGGATATGATTGGGGTCGAATGATGATCTTACGGTATCAATGATCAGCTGCATGTTGTTTGTTGTATCGGAGTCGCCGCTTGTTGGTGACACGCGGATAGTTGTATGTACGGTATCGCCCGGCATCAGCCAGGTGCCAGTGCGCTCTAATGTTACATTTATATTTATTGGTGTTGCCGTTGGTAAAATAAGGGCAGTGTTCCATGTAGCAGTATGTCCGGCTATGCCAGTAGGAGCTGGTGTAGCACTGAAAAATTCGTATTTCGGGCTGAAATTCAAGGTGACAACTGCACCGGATGTGGCGCAAGTGGCGTTGTTAGCCTGTATATTGAGCGTTTGTGTGTGGCGGCCCGTTTGCCTTATGCTATTAACATACAGGTCGAATGCGGTGCCTGTGGTACAATAAAAGCCCATTGGCATTTCCCGGGAATTGTCGTTGTAAATAGTAAATGTGTCGTTGAGTGAGGAACCTCCACAGCTCAGTGCTATGCCGGCAGGGGCATGGAGTAGATGCACGCTGTAAATATCGCCTGTAGTTCCGTATGCTGTATAGTACAGGCCGCCTGTGAAAGATATCGTGTCTACCGGTACGCCGTTGGAGTCTATAGAGACCGTAAGCGGCGCAAAAATGAGGTTGTCGCCACCATCGTAGCTGCAATTACTATTCTGGTCGGCATAAGAGACAATATGTATGGTACCTGTGTTCCTGTGCTGATAAGAGTAGCTGAAAGAGTCGATGGCGGCTCCAGCAGCATTATAAATGATGTGTCTGATGGTGTATGTGCCGGCCAAGGTGTAGTGATGTGTTATAGAAACGTTTCCACCGGTTCCGTACGTTGCCGGAGTAAATGTAGTAAGATCAATAGCACCATCGCCAAAAAAAGTAGTTACATGCAGGCCAGATGTATATGTATCTGAATGTATTTGTGAGATGGGGCCTGCAGTAGTGTAGTTGACATTGAGCGTGAAGCTTCCGGACGAGAAGTCTGGTGCAGGTCTGAATTTAGCTATATAGCCATCGTGAAACACATAGAAATTTCCGTTATGGTCTATGGCTGCATCTTCCTGATCGCTGAGGAATGCCGGTGTACTGATGGTGCCTGCCGGTGTTATTTTCCTGTGTATAGGGCCCGGGGTGCTACCCATGTAATTATCAGTAGTATAATATAGATTGCCAGCTGGGTCGAAATGTAGTGATGCAGCAAAGGTGGAGCCAATTCCGGCCTCGTTGGCAAATCCGCCATCGCCTGATGGTATTACAGAGCCATTGCCGGCGAAAGTAGAGATATATCCATCGGGGCTGATCTTCCGAATTCTGTTATTGTCGGTAAAGTATAGATAGTTATCCCTGCCTATGACCAAGCCAGAAGGATAAGATAGTTGTGCGAGTGTTGCCAGCCCCCCATCGCCGCCGAATCCGTCGGTGCCGGTACCTGCGATCACTAATGACGCGCCAGAAGGGGTGATCTTGGTTATTTTTGAGTCTGTTCCGCAATAATACACGTTGTCCAGCGAGTCGACACAAACCGAGAATGGGTATGAATAGTAGGTTAGTGAAGTAACGATGCCATAGGTATCTATTTTTCTGAGCCGGCCAAGATCATTATCAGCAAAATAAAAATTGCCATGACTGTCTGTAGCCATTCCCGAAACCATAAATACATGTCCGTTAAGTGCGGGGTTGCCATCTTCATAGTCAACAGAATCCCAAGGCGTTGTACCGTCTCCTATAAGGCGGGTAATGGTGCCCGTTGTGTCTATTTTAAAGATAACATGATTTGCTGCCACGTATAATGTTCCATTTCTATCGAGCATAGTGTATTGCGGAGCAAAAACACATCCGGGAATGGCAGGGCCATGATCGGGCGGCAGGCACAACGAACCACCTGCTATAGGGGTATAGCTGCCGGATTGAGCGTGTAGAAAGCCGGTACTAAGTATTAGAGAAAATACAATAAAAGCGATCGCTTTTTTCATAGTATATAGTTATTTATCCGTAAAGGTATCTATTTGTTTTTAGCTCACTTTGTTTTTCTTACCAACGGTCGTTTTTTGTCACGAACGGTAAGATACACTACTCATAATACCGGGATGCGTTTCCCCATACAGCAATTAACCCTTTTTAATTATCTTTGTCGTTCATTGAATTTCAAATAATAGTATGCCTAAAATAGCCACTGTGTCTAAGTCGAAGCGAATGTCGTTTGAGGAGTTTAAGAAAGCAGCGCTGGAAGATTACCGTCTTGCTGTTGCCAGCCGTGAGGCCAGCCTTATAGGTCGCCGCGAGGTACTTACCGGCAAGGCTAAGTTTGGCATATTCGGCGATGGTAAGGAACTGGCCCAGATAGCTGCTGCCAAGTGTTTCCGCGACGGGGATATCCGCAGTGGTTACTACCGCGACCAGACACTGATGTTTGCTACGGGCATGAGCGATATACAGAAATTCTTTTCCCAGCTTTATGCTGATCCGGATATAGACAATGAACCGGCTACAGGTGGCCGCATGATGAATGGCCACTATGGTACGCGCTGGCTTGATGAAAATGGTGAATATAAAGACCTGATGGCTGCACCGCAGTCGAGCAGCGACATATCGCCTACAGCAGGCCAGATGGTGCGTGCCCTGGGCCTGGCACAGGCATCTAAGATGTACCGTAATGTAGATGTGCTGCAGGAAGGGTTTGAGAAGTTTACCCGCAAGGGCAACGAGGTGGTGTTCTGCACCATCGGCGATGCCTCTACATCAGAAGGCTTGTTCTGGGAGACCATCAATGCGGCGGGCGTACTGCAAGTGCCACTGGCTGTGTTTGTATGGGATGATGGCTATGGTATATCTGTGCCACGCAAGTACCAGACGACTAAAAACTCTATCTCTGATGCGCTGGCAGGTATGCAGTGGAACGAGGAGAAGGGTGGCATCAATATATACACCGTTAAAGGTTGGGATTATGCCGGCTTGATGGACACAGTGCAGAAGGGCATAGACCGCGTACGTGAAACACATATCCCGGCTATATTCCACGTGCAGGAAGTAACGCAGCCGCAGGGGCACTCTACCTCTGGTTCGCACGAGCGCTACAAGAGCAAGGAGCGCCTGGAGTGGGAAAAGGAGATGGACTGTATCGCCAAACTGAAACAGTTCCTTATAGAGAATAATATAGCTGATGATGCCGAGCTTTCTGCGATGGAAGATGAGGCTAAAGAAGAGGCCCGCACTGCCAAACAGCGTGCGTGGGAGGCTTTCCTGGCGCCAATAAAGGCACAGATGCAGCAGGCTACCAGCCTGTGCAACCAGGTGGTGTACGATGGCGGTGCCAATGCGCAGGCCATAGCTGCTGCGGTGCAGGAACTGAACGCCATAAAGGAACCCATCCGCAAGGATGTGATGCAGAC